>JBMYQA010000349.1:0-5821 GCA_049600855.1 Flammeovirgaceae bacterium | reverse complement strand
GGTATCAATACCACCTATCGATTGGTTGATACCTGTGCTGCTGAATTTGAAGCATATACCCCGTATTATTATTCTTCCTATGGGGACGAGAATGAAATGCAGTTATCCGAAAAGAAAAAAATCATGATTCTTGGAGGTGGCCCTAATCGTATCGGGCAGGGCATTGAGTTCGATTACTGCTGTGTGCATGGTGTGTTGGCCGCTAAAGAACTTGGTTATGAAACCATCATGATTAACTGCAATCCTGAAACCGTTTCAACTGATTTTGATATTGCAGATAAGCTTTATTTTGAGCCTGTATTTTGGGAACACATTTACGAAATTATTCAGCATGAAAAGCCTGAGGGCGTAATTGTACAATTGGGAGGCCAAACGGCATTGAAGTTAGCCGAAAAGTTGACACGCTATGGCATTAAAATTCTTGGGACGAACTTCGAATCCTTAGATTTAGCTGAAGATCGGGGAAGCTTCTCTAATAAGTTGAAGGAGATGGATATTCCTTATCCTAAGTTTGGTGTAGTAGAAAATGCGGAAGAGGCTTTAGAAATGTGCAAAGATTTAGGCTTTCCTTTACTCGTACGTCCATCTTATGTATTAGGAGGCCAAAGCATGAAAATCGTGATCAACGAAAAAGAGCTTGAGCAACATGTAGTGGATATCCTAAAAGAAATTCCCGATAACCGAATTCTATTAGATCATTTCTTAGAAGGAGCAATGGAAGCGGAGGCCGATGCCATTTGTGATGGAGAAAATGTGTACATCATCGGTATTATGCAACACATTGAGCCTGCTGGAATTCACTCAGGAGACTCTTATGCAGTACTACCACCTTATAATCTAGGCGATTTTGTTCTCCAACAAATTGAAGATTATACCAAACGAATTGCTTTAGGACTCAACACCGTTGGTTTAATTAATATTCAGTTTGCAATCAAAGAAGATCAAGTGTATGTCATTGAGGCCAACCCAAGGGCTTCTCGTACGGTTCCGTTTATCTGTAAAGCTTACAAAGAACCTTATGTAAAGTACGCTACGCAGATTATGCTTGGAAATAAAAAATTAACGGATTTTGATTTTAACCCACAAAAAGAAGGTTATGCGATCAAAATCCCTGTATTCTCATTCAATAAATTCCCGAATGTAAACAAACAATTAGGGCCTGAGATGAAATCGACAGGTGAAGGCATTTACTTCATTGACGATCTTCGAGATGATTTCTTCTTAGACATTTACTCAAGAAGAAATATGTTCTTAAGTAGATAAATAATATTCGATTGGCCCCTTCAGGTTGGTAAAATTAAGCCCCCTAGTTTGTTTAAACTAGGGGGTATTTTATTGGTAGGATTTAAAATGAAAATTGAGGCTTTGCTTTCGCCATGTATTTTCGTACAAGATCTACGTAATAGATATCGGTTTCAGCAACTTCTCCATAAAGCTTTATGGCTTGGCTATATTTTCCTTTGTCATGTAACCGTGTTGCCGCGAGCATTTTCTTGGTTGTTTCTACATAAAACTTCACCTTTTCAATGCGCTCTTGTAGTTCTTCCCGCTTTTCAGGGTCCTTCTCCCTCAATAACTTTCCTTCTAAATTAGCAAGCTCCCAACTAAAAGATCGTCTTGCACGATGGTACTCATTAAATTCTCTACTATAAGATTTTTTCCGCAAAAAGTTTAAAATGTTCATACTTATACGTGTTCGATAATAAAAAGCAATAGCTGGTTATTTTTGAGGTTATAGCACTTTATAACATTGTACATTACGAGAAAAAAGGATGTTATGTTACTTTTTCAGCACCTTTTTGCTTAATCATGAAACTACTTTGTTATTGAAACTAATACCGTACAGCACATAAAATATAATTAAATCTGAACAAAAATTGTACTAAAGCTTGTTTAAGTTGAATAATTAAAATCAGATGATCAATAGTTAAGCGTAAATCGTTCAAAGTGATGTCATATTTTAGATAACTCTGCTTATTTTTTTATATTTCTCCCATGAATAAATCCATCGATATCACCATAAACGCTCCTTACAGTACTTCGGGAGAAATAACTGCTCAAACTAAAAATATTTGGCTCGTTTGCCATGGATATGGACAGCTTTCCGAATACTTTATTAAAAACTTTGCGTGTTTAGATGCTGCGCACAATTATGTCATTGCGCCACAAGCCTTATCAAAGTTTTATATTGGAGGATTTACAGGAAGAGTTGGAGCAAGTTGGATGACCAAATTTAATCGAGAGGTGGAAATCGAAAATTACATTAGCTTAATTTCTACGATCTACCAAAACGAGATTCAAGATAAAGACATTAGTAACTGTAAAGTGATTTTACTTGGGTTTTCGCAAGGCACAGCTACCATAACCCGTTGGGCACTAACGGCAGGCTTTCACTTTGATGCACTAGTGCTGTGGGCAGGAAGTTTCCCTCATGATGTTGATCATCAAGCAGCAGCCAAATTACTCGCTCAAAAGGATTTTAGGCTAACAATTGGAACCCAAGATGAATACTTCAATGAAAAGCGCATCAAAGACCATATCCATCATTTAAACAGCTATGGCCTTCAACCTGAAGTCACCATCTTTGAAGGCGAACACAAGATTTATGACGATGTATTATTGGAAATGGGATTTTAATCCATGATAAATTCCTTCTCTCCTACTTTCACCGAAGCCATATACAATTCAACGCGCCAACGGCCAGATTGCAGTTCTTTGGCTTCTACATGATGCCATGCCCAATAACTTTTGCCTCCTACAGGCTCTAAGTTGATGCTATGGTGTTTATACATTTCCCCATTAGGAGCATACCACTTCCATTCTAATAAATGCTCGCCACTCAATACAGGCCAAAACACGTAACATTCCACATATTGATCTTCCTCAGCATGAAACACTGATTTTACTTTAACAGGCTTGCCATTGCTGTATAACTCTGATGCAAAGCTGATATTCATAGCCCCATAACTTACAGGCACTTTACGCTCCAAATACAACTCATCATCAATAAAGATCTGATAGCGCCAATCGCCTACGGTTGCACCTATGGGTAAATTTAGTGGGATGTAAAACTCGATTTCATCCGATTTACTTTCTCCTCCATAAATTTCTGTTTCTTTCTGCTTTTTTATTTTTCCATCAGGATCAATGATCTCCAATCTAAAACTATGAGTGTACTCCATGTTATAGATGGAAATCAGGGCATAATGTTGGTTATGACGGTATATTTCCAATGCCTTCAATTGATCTTTAGGCATCATGGTATTGGCGTGGTAATCGGAAGTGAGGGTTAATTCTAGCTTTCCAGTGAATGGTCTGGGCCAAAGTGCAAATGCTGTTACGCTCCCAATCAATATCAAACAAATGGCAATATACATGCCCAATTGGTACATTTCTTTGCGATCTGCTAGTGCTTTATATGCAGCTTCGATCTTACTAGAATCGATGTCGTATTCCCAAGCAATTTCTTTAATTTCTTGCAAGGTATATTGATCTGACAACTCTTTTTTCTCTTTTTCTGAGAGCTCACTTGCTTTAATCAGCAAATCTTTCAGTTCGTCTTTTTTGATGATTTTGTTTGACATGTTTTTGATGTTTAGAACTCGTGTATTTATAGTTGATCGTGCGGTTTTGCCTGAAGTACTGATTATCATTTACGGTGATACTTAGATGTTATTCCCATTAGTCACCTCCACAAGAGGCACAGGAACTGCAGGAACTACAACTCGAACAATCACTACCTGCACTACCACCATCATCACCTCCAAAGTCAAAATCAAACCAATTGTTGCTCACATCGCCTTGATTTTTGGTTGTATCGCTATCTACACTGAAAAAATCAGCTTTTTCTTCAAAAGGAACATCACTATCAAAATAGTCAGAGGAAGTATCTACAGACTCTTGATAACCATAATCATCTCCCAACTCTGATTCAAAAAAGCTATTTTCTAATACAATGTTATGATCGTGACACATATCAGACCATAACAGACTGTAAAGCAATACATTATCAAAGCCATAATAGCCATAATGGACACCGTAATACCCACTTTGTCGGTTGGTCGTTAAATCTTCTCGTGCCTGAATTTTCTTTTTCGGAATAACGACTTTAGTTTTTACATCCAACTGCACATCGTCCACTTGAATGTACTTGCTAATATTGAGTTTTAAGTTTTCTAAGAAAGCTCTGAATAAACTCAATTTCTCTAATTTATAAGCCTGATAGCTTTCTTGTGATTTGAAAATATCCTTCATCTGTTCCTTCACATTGTCTATGGAAGGAGCTGTTTCACTTTGTAACTCATTTAATAAACCTGAAACTTTAATTTCGATGGGATATGCGCCTACATCATGTGTTCGATTAATCGTGACTTCGAATAAATATTTGAAATTAGCATCATCGTGCTCCAAAATCATCAACAACTGATCGAAGTGTTGCGACATGGCAGGATCTACCTCAATGCCATACAACTCTAAAGCCTCTTTCAAATCATCCGTTTTTCCTTCCTGATCCAAGTAAAAGTCGATGCCATCATGCGAAAGGCGAATGATGTTATTTACGCCACAACGCGCCATTACGGTATTCAACTGTTGCAAAATTGCTACCGCAGTAAAGGTTTCACGTTCGAGTTTTTCGGTTACGCCACCAAAGGTGAGGTAATAAAAAACCCGTTTAAACGCTTGAGTAGGTTTAACGGCCTCAATATGCGTCAGTTGAGAGGGATCAATGGTTAATGTACCTTCGAAATACATAAATTTATTCGTTATGATAAAATGTCCTAATTAATCTGCTTTGCAAGCGCCACATTGTGATGATTGCCACTCTTCTTGTGCAAGATTTCCCCAAGCACCTGCAAGTGGTTCGCCAAATGTCATAATATATAACTGAATTGTTTTCAAGAACTTACGTTGATTTTCAGCTGCCTCTCCGCCTGGTGTATGGTGAATAAAACGTCCGAAATTTTCTTGGCAAAACTGTGCATACAATCGCGTACACAAAATAAATTCATGCCAAGCTAAATCAACGACCATTGAAGGGCTCAAACGTTGCTGATACGTTCCAATTAAATAGAGAAATTTCAGCACTTCTTGCAATAAGTTCACTTCAGAACTACCTGCTTGTATCGCAATAGGTGTAAGCTTATGCCTTAATACGGGCATTTCTTGCAAAATAGCTATAGCCCATTGTTCAATTTGTTTTTCTCTATCCTTCATAAAATCATTGGCTATCAGGTATCTAGTAAGTTACCCCATTTTCTTTGAATAGTCGCCCGAGAACTTCCTGAAATTAGTGTTGAATTCAATGCGCGTTCAACCACTTCCGCATCGGCTTCTTTCCGAAATAATAACTCGTAAACTTCTAATATGGAAACACTATTTTCTATTCGACTGAGTAATTGAAACTCATCTCCTACGCTTACCTTACCAACTTCTAGCACTTTCAGGTAAACACCTGGATACGGTGCTTCTACAAAATCTTTTACTATTTGCTGCGTACCAAAGCGAATACCAAGCTTAAAACAAGGTTGACGGGGCTTGGTAACTTGTACTTGGGCACTTCCTAACTGATAAACATCCCCAACGAATACGCTAGCTTCATCCATTCCTTCTACGGTAAGGTTTTCTCCAAACATCCCCCAATTCCAAGATAAATTCGGATATTTTGCTTTCCATACGGCATAATGGTCAGCAGCGTAGCAATAACAAGCCTGATCAATCCCCCCATGATAGCGCCGATCTACCACTTGATCACCCTCCACATCTTCTCGCCCCAACACCAACGCTTCCGTAGTGGGATATTTATAAATACCTGTCTCAATTT
>JBMYQA010000348.1:0-5823 GCA_049600855.1 Flammeovirgaceae bacterium | reverse complement strand
TTTTTATATAGTAAGGTGATGTAAAAGTCTTCTTCCATAATGCGTAAGCTTTAACAATTGTAGGTAAGGTTTGGTTATTGGGGCAATCTCCCATGATAATGGCAAACTTTCACGGTATTTCCCCTATGGTTGCCCATTACTTTTTTCTTCATAAACGCGAACAGCTTCCTTCAACACTTTTAGTGCTTTTGTCATTTGATTTTCAATGGTTTTAGGTGAGATTTCAAGTTTTTCAGCAATCTCTTTGTGTGACATGCCTTCAAGTCTGCGCATGACAAAAATTAAGCGACAACGTTCAGGCAAACTGTCAAGCGCTTGTTGAAGGGCTTCATGGAGTTCCGCTGCTTGTAATTCTTCGACTACTGTATAGGAGCTGCTATGTTGATGCTCAAGATTATCATCTCCTGTAAGCCGTTTTTGATATTTAATTTGATTCAGCGATTTATTGATGACCGCTCGTTTTAAGTAAGCTTCCACAGAACTGTTAATATTGAGCGATTCCCTTTTCTTCCACAACTGGAAAAAGACTTCTTGCACGACATCTTTTGCAGCGTCAATGTCTTTTAAAAAGTTAATGGCAACAGCTAACAATAGCTTGTAGAATTTATCGAATAACTTTCTAAAAGCAGATTCATTACCTTGTTTAACTTCTAAGATGAGGTGATCTTCTGATGACGGCTCTTTTGGCATAGCGTTAAGCTGATAGTTGTTTTAAGGCATCTTGAATAGTAGTAACAGGTAGTTGGCAACTTTTATTCTGGCAAACATAGATGGTAGTTTTCCCCTCAATCGCTGTTCGGTTTTTTAGTAATGGCAATTCACTTTTTTGGGTAGTTCCTACAAAAATACAATTAGGGAGGTAATGCTTCCGCATTTCTTGAGCGTATTCGATGGCTTTCTCTCCAATGATTGCAATTTCTGTAGTTGGCTTTACAAAGTACGTATACAAAGCAGCCCAATTACATAGGTAATGTACTTCCCGATACAGTAAATTACTAATTCTTTTGATCATATCTTCTGCGTAATCCGTATAGTTACTGTTTTCTAATAATAATCCTAGCTGAAACAGATTGGTTGCCATAATTGAATTAGAAGCAGGAATAACATTATCAAACAGTTCCTTTTTACGGGCAATGAGTGCTTCTCCATCTTTGTCTGTAAAAAAGAATAAACCTTCTTTTTCATCCCAAAACTGTTGGATGGTATAGTCGGTTAAGCTTTTGGCTTTAGCGAGCCATTTTTCATCAAAATTGGATTGATATACTGCCACGTAAGCTTGGATTACCGCTGCATAATCTTCTAAGTAAGCTGGAATGCTGGCCTTTCCATCTTTATAATTATGTAATAATTGTGCTTGATTAATGGTCATTTGCTCATCAATAAACTGGGCAACAGTTATGGCAAGCTGTAGGTAATGATCTTGATTAAATGCTTGATAAGTATCACATAAGCCCTTAACTAATAGGCCATTCCAAGAAGTAAGCTGCTTGTCATCTAAGCCTGGACGTACCCTGCTTGCGCGGACTTCAAGTAGCTGCTGTGCCCATTTTTCTTTCAATTCACTTAAATCTGCAACCGTAATTTGTTTATTCTGAGCAAATTCCTGATCCGTCCCTCTTCTGTGGAGGATATTTTGACCATCTTCCCAATTACCATTCGGGCTAATGTGATAATACGCTTCAAAAAGTGCAAATTCGTTTGCCTCAATAAGTTGTTGCAGTTCTTGGTAAGTCCAAATGTAAAATTTGCCTTCAATGCCTTCACTATCTGCATCTAAAGCAGCGTAAAACCCAGCTGAAGGGTCTTGTAACTCTCGAACGAGAAAGTCTACGGTTTGGGCAACAATGTGTTGATAATGTTCATCTTTGGTCAAAGTATATGCTTCGGCGTAGATGCTAAGCAGTTGGGCATTGTCATAAAGCATTTTCTCAAAATGTGGCGCAAACCATTCCGCATCCACAGAGTAGCGTGCAAAACCGCCACCAATTTGGTCGTAAATGCCTCCATAGGCAAGCTCGTTTAAACTTAATTTGAGGTGATTTAGGGCGGCTTCATTTTTACTGAGTTGGTAATACCGCAGTAGAAATGAATAAATAGCTGGCATGGGAAACTTTGGAGCACGATTCATGCCTCCGTGTTCCAAATCAAATTTTGAAGCCAATTTTTCAAACATTTCATTCAGGGCTTCCAAACTAAATTCAGAATCACTTTGAGTCTGTAGTCCAAAGCGTTCCACTTCGCTTCGCGCTACGCCTTCAGCTAAGGAGTTGGCGGAATCTTCGAGTTCATCGCGTTGATTGCGAAAGGCTTTAGCGACAGACAAGAGCAGATTAGCCCAATTTTGTGGAGGGAAATATGTGCCTCCATAAAAAGGTTTCCCATTTGGCATGAGAATCACATTTAGTGGCCAACCTCCATTTATACCCATTAACTGTACCGCTTCCATATAGATTTGATCAATATCTGGACGCTCTTCTCGGTCTACTTTGATGCAGACATAATGTGTGTTCATTATTTCAGCAACTTGCTCATTTTCAAATGATTCTCGCTCCATCACATGACACCAATGACAAGCAGAATAGCCTATACTCACAATAATAGGACGATCTTGTTTTTGAGCAAGCGTTAATGCTTCTTTTCCCCACGGATACCAATCCACAGGATTGTAGGCATGTTGTAATAAATAGGGACTTGAAGCATTAATCAGGCGATTGGCTGGTTTATTCTCATTCATGATCACGGAGTAGCTAATGGACGCGTTGCAAGATAATTGGTTGAGACGTGCTAAACAATGATTTGAACCGATCTAAAATAAGGTTGAGGTGCGATTTGTGGCAACAAATAAATCAACGAAGTGTTAAAAAGTGACCATACTTCATTTATACTCCTTAAATTTTGCGTTAAGTTTATAGGAATGTTTTGAATTATAAGTCGTGGAAATAGTGATTAAGCTGTTTCAGATAAACTGAGGTGTAAACATCGTCCAAACGAAAATCCAATAGAATGAAATTCCAATACTTACTGATTTTACTGTTTATGTTACCGCTAGTGGCTTTAGGGCAAACCAGTGCCGAAAGGGAGGCCTTAAACACTTTATTTGCGAAAAACTACCAAAGTGCGGGAAAACAGTTTGCCACTATTTTAAAGGCCGATAAGAACAGCACCATAGCCTTGTTAGGGATGAGTAAAGTGTGGTTCGAAAAACACAAACTACTCTTAAGTCGTGAAGCTTTCCGCAATAAGTATAAGAATTTCGAACCTCACTTTGAAATGCTGCGAAAGGCGTTTTCTTACAGTGTAAAAGCTTCAGGGAACTATAAAAAATTGGCTTACGAAGAGAAAGCTACTGTGCGAAAAGCCTTTTCCGTAACCGAAGATCATATTATCGGCCAATACCCATCGCTATTGATGAAAGAAGCCTATACAATCATTACCAATGCGCCATACCGCAAGAATTTATTAATGCTTTATCAATCTAAAATATACGATAAATATGCTGATGCCGATACGGTAGAGGCATTAAGAGGCAACCTGATTAAACAATGTAAACGCTATTTGGTCGATTATCCGTTATCACCTTATAAAACAAAAATCAATGTATATAAGCGAGATTTACTGATAGATTATACACAAATTGCTTCAATTCGCCAGTTTGGAGATCGGAGTGGGAAGATTTACGAAAAGTTTTGTGACTTAATTATAGAACAATATACGGATGCAGAATTAAAACACATTGTCCCACAATATTATGGTGCTGCATTTGGCTTTAGTCCGAATAGTTATGCCACACATCCGAGTTATCGGAAGTTGAAGGAAATCGCTTCCGAAAATAATACGACACCGATTGATTTCTTATGCCAGTTAAATCTACATTATGAGGGCTGTACCTCAGAAAATGCAGCATTGTACGACCAATTTATTCGGAAGTTTGCCCCTAATGATATTGCCTTTATTGCTGTTCAAAAAAAAGCAGCGCCTCATATCTTAAAATCAGATTGGCGAGGTGCGTACAATGTGTATGCGACTTACAAAAGCCTATTCCGCGATAGCCGTATTCCTAAAATCATGCGCTTGTTGCAAGAAAGTACGGAGAGAAGATTGCGTAATTTGGGAAGAGGCGTGAATTCGAAACTCAATGAATATAGTCCAGTGTTGACGCTGGATGGAAATTCCCTCTATTTTACGCGTAAAAATGACGAAACTGGAGAAGATATCTATTTTTCGTTGAAGCAAAATGGCAACTGGCAACGTGCTCAAAAATTGAGTTCAGAAATAAATACGCAGACACATGAAGTCCCCATGTCATTTAATCCGAAAGGAGATACCATGTTTATTTATGGAAATTACAGTCAACTGAGGAACTATTATTATGTGAAGAGTACTGAAAGTAGGATTGGAAAAGGAGACATCTATTATGCCGTAAAGCGATGGAATGGCTGGAAAAATTTAGATGTGATGAACTATCCCATCAATACGCCCTATTACGAAACGAGTTTTAGCATGTCTGCCGATGGTCAAGCGATATTCTTCGCTTCAGATCGAAAAGGTGCTACAGGAGGTTTTAATCCCATTTACCCGAAGGATAAGCTCTATTTTCATGGCGGAGGCGAGTTTAACTTAGACATCTACGTGTGCGTGCGGACAAAAACAGGTTGGAGCGAACCGATCAATTTAGGTGCAAAAATCAATACACCATTTGCGGAGAAAAAACCTTTTTTGCATCCTGATGGCAAAACCTTGTATTTTGTTTCTGATGGGCATTATGGATTGGGTGGATACGATGTGTTTATGTGTAAACGCTTAAGTAACAGCTCGTGGACGCAATGGAGTGAGCCTATTAATCTAGGGAAGTGGATTAATAGTCCAGGAGATGATGCTTTTCACATTACCTCCTTGGGAACGTCTGCCTTAGTTGTTTCTACCCAAGGGGCCAACTCGTATGGTCGATCAGATATTTATGAGATCGCGGTGCCTGAAAAGTTCCGACCAGAGCCTGTAATGGTGGTTAAAGGGAAGGTGGAGTCGGTAGAAGGCACACCTGTAAAAGCAAGCATTGAGTGGGAGGAAGTCGATAATAAATCGAATCGGGGTACGGTCACTAGCTCGGCAAAGGATGGGGAATATTTGATTCCATTTAAAGGGAAAAAGAAATTTATTTACTACGTAAAGGATAAAGATAAGTTTGGCACTTCGGTAGAAGTTGATTTGAGGAATCCATCAAAACCTAAAGTTACCGATAACGAGATTAAAGTCAGTTCTTTTAAGAAGGGAGAAAAACATACGCCTTTTGAAATGAAAACCCTTCACTTTGATCATAATAGCGATAAAATTCGTCCAGAGTCCTTTTTCGACCTTACCCGATTGGCTCAAATGTTAAAAGTAAATGCGGGCATAAAACTGCAAATTGAAGGGCATACGGATAATGTGGGTAATGATGCCGATAACTTGGATTTATCGAAGCGCAGAGCCAATTCCGTAAAAAAGTTCCTGATTTCTAAAGGATGTAGTGCGGCTTCAATTCAGGCTACAGGATATGGAGAGTCGCGCCCCAAAGCAAGCAATGCCACACCCGAAGGCAGGCAAAAGAATCGGCGAGTAGAATTTAAGGTGTTTTAGTGAAGTATAAATGGAATAGAGAAACTGGTAGGAAATATTGAGTGGTTAAGGTAACTATTAGAAATACACAGGTAGTTTTCCATCAAACCATACCATTACTTTGTAAAGTTTCTCTCCTAGAATGCGCTTCTGAATTTCTAAAGACTTTTTTTCATACGCTTGAAAGTGGGCGATGTGACCCGTATAGGCGAAATCAAAACCCCTAGT
>JBMYQA010000347.1:0-5862 GCA_049600855.1 Flammeovirgaceae bacterium | reverse complement strand
TCCCCACCCTCAGCACCATAGCGCCCATCGCGTATGTGGCATCCGTGATTAAAGGCGGCGTTTTAAACCTCACGGCCAAACAAATGGATGCGAGAGATATGGCTACTTTTCCCAGTGAAATGTTTGACGTAACAACCGCCTTGAGAGTATTGGAATACATTGAAGATGTATCTTTAGCCATTGCGGAGATTTGCCGAGTTACCAAGCGTTTTATCATCATTCTTTATGCTGCTCATCCAGACAATGATCCCGATAAAAAACATGTTTTTACAGCCGAAAAGTTGAAAAAATACTTCCATGACAATGATGTGATGCAAGTCCGCTTTGAAATGATGTCTAATTATCACATGGTTATTGCTAGAAAATAGAAGCTAATCCACCTAAACAGCTAAGCGACTGTTTGAATTTTTTGTTTAGCCGAAAGCAAAAGTTCAAACAGTCGCTAAAATAAACACGAAATCCATGCAACAAATCTTGATTATCAACGGCCCTAATTTGAATCTGTTGGGAGTTAGGGAACCTTCTATTTATGGAAATAAGGGGTTTAAAGCTTATTTTGAAGAACTGTGTGCAGCGTATGACACTCAAGCTAAATTGAGCTATTATCAGTCGAACAGTGAAGGAGCACTCATTGACAAATTGCACGAGGTGGGATTTGCGTACGATGGCATTATTTTGAATGCAGGGGCATACACGCACACTTCGGTGGCCATTGCAGATGCCATTGCAGCCATTCAAACGCAGGTCGTAGAAGTTCACATTTCAAATGTACATGCAAGAGAGGCATTTCGGCATAAAAGCTATTTAAGTAAATATTGTAAAGGAATTATTGTAGGGTTTGGGTTGTTAGGCTATGAGCTAGCATTAAAATCTTTTTTAGAAGGATAAAATAAATGGCTCAATTAGTAAATGCTCACTTTATCATCTCAATGCAGATGGCAGCCTATATTGTAAGTATTCAGTAAACATGGTGTATTAAAAAATAGGTTAATAGTTTTCTTGAAAGAGCGTTATTTGAGTCAAGTATATTTCATATAAGATAAGTATTTTATTAAAAGCACGGATTATGAGAAGTTTAGTATTATCCATTACATTTTTGTTTTTTACCCCTTTAGTAGTTGGACAGACGAAGGGTAAAAAGACCATATTGAACGTAGGCATCTATTCTTGGTTGCCAGAGGCAGGATACGCCATTGAGAAGTTAGAACGCGCATTTGAGCAGCAGTATCCTGAGATTGATGCGAACTTTAGGCTGGTCGATCCCTATTCTGATGGCGATAGTTCAGATGAGTTCTCTTCGTTAGCTGATTTAAAGCAATTTGATGTTTTCGAGATTGATGCGGTTCGACTAGATGAATTGGTCGGAGGAAAATATGGGGGCATTGAAAAGATTCCTGCTGGAGTAGCTGGTCAGCCTAATACTTATATTGCAGGGGCATCAACGTTAAAATCTGAATCGAAAGGGCAGTACATTATTCCCCATTGGGTATGTGGGAATTTCCTCGTACAATGGTCAAAGAATAGTCATGACATGAGTTCTTTTGAAAAGATCAAAGAACTCTTGAATGCGATTGATCTCCCATTATTTGCTGATTTATATGGCACTGGAACTTTAGGAGAATATTATGCCGATGCGGTACTCGATATTTACGGACATGAAGTTGCGAAGAAACACCTCATTGGGCTGTACACAGGCGATACGACAAGTCTGTTACCTGTAGCAGAGAATAGAGTGCTGGCACTGATTAATGAAATGCCCGTCACTTTCCGTGATCATCTTTCAAAGTATCATGATTTGCCATCCATTTATCCAAGGTCCTTTGCGGATCACCCAAATTCCTGTTTAATCGGTTATTCAGAGAGAATGTATTACGTCGAACAAGAACTACAGTTTTCTCCTAGCACTGGTTATGTACCCATTATCAAGGCAGATGAGCTTGTTGTTCAGCAGTTTCCATTTAGCAGTACTTCGCAAGGGACACCAACTTGGGTAGATGGTTTTGTAATACCTCAAGGGAAATTAGCTAAAAAGGAAGACGCAATTACCAAGTTTCTAAATTTTATACAGACGAAGGCAGGTTATTTACCCTTTGTGAAACCTAGAAAATGGGGGCCCGCATCAAATTTATTGCCTGCGGTACAAAGTATGTATAATGAATTGGAAGAAGAAGCGCCTTTATTGAAGACCTTTTTACATGTTTTTGATGCAAGTTTCCCAATTTACGATGAAAAATTATACGAGGGAGTCAAATTGGCAGGTAAACAGCTAAAAGCAAAAACCAAACAGATATTTTCGGAATAATCATTAAAAGAATATTCACAAAAAAATAATGATTAGTGTACTAATTAATTTTTTGAGTTTATATATTTGCATACGAATTGTTGTTGAATCATAAAATTGAGTGAGTATGGCAATCATGATCACAGAAGAATGCATCAATTGTGGTGCTTGCGAACCAGAGTGCCCCAATACAGCCATTTATGAAGGTGGCGTAGAGTGGACGTGGTCAGGTGGAACTGCCCTGACTGAGGTTGAGATGGAAGATGGTACCGTGATACAAGGTGATGCGGATCAGGAACCAGTTTCTGATGAATTTTATTATATAGTTTCAGATAAATGTACAGAGTGTAAAGGGTTTCATGAAGAACCTCAATGCGCTGCTGTTTGCCCAGTAGATTGTTGTGTGGATGATCCTGATTATGTGGAAACAGAAGAAGAATTATTAAACAAGAAAGCTTGGTTACATGCTGAATAAGTAAGTAGCTCAAAATTTTTGTACTGAAGAATACATAGGAAGCGGTATCCTTGATGGGATGCCGCTTTTTTTTGAAAAAGTAATGAAATGCGTAAGGATTAATTGTTTTCTGCGTATTTCAAGCTTTTATAAGTTGTCACAGGTTATATTGGATCATTTTATTAAAAGGAATTCATTATTGTAAAAGATTCCCAATACTTATCGAAAAAATTTATAATTTAGGGTTGTAATAAAAATAATCGAGCTACTAAGCAAACATAGTTAGTATGGAAAATCTAAATCATTACTACACATTAGTAGAAAAGTGCATCACTCAATTAGGTGTAGACCCTTTAAAGTGTAGAGGCAAAAACCCTGGAAGTTGGACATTAAGAAAAGGATCAATTCAAGTGTGGGTAGATTTATGGTATATTGAGCGAGAGAAACGATCTTATTTTCAAGTCATGTCCCCTGTGATGAAGGAGCCTACAGAGCGTAGAGAAGAGTTTTATCTTGAATTATTGCAGATTAACGATAGACTTTTCGGTGTAGGATTTACGGTATACAAGAATAATGTGTGGTTAAAGCACATCCGTGAAACGGAAAACCTGCAAGAAAGTGAAATCATGAATACGCTTCATCGAGTAGGAAACTATGCCGATCAATACGATGATGTGTTAAAGCAAAAATATAAAGCAGAACATGCCGATGATAGTATGATTGGGGGGAGTAGAGCGCCTTTAGTGTAATCACTTTGGATAATCCATAGACCGAATAAATCATTAGTTTTAAATCCCCATTGAATGGTTTCAATTGGGGATTTTCTATAACTGTCTCATTATTTTCATTCTTGCTAAACAAATTAACCATGACAATTACTGTAACGATGTTTATGATTGCCCTGATTTGTGCAATCAGCCTATATGCAGAAAATAACCCGCAAGTAAAGGCTAAGCTTATTCTCAATCCGTACCGCACCCTTCGAATGAAGGAATATTATCGACTACTTTCCTCGGGTTTTATACACGGAGGGTTGAACCACCTGATTTTCAATATGTTTACGCTTTACTTTTTTGGAGAAGCAGTTGAGCAAACCATAGGAGCAGAATGGTTCATTGCCCTATTTTTAATAGGAATAATCGTCTCGGATTTACCCACTTTTTTTAAATATAAAGATTTGCCCCATTATAATTCCTTAGGTGCATCAGGAGGAGTTTCAGCCATTCTCTTTTGCTCCATTGTATTCGATCCCATTCGAGGCATTGGCTTTATTATCTTTATCCCAGGATTTATATTTGGTGCGATTTACCTGATCTATTCGTATTACCAAAGCAAGCGCTCCAATGACAACATCAACCACGATGCCCACATGTATGGAGCATTGTTTGGTATTTTATATGCATTTATCGCTAGTCCAGCACTCGCTTCACAGTTTTTGAGCCGAATTACCGATTGGATTACCTACATGTTAAGTTAATCGTATTAGAATAAGTGTGGGGATATATAATCGAGTCCCCATGCTTGCTATCTTAAAAACAAAAGCTCGCGATATTTTGGCAAGGGCCAGTCTGAGTCATCTATAAACAGCTCCAGTTTATCCGCATTCCAGCGAATTTCTTTAAAGAACTTCTCTTTAATGTCTTGGCAATAGCTGATGGCTCGTTGCTTGGTATCGTCAATGATATTGGCTTGCTTTCTGGCCTCAATCATCTCAATGGATAAGCGTTGGAGTGCTTTAGTGTATGTAGAAATGCGCTGAACAGCTATTTTGGCTTCTGCTGCTTCCGCTTCTAAACCGATGGACTGTAATCCTTGAATATTTTCAATTAATCGGTTTTGGTATTTAATAGCAGCAGGAACAATGGTATTGAGCGACAATTCCGTAATAATTCTGGATTCAATTTGAACGCGAAGGATGTAGTTCCGCAGCATAATCTCATGGCGAGCTTTAATTTCGGGTTCGCTCATGATATCCTGTTTGGTTAATAACCGAATGGATTTTCGAGTAAGGTAGGCATCTAATGCTGTAGGAGTGTCTTTAACATTCTGTAATTTCCTTTTCATGGCTTGTGCTTCCCACTCAGGACTGTAGCCATTTCCCTCAAAACGAATTTTTTTAGACGATTTGATGTATTGCCTTAACACGTTGATAATTGCTACTTCTTTTTTCTCATTGGCTTCAAGTTGCTTGTCTACTTCGCGTTTGAAGCGCTCTAATTGGGTAGCTACGGCCACATTAAGAATCGTCATAGGCAAGGCGGTGTTGGCAGATGCGCCAACAGCTCTGAATTCAAATTTATTACCCGTAAAAGCAAAAGGAGAGGTTCGATTTCTGTCGGTATTATCAAGTAAAATTGGTGGGATTTTATTGATTCCGAGCTTCATAAAAACATTATCGCCTTTATCTACTTGTATATAAGCGTTCTTTTCCAGTTCATCTAAAACGGATGATAGCTGAGAGCCGATAAACACAGAAATAATTGCTGGAGGTGCTTCGTTATCACCTAATCGGTAATCATTTCCCGCAGATGCGATACTTGCACGTATTAAGTCAGCATGTTCATGTACCGCTTTAATTACATTGACAAAAAATGTAAGAAATTGTAAGTTAACCCTCGCTTTCGTACTTGGTTCCAACAGGTTTTTACCTGTGTCCGTCATTAACGACCAGTTGTTATGTTTGCCACTTCCATTGAGTTCGGCAAAGGGCTTTTCATGAAATAAGACCTTAAAGTGATGTTTTGAAGCCACTTTTTTCATCAAATCCATGAGTAATAGATTGTGATCGATAGCGACATTGGCTTCCTCAAAACCTGGAGCGACTTCAAACTGACTAGGAGCCACCTCATTGTGTCTAGTTTTAATCGGAATCCCAACTTTGTAAGCCTCACATTCCAATTCTTGTAAAAATCGCTGTACTCGGGTAGGAATGACACTAAAATAGTGATCTTCCATTTGCTGGCCTTTTGAGGGTTTTAAGCCGAAGACTGTTCGGCCACTACTTACTAAATCAGGCCGAGCATTGTATAAAGCTTTATCAATCAAAAAGAACTCTTGTTCGCACCCTAAGGTGACCGATACTTTGGATACATTCCGATCCCAGTAATGGCAAACGGCTGTAGCGGCT
>JBMYQA010000346.1:0-5876 GCA_049600855.1 Flammeovirgaceae bacterium | reverse complement strand
AAAAGAATCTTAGGATTTGCATTTCGCTCCACATGGAAGTGAGCACGATTAAACAACGAAATTAATTCAGGCAGATTGTTTTCGTGCAATACTTTGGAGAAATTTTTAACAAAGTCCAACTCAGCCGTTTCTAAGCGTACCAAATCTTCGTGTCCGTACTTCCAAGCGAGTGATTCTCTGAAAATATTTAATGCATACTGAAGTAAACTTTTTTGAGGCTCTTTACCCATCCGTTGGAATTTATCCGTCCAATTTACCATCGTGGTAAAGTCCATTTTAAAACAAATCCGCATCCATTCTTTAAAGGCATCGGCACTATCATTTTTCACCTCATTGCTTAAACGAAGCGCTTCATTTAAGTTGCCATTTGCCAAATAAGCGGCATGCCCTGCCCGTTCTTCCTCCACGTTATACCAGCTAATTAAGGTTTTCTTGATTTCTTCGCTTGAAAAAGCGGGAACTTTCACAATTTGCGTACGTGATAAAATCGTGGTTAGCAAACGATCAGAAGCGTTAGAAACCAGTAAAAATAGTGTTTTTGCGGGTGGTTCTTCGAGTATTTTTAAGATGGCATTGGAAGCGGCTGGATGCATGTATTCTGGCAACCAAATGAGCATGGTTTTATACTCCGCTTCAAAAGCGCGTAAGGAAAGGTTTCGAACGATGTGCCGACTTTCTTCTTTGGAAATATTGGGCTGCTTGTTTTCTGCTCCTATAAAACTCGCCCATGCGGGCAAGGTATTGTAGGGGTTTTCTAACACAAACTCTCTCCAGTTTTTAACAAAACTTGTGCTGATTGCCTGAGCCCCTGAAATACTTTTTGTGGACGAAACGGGGTACACAAAGTGCAAATCTGGATGGATTAACTTATCCATTTTAGCACATGAAGGGCACATCCCACAGGAATCATTTTCCTTTTTATTGGTACAATTTACAAAAGTGGCATAGGCCAACGCTAATGCAAGATTTCCATACCCCTCTTTCCCCAAAAACAACTGTGCATGGGCAATGTGATTACTATTGACGGTATGAATTAAAGCTTGCTTGGTTTCATCCAAACCAACTATTTCTGAAAAACGCATTGGCTCTGTAAATTGACAATGATTTCAAAACTACAAATTCAAAAGAAATTGCCCTAAGGAGCCTTCCCTTTTTTATATTTTTTGTAATTCTTTTTAAACGTTTTCGCCTTTTTGTAATAGCTCCGTTTCTTATTGCCGTGCTTGAGTACTTTCTTATAATACTCCAGTGCTTCATCATAACGCTTCGCCTTTTCAGCCTTTCTAGCCAACGCAGAAAGCGAAAGTAAATAATAGCCCGAACTGTGTGATTCTATTTTTTCAGCAAATTCAATGGTTCGTTTATAATAATTCACTGCTTTCGCTTGATCCCCATTTCGGGAGTCGTTGAGGTAAGCAAGGTAATAAGCTGCATAACGCCCACTAATTTCTTCATAACCTACCCATCCACTATCAATGCGTGTTAAAATTTCTTCCGCAACAGGCTTTAATGATCGGTACCTTCCCGTAGAATAAAGCATGCGGGCATAGAAGCGATGAAAGTAGGGGTTGTTGGGAAAGGTTTTATGTAAATGCTGGGAAATATATAGTGCTTTTGTATTTTGATTTTCCTCCAAAGCATAAATACGCATGAGAAATAATTCTGCCTCTACACGAGTATAAAAGGCTTCTTTTCGCACTTCTTCAAGCTGTTCAATCCCTTTCTGCTTATCCCCTTTCCGAAAGAACAATAAAATGGGTTTGAGTGAAGGATAGTTTTCTGGAATCCAAACCGAATAATAGTTATAAATGCCATCGCCAAAAAGTAACTCTGGGCTGAGGTAATCTTTATCGCGGCAAATTTCGAGGTATTTCAGGGAACGTTTTCCAGCTACAGCAGCCTTTCGCCACATTTTACGTTCAGAATATAACCTCGCCTTAAACGCATAAGCCGCAGAAAGAAAAAAAGCGGCTTCTATATTGCTATTGTCGATTTTATACATCCCTTTCGCGTAATAAATGGACGAATCCATATATGCCAAAAAGATGATGTCATACTTTTTATTGTCCAAGTTTGGCATGATGCGCCACCAATTGCTCAAGCCAAGCAAGAAATTAGGTAAAGGGTGCTTCGGATATTTACGCCTCAGCCATTGAAACTGGCTTTCTGCCACATCAAACTTATTATTGTACATGTTGTTAATTCCAAAAGTACATTCCAACTCAATGGCTGGATTGGTCAACAACATTTTTACACTATCTAAACTGGGTAAATCCTGTCCTTGGGCTGTAAGTTGGGTAATCAGTAAAAGTATAAACAACAATTTGGTTCTCATGAGATGTCGATTTTTGCGATATCGTGATCTTATTATTATCCATTCGTCCTTTTGAGCACTTCCCTTTATTGCAAAGTTTTGCGTTTACAAAAGTAAACGTTCCGATGGAATCCTCTAATACATAAGCAGACATTGGGCAAAAAGCGACATATAATCTCTTAAAAAGTGTTGTATTTATTGATTTTCAACTTGATTGTTAAAGAATCATCATTTGCTTGGATGGAAATGGCTTGATGTGATGGCATATTCAGGCAGCTATACCGCTACAGTTCCGCTTTCAAAAATTTTCCTGTGTGGCTTTTTTTGCTTTTGGCCACCTGCTCAGGTGTTCCTTCCACCACAATAGCTCCACCACCGTCTCCGCCTTCTGGTCCAATATCAATGATGTGATCGGCCACTTTGATGACATCCATATTGTGTTCGATGATTAACACGGTGTTTCCTTTCTCTACCAGCTTGTTGAGTACATCAAGCAAATGCTGAATGTCTTGAAAATGGAGTCCTGTGGTCGGTTCATCTAATATGTAGAATGTTTTCCCTGTATCCCGTTTAGATAACTCTGTCGCCAGCTTTACCCGTTGAGCTTCCCCTCCTGAAAGTGTAGTCGCATGTTGCCCTAAGGTAATGTAATCCAAACCGACATCTTTCAATGCTTTGACTTTTCGATGGATTTTAGGCAAGCTTTTGAAAAACGCTTCTGCCTGTTCCACCGTCATGTCTAATACATCAGAAATCGACTTGCCTTTAAAACGCACTTCCAGCGTTTCACGGTTGTAGCGCTTCCCTTTGCACGTTTCACAATCGACATATACATCAGGCAAAAAGTCCATTTCGATGAGCTTTTTACCACCTCCTTGGCAAGTTTCACAGCGTCCGCCTTTTACGTTGAATGAGAATCGGCCGGGTTTGTACCCGCGAATCTTCGCTTCTGGCAATTGTGCAAAAAGGGCTCGAATATCGGTAAACATTCCAGTATAAGTAGCGGGGTTTGATCTGGGTGTACGCCCAATTGGACGTTGATCAACTTCAATCACCTTATCAATATGCTCCATTCCGGTAATGGAAGCATAAGCCAAGGGCTCTTGACGGGATTTGTAGAAATGCTTGCGAAGTACAGGGAAGAGTGTTTCGTGAATTAATGTGGACTTTCCACTTCCAGAAACTCCTGTTACCAAGATGAGTTTACCAAGCGGAAACTTTGCGGTGACATTTTTGAGATTATGTCCTTTCGCACCTTTTAATACAATTTCTTTTCCAGTTCCTTTTCTTCTACTTTTAGGAGTTTCTATTTTGAGTTCTCCTGTGAGGTAACGCGCAGTAGTACTATTGCCCACTGTTAACTCCGATGGATGACCAGCAGTGACCACTTTTCCACCATGAATTCCTGCTCCTGGCCCAATATCAATTACATAATCTGATTCCAACATCATATCGCGATCATGCTCTACCACCACCACTGAATTCCCCAAATCGCGCAAATCGTGTAAGGCCTGAATCAACTTCACATTGTCGCGTTGATGAAGTCCGATACTCGGCTCATCCAAAATGTAGAGCACTCCTACGAGTTGCGTTCCAATTTGCGTAGCCAACCGAATGCGCTGCGCTTCTCCACCAGATAAGGTTTTCAGCGGGCGATCTAATGTGAGGTAATCTAAACCTACACCCAATAAGAAACCTAAACGCTTTCGAATTTCTTTCAACACCTCTGCCGCAATCACATTTTGTCGATCCGTTAAGCAATCTTCCAATCCTACAAACCACTCTCCAAGCCCTGCAATGTTTTTCTTAGCGAGTTGAGCAATGTTGTGATCAGCAATTTTGAAGTGGCGCGCTTCGATACGCAATCGTTCTCCCGCACAATCGGGACACGTACGGTGCGTGATAAAGTCTTCCACAAACTTCCGCATTTTCTCTGTTCCATGCTCCTTCTGTCGTGAAATGTATTTAATTACTCCCTCAAACTTGGTATTCCACATTGTTCCAGGGTATTTCACTGACCTAACGGCAACTTCTTCATCCGTTCCATGTAAAATCACATCAATAACCTCCTGAGGCATCTTTTCAAAAGGAGTCGTTAATTTGAACTTGCGTTTTTCCAATACCGCTTCAATCTTATGGAAAATCCAAACATCTCGGTATTCACCTAACGCTGCAATGCCTCCTTTTTTTACACTCAATTTCTTGTTTGGAATAATAGCTGCTTCATCGACATCTTCCACTTGACCAAAACCATTACAGGTAGGACAAGCTCCATAAGGAGAGTTGAACGAGAATAGATTTGGCGCAGGTTCGTCATAAGCAATTCCTGAGGTTGGGCACATCAAAAACTTAGAAAAGTGCCGCACAATTTCTTTGCTTTGCCCCGTTTGTTTCGGGATAGCCAGCATCAAAATTCCTTTACCTTCTTGCAAAGCCGTTTTGAGGGATTGGGTAATTCTAAACTTGTCTTTTTCTCGCACCACCACCCGATCAATCACCATCTCAATGTCGTGAATCTTATAACGATCCAATTGCATCTTAGGCACCAATTCCAGAACTTCACCATCTACTCGAACTTTTGTGTAGCCTTTTTTCCGCAATTGCACAAAAAGCTCCCGGTAGTGCCCCTTTCGGCCTTTCACAATAGGTGCTAGAATCATGACCTTTTTATCGAGGTACTCCTTAAAGACGATCTCAATAATTTGATCTTCCGTTTGCTTGATCATCTTTTCGCCTGTGACGTAAGAAAATGCCTCGCCTGCCCGTGCAAAAAGTAAGCGTAAGAAGTCATAAATTTCCGTTACTGTGCCAACGGTAGAGCGAGGATTTCTTGAGGTGGTTTTTTGTTCGATGGAAATGACTGGGCTTAATCCTTCAATCTTATCCACATCAGGGCGCTCCATATTTCCCAAAAAAGAGCGTGCATAAGCCGAAAAGCTCTCCATATACCTTCGCTGCCCTTCTGCATAAATGGTATCAAATGCCAAAGAAGATTTACCACTGCCACTAATTCCTGTAACTACTACTAATTTGTGTCGAGGGAATCGAATGTCAATCCCTTTCAAATTGTTTTCGCGAGCTCCATAGACTTCAATATATTCTTCTCCCATCGAGGCATCACTGCGAACAATTGTTGTATCCTCCTTGATTTTATGCATAGCAAACGTGCAATTCGATATGAGTAAAACTATTATTTTGCGCGTTTTTTTAACAAACGCTCATCTTGTGATTAAATTCACGTTCCAAATTTAATCTAATTTTGCTTAAAAATTGATTTCGTATTGATTTTTATTCAACAATGCAGGGATGTATTAAAAATCGAATGTTACCTAAACCTTGAATAATTATGAAGTCGCTAAGCTGCCTAAAGTGAGCATTGAGCATGTTTTATTTTTCTTAAAAAGGAACAAAAAAGCACGATGTATTGTTTCCTCCAATCCGTTATAACTTGGATTAATATTGGCATTTCCTCATCAAAATGACTTATTTAAAGATCATTCCTTCCTATGTCCATTCATTTCACATTCACCTATAGGTTATAAAAATCAGGTAAGGTTCTGCG
>JBMYQA010000345.1:0-5937 GCA_049600855.1 Flammeovirgaceae bacterium | reverse complement strand
AATGAAGTTACATATTTTTTAAAAAACATCATAGAAAAATGCTAAAAATATAGGTAAACCTCACATTTATTTAACATTATTAAGATATTAATGATCTTAATATTTTCTTTACAAATTTGGCTTATTATGCCTGTGTTTGCGGGCGCAAATATAGAGTCATTTTAGAATATTCAATAACTTATATCAAAAAAGTTCAAAAAATTCTTTGGGAAACTCCCTAAATGCTTTCGCAGGTATTAAAAAAGTGCCATTTCACTCAATAAACCAATTATTCACCTAACCATTGCTTGGCTGTGAGTTCATCTCGGAAAAAGCGTATCGCAATTGATTCATCTACTTTTTTAACGGTTTGTTCAACCGCTAATTGTTCCATCATGCCTCGGCTTGGAATCAATGCGCATTTTTCAAGTCCTTCATGGACAACTTCTTCAGATAATTGAGCAATTTCATCTTGCTCTAATTCATCCAACGCATAGAAAAAGTTTGAAAAATTGAAAATCATGGAAGAGGGTTTCGCTGCTTTAGCATATTCGAAAAGCTTGCGCAAACTGTGTTGATGCTCTCTTCGATTCATGTTTACAGTTTTTGTTTTCCATGCTGCCTGTAAAAAGTCGTTCTCTGAGTCTTTTATGATTGACAAAAACTCATTTTCAAAGATCATTTTAGAATCCATTCTGTTATCTATTTAAGTCCATTTATGCCCATGTAATAACGGAATGCAAAATTATAGTGCATACCTCATTGACAAGATGGAATGTAAGAAAAATTGCTTTATGAAAAGCAAGTTAAACGGGTTAGTAGTGAGTTAAATAGATAAATATCTTTGCTTGAAGCTTAAAAAATGCTAGTTATATTTGCAAGTAGGTAGGTTAATTGCACACGCAATATACAAATATTTTCACATAATTGGATGGCCCCAAAAATATTAACAAAAAATTTACGCTTAAAACCGCTGTAATTGCTTAGTTTTGAATCTTTTTTCCAAACCAACTGGTTAGTAAATAGCCCAAAACAACTACGGATACAGAGCTTAACGACATTAAAATGGCTGCAATAACAGGCGCTAAAACTCCTTGTACGGCGAACCCTATACCAATTACATTATAAAGGAACGAAAAAATATAACCTACTTTAACCACACGAATAGACGTACTTGCATACTGTATAAGTTGAGGAAGTTGATGTATGTTTTTTGCCAATAAAATAACATCTGATGCAGGTGTAAATTGATGAATATCATCACTGATGGCTATACCTACATCGGCTTGTTTAATGGCACCAGCATCATTTAAACCGTCTCCAATCATCATCACCTGTTGTTGCTGTTGTTGCAATTCTATGAGGTAATCTCGTTTTTCTTGGGGTTCTTGCTCAAACCGACAATGGCTGTTTTTGGGAAATAAACTTTCAAATTTAGCTCGTTCAGTTGCTTTATCTCCCGATAATAAAGATAGATGGAAGCGTTTACCCAATGTGGCAATGCTAGCTTTTAATTGAGGTCGAATGTTTTGTTCAAAACTAAAATGCCCTTTTATTTCTCCATTAATGGAGATGAAAGAGCGACTTTGCTGATGTGTATCTTCAGCTGCTTGAATTCCGACAAACGAAGCTTTGCCAAGTTGAATAAATTGTTTACCAACCCAACCTGAAATGCCTGCTCCGCTAATTTCTTGTACTTCCTCGGCCACCAAATTGCGCTGATGCTCCTCTAAATAACGGGAAATGCTTTTACTAATAGGGTGCGTAGAACAGCTGCTAATCGCATAAATCGCGGCCTTATCTTGTTCGGTCAATGCTTCCCCTGTATAGCGAATGGCATTTCCTGAGGTAATGGTTCCTGTTTTATCAAATACGATATGATTAATCAGTGGAATGCGCTCAATCACTTGGGTGTTCTTAACAAAAAAGCCTTGCTTAGCCAGTAAGCGTAAGGCATTTCCCAAAGTAAATGGAGCATTTAAGGCTAATGCACAAGGACAAGCAACGATTAATACGGCTGTAAAGGCATTTAAGCTTTTACTACTGTCGTTAAATAACCAGAATAAACCTGCCAAGATCGCAATACTCAACACAATCACCGTAAACTTTGCACTTAATTGCTCGGTCAGACTTTTGTAGTTTGGCCCCGTATTTTTCTGAAATTGTTCTGCATTCCAGAGTTGAGTGAGGTAGCTTTGCGATACTTCTTTTGTGAGCTGTAGCCGCAAAATACCACCTTTTTGCCGCCCACCAGCATAAATTTGCTCACCGACTTGTTTCCGAATTAAGGCCGATTCTCCAGTAATAAAACTGAAATCAATTTGGGCGTTTCCAGTAAGTAAGATGGCATCAGCAGGAATTAATTCACCATTTCTCACTAAAATGATATCTCCCTTTTTAAGCTCTTCAATAGGAACAATCGTTTCTTGATCACTTTCTGGTTGATCAGCACTGGGGGCTATACGCGTAATAGAAATTGGGAAATAAGATTTATAATCGTGGTCAAATGAAATGTGGGCAAAGGTTTTTTCTTGCAACCATCGGCCAATCAATAAGAAGAAGATCAAAGAAGAGAGGGAATCAAAATAACCAGCGCCTGTTTGGGAAACGATTTCGTAAATGGAGCGCGAAAATAAGGCGATGAGGCCAATAGCAATCGGCACATCAATATTGATGCCTTTGTGCTTAATGGCTTGCCAAGCTGACTTCCAGTAGTGATCAGCAGTCCAAAAGAACACAGGCAAGCATAGCAAAAAACTCAGCCATCCGAATAAATTTTTCCATGATGCTGCAATATCCTGATGCCCTAAATACTCAGGGAAGCTCATCAGCATAATATTTCCTGCGCAAAAACCCGTGACTCCAATTTTGTATAATAAGGTTTTGTTGGTATACGATTTAGGCTGGTTTTCTTGATTATGCGTAATTAAGGGAGGATAGCCTAATTGAGCCAAAAATGTTGCAATAGCCCGCAATGAAGTTATGCTGGCATCGAAAACAATAAATACTTCTTTGCGTAAATAGTTTACCTTAGCCTGTAGAATGCCATCATACAACCAAGGAAGCTTCTCTAGTAACCATAAACAGGAGGTACAATGAATGGCAGGCAAATAGAATTGCGTGTGGATTTGGTTTCCCTCTGCAAATGTGATGAATCGTTGTTGGATTGTGTCATGATCTAAACAAGCATATTGATCAGGGTTGGGAATTTCCTTTAATTGAGGCTTGGCTTTTTCTTCGAGTTGATAATAGTTGCCTAATCCATGTTCTTGCAGGAGCTGATACACGGTTTTACACCCCACACAGCAAAACGTGTGTTCCTGAAAAGTGATTTTTTCATCATCAGTGCAGTTTTCACCACAATGATGACAAATAGTGGAGGTGAGCTCATTGGTATCCTGCTTCATTTCTCTTCCTGTTAATAGCTAATTGAATTGAGTTTGGTCTTTATTGATTATGCAATAATAGACATCCTAACATAGAGCTTGCGTTATTTTCGTCATTGAACCGACTGATAATAATCAGGGTGTTTACTCATGCATATCATCTTATCCTCTTAGAACAGACTCTAGTTTTACACTCGTAATCAAATTCAAGGTCATGGAGATTTTGCTCCTATTAATTGGTTTTAGTCTAACAATTGCCCTCATCTTTCTTGCTAGCTTCTTGTGGGCGGTAAAAGATGGACAATTTGAAGACGATTTTACTCCTAGTATCAGAATATTATTAGAAGATGAGCAACCTTACACAAACGGAACCGAGTGTACAACAGAAAACACTTGAACATTTTGAATACGATAACCTCACGGTTCGGAACTTTGCCGTGGCTACGGCCATTTGGGGCTTAGTGGGCATGACGGTAGGTTTATTGTTGGCTATTCAAATGATTTATCCTGAAGCAAACTTAGGCTTGGCCGAAACCTCATTTGGGCGGATACGGCCATTGCACACCAATGCGGTGATTTTTGCTTTTGTGGGTAATGGCATTTTTGCTGGTGTGTACTATTCATTGCAGCGCTTATGTAAAGCAAGCATGTATAGTAACTTACTTAGCAAAATTCACTTTTGGGGCTGGCAACTGATTATCGTCTCGGCAGCAGCAACCTTACCCTTTGGGATCACCACATCCAAAGAATATGCTGAGCTAGAGTGGCCAATTGATATCGCTATTGCCCTCATTTGGGTGGTATTTGGTGTCAATATGTTCATGACGATTTTGAAGAGACGAGAACGTCATTTGTATGTAGCAGTATGGTTTTACATCGCAACTTTTGTTACCGTTGCTGTATTGCATATTGTGAACTCGTTAGAAATGCCGATTTCATTTACCAAAAGTTATTCATTGTATGCTGGCGTTCAAGATGCCTTGGTGCAATGGTGGTATGGACACAACGCGGTAGCGTTCTTTTTAACAACGCCTTACTTGGGATTAATGTATTATTTTATCCCTAAAGCAGCTAATCGTCCTGTATATTCCTACCGTCTTTCGATTATTCACTTTTGGGCATTAATTTTCATCTACATTTGGGCAGGCCCGCACCACCTTTTATATACGGCATTACCCGATTGGGCACAATCATTAGGAGTAGTGTTTTCTGTGATGCTCATCGCTCCATCTTGGGGGGGTATGCTGAACGGTTTACTCACCTTGAGAGGGGCTTGGGATAAAGTGAGAACTAGTCCGATTCTTAAATTTATGGTAGTGGCGGTTACCGCTTACGGTATGGCAACTTTTGAAGGACCGATGCTTTCCTTCAAGAATGTGAATGCAATTAGCCACTTTACAGATTGGACCATTGCGCACGTTCACGTAGGAGCCTTAGGTTGGAACGGATTTATGACCTTTGGTATGTTGTATTGGTTGATCCCAAAAATATACCAAACCAAGTTATACTCGACGAAACATGCAAATATCCACTTTTGGATTGGTACGTTAGGAATTATTTTCTATGCAATTCCATTGTACTGGGCAGGTTGGACGCAAGGTTTGATGTGGAAAGAGTTTAATGATGCTGGCTTATTACAATACGGTAACTTCTTAGAAACGGTATTCCAAATCATTCCGATGTATGCCATGCGTGCGTTTGGTGGAGCGCTCTACTTAATTGGTGCTTTCTTAATGATGTACAACTTGGTGAAAACCATGAAACAAGGAAGTTTGCTCAAGAAAGAAAAAGCAAGTGCTCCTGCTTTAGAACCATTGAATAAAGCGAAAGAAAATAATCACGGACACTGGCACAGATGGATTGAGCGCAGACCTGTTCAAATGTTAGCATTCAGTACCGTATTGATTTTGATTGGTGGATTAGTAGAAATGTTACCTACCTTTTTAGTCAAATCTAATGTACCGACAATTTCAGCAGTGCAACCTTATACCGCATTGGAATTACAAGGTAGAGATGTATACATCGAGGAAGGTTGTGTGGGATGTCACTCACAAATGATTCGTCCGTTTAGATCAGAAACAGAGCGTTATGGTGAGTATTCTAAAGCTGGAGAGTTTGTGTATGATCATCCATTCTTGTGGGGATCGAAACGAACAGGGCCAGATTTACATCGAGTAGGTGAGAAGTATCCTGACTCTTGGCACTTCAATCATATGGTTGACCCTACTACCATGTCGCCAGGTTCGATTATGCCTCCATACCCTTGGCTAAATGAAAATATGGTTGACCTCTCAACTACAGCAGATAAAATTACTGCGATGAGAAAGCTGGGTGTTCCGTATCCTGAAGGCTATGAAGAAAAAGCCAATGAGGATTTGATGAAGCAAGCCAATCAAATTGTTGAAAACTTGAAAAAGGATGGTATTGAAACGATGCCTGAAACAAAGATGGTTGCATTAATTGCTTACCTACAGCGATTAGGAACAGACATTAAAGGAGTTGAAGATTTACCAGAGAAATAAAAAATAGAATGATGCGAAGTGGTAGGGTAAATAGTTAGTTCAATAATCCG
>JBMYQA010000344.1:0-5971 GCA_049600855.1 Flammeovirgaceae bacterium | reverse complement strand
TAAATACCTGTCTCAATTTCCTTTCCCTTCCATGCTACTTTAGTCCTTTCTCCCAAATTTGTCGAACGTATTTTCATTAATATAACTCTTAAACTGCCTTATTACTCTCCTAAAAATACAATAAATATAAGTCTGTTCCATAAAATAACCTACCGCTACCGATCTACATTTCTTCTAAACGTCTCAATAAAGCCTCCTTTTTGCGTGTAGAAACGGGAACCATCGCTTGATCTTCCATAATTAGATACCCGCCATCTGTTTTACAAAACTTTTGGATTTTATGAATATTGATTAAGTGCGAATGGTGGGAACGGAAAAAACCATATCCTGCCAATAGTTTCTCATAGCCTTTCAAGTTTTTAGAGATGATTAACTCATTTCCATCTTCTAAAAAGAAATGCGTGTAAGGCCCATCAGATTCACAACGTATAATTTGTCCCACTTTTACAAAATGGACATTTTCTTGATCTTTCAATACAATCTTTTTCTCCTGCTGCCTTAAGCCCATCAAATGCTCATTTAAAATTTTTAATTGCATTTGAAATTGATGGTGTTGCATCTGTTTCTCTGCCTTTTCAAGGGCAGGTGCTAATTCATCCATCGTAATGGGTTTTAACAAAAAGTCGATGGCACTGAATCGAAAAGCTTCTACCGCATAATGATTATAAGCGGTGACAAAGATGAGTTGAAATTGATGTTCCCCTAACTGCATCAGTAAATCCATTCCTGTACCATCAGACATTTCGACATCTAAGAACAAAATATCAGGGTTGTTATTTTCAATCGCTTGCAAGCCTGTTTTTACGGTATTTGCCTCAGCCACTTGCACCTCAGGTCTCAATGAGGCAAGTTGCTTTTTTAAGCCTGATCGAATCGGTTCATTATCGTCAATTATGAGAATATTCATACAGCTTCATACATCAGTGGAACATGGATAATGGCCTTCACTCCTTGCTGTTGCCTTTTTTCTTCGATTTCAACTAAACCTTTTACTTGCCTCATTTTTCCTAAGAGGAAAATCCGATCTTGCGTGATTTGTAAGGCACGTGATTGATGATTAAACTGCACCACACTTCCACTTGTTAATCCTTTCCCATTATCATCAATACCAATTTCTAATTTACCATTCTTTTCAGTAAAATGAATATGTATTTCTCCTTTTTGTGCTAATCCATTCAACCCATGTGCTATGGCATTTTCTACGAAAGGCTGCGTGAGCATACTTGGAATTAACGTTTCAGTAGGATCAAGCACCTCGTCTATGTGAATATGCGCTTCAAACTTATCGCCATGCAACAGTTTTTGTAAAGCGATATAATTCTCTAAAAAAGCCACTTCTTCTTCAATGGAAATGAGGTCGTGATAGGAACTTTCGAGCGACTGCCGCATAATTTTAGTACTTTGGGCAAGGTGTTCCGCTGTTTCTTCTTTACGCTTTCCAGACAACATCTCTGCGTGGATGGCTGCCAACACATTAAAAAAGAAATGAGGATTCATCCGACTTCGATTAAGTCGCTGTTCGGCTTGTAAAATACGGGTCTTATTTTTAAGATTTCGTTGTCTAAAATACAATAATACAGCGATCAAACCAATCACACTAAAGGCAATTCCCACACCCAGTAACTTAATTTGTAAGCCATCGATTTCTTGTTTCTGTTGGAGTTCCTTAATCGTATTCTCATTTTTGGCCTTTTCATATTGTTGCTCCAACTCATTAATGCGAATAGAACGATTTAAGGACAGCAAACTATCGTCTAATTCCGATAATTTCACATAGATTTCCAATGCCTCTTTGTAATTTCCCATCAGTCGTTCGCCTGCATACTGCTTTTCCATTGCACTAATGATGCCTACAGGTCCGTCAATTTGTTGGGCATAAAACAAGGCCGAATCTCCAGCAATACGTGCATTTTTGCCATCCGCTAATCCGATGTACGCAAATCCCTTCTTATCGTGTGCCGATTTGCGGATGTAGGGCGTTCTTCGTTTGCTTGGATGGAGGTAATCTAAAGCCAAAGCGCTATCGGCATAAAGAATCGCTTTTTGATGCTGACCTTTTAAATAATATTGACCTGAAGTAATTAAATAGGCATTTTTTATAAATGAGGTATCCCTGGCTTTCAAAGCTAGTTGGAGTAATGCTTGGTTCTTGGCCTTCAATGAATCGTAATGTTCGGCATGTTCTCCTGCTTTCTCATAGAGCGTACCATAGTTTGCAGATAAATTAGCAAGCATGCGCAACATCGCAGCAGTATCTTGATGAGCTTGCGTGAGCTTCAGGTTGCGAAGGTTATAGCTTAACGCTTTATCGGTTTGATTAATCCGCGAAAAAATGGTTGCCATGATGTTCAATAAGCGCTGTTGACTCAGGTAATCATCTTGCTGCTCAGCTATTCCTAATACTTCAGTGGCCAAGTTTATTGCCCGTTCGTAATCCGTTTTTTTTGCATACAGTTGTGCATACAACACCTGCAGCGCCAACCATGTACTGCTATCACAATCACTTAAAAACACGTCTAAAGCCTTATCTAGTTCCGCTTTTGCGGCATCTAATGCATGCGTATCTATAAAAATTGCGGCCATATACCGATAGCCGACGACATGGCAAGCTGCATTTTCTCCATCAATCAGACCTTGAGCCAGATTTTTAGCCGCCTCAAGGTCGTTTTTCCTCAAGTTTTTGGAAATCTCTTTGCGGGTTTGTTTGGCAATGGCGCAATCACATTGCCCCAATAAGTCAGTCGATAAGCTAGTGGTAAAAAATAGCGCAATTCCCAAAGTGAGTGTTGTAACTCGTGTTCTTTCCATGAAATAAACATAAATAGGTGTAACAACAAATCGCTGGAACAGCACAAAATCGCCTTACCTTATTCTCTTGATCAAGGTAAAATGCAAGAAGTGACTTAATTGTGTGTGGTGTTATGAGTTGTAAATCCGCGCCTATTAACTAAATGCCAGCACTTATGAAAGTGCTTCATCATTTCCCTAAATAGCATTTATACTTGTAAAAGAAAGCAGAAAAAAATCAAATGCCCAATGCGATTTTAAAATTAGTTGCTGAATACCAAAGTGTCTTTGTAAAGTACAAGAACGGGAATCGTACTTTACCGAAGTGAGTCTAGTTTCCTCATACCATTGCGATGCTGTGGGCTACTCACTTCATTTTTATCAAACCAATCGTTTATTAAAAGTGTGGTGGGTTTATTCGTAACTCTTGCACGTTAAACTCGCCCACTTTTTCTAAACACGAGGTCATTTAGGCTAAGCTGCATTTCTAGTGGGCTTTAAACACTAACTAGTAGGCATATCCAAATTGCATCTTTTTAAAGTAGTTAAATATTCTGGGACAGTAATCCGTGCCAGAAAACTAATCCCAAACTTCATGAGTTTGGGATTTTTCATTTTTTAAGTAAGTAGGTAGCCGTTCTGTTACACTCGGATACCCATCACTAAAATATCATCTACTTGGCGCGTGCCATTCATCCATTTGGTCAGGGTAGATTCCAAAATTTCTTTTTGTTCATCCATAGGCAGGTTATGGATGGCATAGAGCAGTTTCCTAAATTTCTTGACCATAAACTTTTTCCCATCGCGCCCACCAAATTGGTCTTGGTAACCATCAGAGCACAAATAAAATATGGTAGGCTTAGAAATGTCTATGGTATGTTGTTGATAGTTGCGTTCTACTTCTCGTTGCTTTCCACCTATGGGAAAGCGATTTCCTTTAATCACAAACAACTCATCATCTTGAATGTAAATGATTGGATTATTTGCGCCAGCAAACTTGAGTTCTGAGTTTTGCTTGTTTATCGTACAAATCACCATATCCATCCCATCACGATTTTCCGTTTCATATTGCCTCAAATCTTTACGCACCCCTTTGTGCATGTGTTCCAGAATTTGGCCGGGTTCTGTTAAACCAGCACGGTTTATCGCTTCATTCAATAACTCATTACCAATCATACTCATAAATGCACCAGGCACACCATGTCCAGTACAATCCAATGCGGCTAAAAAGGTTAAATCATTCTTTCGATTAAACCAATAGAAATCGCCACTGACAATATCGCGTGGTTTAAATAAGACGAACGACTCTGGAAAGGCTTTTTGAATGGCTTTTCGATTGGGCAATAACGCTTCTTGTATTCTTTTGGCATAGTTAATACTTGCCGTTACTTTCTGAGAAGTTTTCGCTAGATTTTCGTACGAATGTTGAATTTTTTCTTTTTGAGCTGCAATTTCCTCGCTTTGTTCTCTAATTCTAGCGGTACGTTCTTCAATCAGTTCTTCTTGATTTTGATAAATTAAGGCATTATCAATGGCAACAACAGTATATGAAGCCAAGCTCCGAATCAGATTTAACCGTACTTCGTTAAAAAAATTAACGTCATGGTGTTGTACACTAAACACCCCTAAGGCTTTATCCTTAGCAATTAGCGGAACATATACAATGCTTTTGGTTTGTTCGCCATCGGCAGAACTGAAGTTTTTATACAGTTCTGCTTCTGCATCCAAGTCATTGATAATGACTTCTTCTTCATTTTTAAAGCACCATACTCCCAGCTTATCCGTTTCTAAAATGCTTTGACTAAATGTGGCTGCCTTTTGTTCTTTGCCTAATACCCCTCCTCTATAATCTAATGCATCTGATTTGGGATTATATACGCCAATCCAAAATACAGTAGCATCCATGAGCTGTTGCAAATTATGCTGTACCAGCTCGATAATTTCATCAATAATCAGGGTTGATGTGATGTCTTTTCCTAAGGTTCCTAACAGTTGAATATCTTCATAAGCCCACCCCAAACGCTCTTGTTGCCGCATAATTTGGCTGGTATGCTCCTTCATTTTCGACAACATGACAATGAAATCTTCCGACAATTGTCCAATTTCATCTCTCCGATCCGAATCATCCAAATGAGGTTCAGCTTCAAAATTAGATTCAATCACTTCATGAATCCCTTTGGATAATCTTTCGATGGGAGCGCTCAAGCTTTTCGTGGTAAAATAGCTGAGCATAAAATTAATCGCGATGAACACAATGAAAAGGGCAATAACGACCAACTCAATGCTTTGCCTCATGGAGTTTGCACGTACATTCACCTTTTCTTCAATATCACTAATGGTATCTGTTAAGCTTTCCGATAAATTCCCTAATCGCTGTCGTAAACCCGTATGTTTTTGAAAACCAATAACTTGATCTAACTCCACCAACTCTAAGAAAAAGCCCCGATATTGCTCTAGTGCATTTGAGATGTACGCTCTGCCACTTTCAGATTTTACGGTTTCCCACACATGTGCATCCAAATCCTTTACCTTATCGAGCAATTGTTGTACGTAAGTGTCATCTTTTCGAAGGATGTAATCTTTTTCACTTCTACGAATGGATAATACCTTAGCTTCATCCAGTTGATAACCTGAATTACTTACTCGCCCAATAGCTCTGCGCATATCCCCTTCAACCCCATAACTCTTAAAACCTCTTCTTACGGTGAGCTTTACTAAACTATCAAAAGCAATTTCAAATTGATCTATCCCTTTCACCGCATCATCAATGTGCTGCACAATTTCAGCTTCATTCAACTCATCTTGCTCTTGCAAGATTTGCAATTCTTCTCGAATTTCTTGCAGTAACTCGCTATGCCGATTGACATACTTACTTTTTCCTGTTTCGTAAAAATCGGGATTGATGGTCTCTTCGATGTAGAAATCTTTCTCTAGGTTGTAGGCCCGTTCTACTTTGAACATAATTTGATTGAGTTGCTCTGTAATTTCGAAGATTTTAGAGTCTCTGTTATCAAACCAGAAGAAAGTTGCTGTTAAAAAAAGGATAATAAGAGTCGTAATTGAAAACGAAAAATTTAATTTCGCTCCAATGCTTTTGAATGTAATCTCCTTTCCAAACAGTTGTTTAGCCATTGATTGTGAAAGCAGTAATTTGTTAGCTGAGTTTAATTTCTTAATTGATCAA
>JBMYQA010000343.1:0-6007 GCA_049600855.1 Flammeovirgaceae bacterium | reverse complement strand
AGTTGAAAATAGAGAGTTTCGCTTTATGCATGCATAAAGTAATTGTTTATTGAAATTTTAGAAAGATGAGTGATACGCTGGTTAAGATTATTATGTTAGTGACTATCAGTGCTTTGTTTCCTATGGTCGGGTATTTGTTAGATATCAAGGCCAGAAGAAAGAAGTTCAAAAAAAAACAATAGATCATACCAAATCACATCATTAAATTGAATGATGTAAACTCATGTATTGAGTAATGTCATAAGAATTCTAAGAGGCTATTTTAAAATATATTCTTAACTTTTTAGGTGAACTTTTTCGCCTCTTTTTGTTATTAAAATGCTCATTTAGCGGAGGAACGTCTGGCTCGGCCAACCGCTCCGATGTTAAATTCTGCTTTTAGTGCTTCAACAGTCGAAAAAATTTACACTAAAAAACTTTATGACTAATTTCAAAACAGCCCCTAAACTTTATGAATTTCTTTTGCAAAAGTTTGTGTTCAACTAGTTAATGTATGTACATAGACTTGAATTTGTTGGCTTGCTTCGAAAACGAATACTGGTAGGATAAGCTTTTTTGTGTTACCTTTGCTGCCAAATTTTCAGGTCAATCCTTTTACAGGCTTTTTTCTTGAAAAGCTATTATCCAACAAATTGATTCAAAAGCATGGCAGAAGTACAAGTAAATGTGAAACCAAAGGCGAGTCAATCAGGTCAACAACCTCCTTTGTTCAAGAACCCAATCTTGGAGAAACTATCAAGGACTCACATTTCATTACCTTTAATCATTTTCACATTAATTTCATCTGGACTCATTTATTATGGAGTTCGAGATATGGGAATGGCTCCTATCACAGCCTTAACCCTATTCATCGTAGGATTCTTATCGTTTACTTTATTAGAGTATACTGCGCATCGTTTTGTGTACCACATGGATGCAAAAACAGAATGGCAGGAAGAAGTAAAATATAAATTTCACGGCGTACATCACGATTTTCCGAAAGACAAAACACGTTTAGCCTTACCTCCTATTGTTTCGGTTATCATTGCGTCTATCTTGTTTTTTGTATTCAAATTAGCAATGGGAACAGCCGTATTTGGTTTTCTTCCAGGCGTGTTAATGGGGTATACGGCTTATTTAGGGGTACACTATGCAGTACATGCTTTCCGTCCTCCGAAAAATTTCTTGAAAACCTTGTGGATACATCATGGTATTCACCATTACAAGCAAAGTGACCGTGCTTTTGGCGTTTCTTCTCCGCTTTGGGATTACATCTTCAGAACAATGCCAAGAAAAAAAGCATAAGTAAGTAAAAGATTACACCAAGCCCCTTGCATTTTAGCGTATGCAAGGGGCTTTTTTCATGTGGAGTCTCATGCATAAAGGCTTCGTGAAGTTTACCTACTTAATTACTTTTGTTGATTTCCTTTAATCCCATTATCTTTGCAGCTTATGTGTTCTTACCTTATTGGTAATTTACCATTTTAGATAAGGATAAATTGACAGAAACATTTAGTAAAGGATATGTCTAAAGCTTCATTGGTTACAAGAGATTTACCAGAATTGACAGATGGAACTGGTAATGTATACAAATCGGTAGTGATTATGTCTAAGCGGTCAAGACAATTGGCTGTGAAGGTAAAAGAGGAATTGAATAGCAAGCTTGCTGAATTCGCTACCAATGTGGATTCGCTTGAAGAAATTCACGAAAACCGAGAGCAAATTGAAATTTCTAAATTCTATGAGCGCATGCCTAAGCCAAGTATGATGGCAACTCAAGAATTTTTGGAAGGTAAAATCCACATCTTCGAGAAAAAAGAAGATGACGACTTCTTGGATTTATACTAAGTACTAAGATACGATAAGACTTACTGGCCTACTTTAAACCAGCAGTAACTGAACTGTATTGATTTTTTCATCACTCAATAATCCTTATAAAAATGCTTAGCGGGAAAAAGATATTATTGGGCGTTACAGGCAGCATTGCTGCTTATAAGGCGGCTTTCTTAGTAAGATTATTAAAAAAAGCAGGAGCCGAGGTGAAAGTTATTATGACTGCCTCGGCTTCTGAATTTATTACTCCACTAACACTCTCCACGCTTTCTGAGAATCCAGTACTCATACAGTTTCAGAAAAGTGAAACGGGCGAATGGAATAACCATGTTGAGCTTGGGCTCTGGGCAGATTTAATGATTGTTGCCCCATTAAGTGCCAATACCTTAGGTAAAATGGCAAATGGCATTTGCGATAATTTACTTGTGGCTACTTACTTATCTGCTCGTTGCCCTGTAATGGCCTGTCCTGCTATGGATTTGGATATGTATGTGCACCCATCAACTATTCGTAACTTAGAGTTACTCAAAAGTTATGGAAACTTTATTGTAGATGCAGAAGAAGGAGAGTTAGCGAGTGGTTTAGTTGGAAGGGGACGCATGGCAGAACCTGAACACATCGTTAAGCGCATGCAGAGCTTATTTGTTCCCACTGAATTACCACTTGCAGGCAAACATGCCATGATTACTGCTGGCCCAACCCACGAACATCTCGATCCTGTACGCTTCATTGGTAATAATTCTTCAGGCAAAATGGGGTATGCCATTGCCGAATGCTTGTACGACCTTGGCGCAGAGGTAACCTTAATTAGTGGCCCCTCTAATCAAATTTTGCGCAATAAAGGGATTAACCTCATTCGCGTGACGAATGCCCAAGAAATGTTTGAGGTTTCAGCTTTTTACTTTCCCCAAACTGATATCGCCATCTTTTCTGCTGCCGTTGCTGATTATACCCCAAAATTCAAGGCTGATTCGAAAATCAAAAAGAATGATCCTCAGATGATGGTAGAGTTGGAGAAAACCAAAGATATTGCGAAGGAAATGGGGAACCGTAAATCAGCACACCAAATTACCGTTGGTTTTGCCTTAGAAACAGATAATGAATTAGAACACGCTAAGGATAAACTTGCTAAGAAAAATCTTGATCTCATTGTATTGAATTCATTAAAAGATGCTGGAGCAGGTTTTGGGCACGATACCAATAAAGTGACTTTTGTGACCAAAAATGGACTTCAAGAGTTTCCATTGAAACAAAAGTCGCAAGTAGCAGAAGATATTGCTCACGCCATTATTCGTCTGAATGAGCAATCTATGGAGGAAATTGCTTAATATCCCGTTCTCAATAAATTTCTAGCCCCACGCATTCCACATTTTTGGTAATGGTTATAGGCTTTAGCAGCCCTTTCACGAATTTGCGCATTTGTTTCATTCAATACCCAACCATCTAAGGCCCATTCCAAGGTATACGCCTCAGGCGCCATGAGTCCGCTGGTCCAGATGAGTGGATTAGCTTTAGATTGTTCAATGTATTTTATAAAATAAGATTTGCTATAGCAGGCTAAAATAATGGCATCACGCTTTTTGTCATTAGCAGGTACAACTTTCATTTTTCCCAAGTGAAAATCGCCCATCAACCCATCATGACCAATGTAGGCAAGTAAGTTTGAGCCTCCCCCAAAGGGCAATTTTTGCTCTCCATGTGTGATGGTTTGTACCTGATTCCCTCCAGTAGCTTGCAAAAAATCAATGGTTGTCTGCTTAATTTCCCGACCATCATAAGCATCTGCAAGTAGGTATACCTCTTTTCGAACATGTTTAAAGAGTAAACGCTCTAAAATTCCAGGTTTAGGGTTTTTGATGGTTTTCAACAATTTCCAATCGCCACTATGTTTCGAAAAATAGGTTTTGATTCCATATCCGCAGCCCCAGTAGAGGTTGTTTCTAGGGTCTTGCCCATTTCCAATGAGCTCAGGAACACGCACAATGCCTTGATTTAAGTTGTCAGCTAGAGCCACAAATACATGAACTGTTCGAGTTTGAGCGGAGAGTATAAATGAACTCAGTGAAAGCGTAATGGCTAGTAAAATGGTGTAGATTGTTCTCATGACAAAGCATTTTACTTTTAATAACGCGAGGATAGAGAGGGCGTTACACTTTTAGGTAAACTATTTATTAGCCAATACGACCTTCCAGTGTGCCATATTATTGTTTTTGGGGGGCAAGCTTCCAATTTGCCAACCTTTTGAGGTCGTTTCCCACACATAATACTTATAGCCTTGATGTTCTACATATTTGCCATGAGCAGGTAAAGCCACACCCAACATTGAATGTTCGTAACGATCTGAGTTGAGAATGGCCACCTTATATCCCAGCTTTGACAGCAGGGTATATAAGGTTAAGGTTCGCGTATCGCAATCTGCTTTGAGGTTATACATGAACTCAGTGGGTGATTGCAAGCCATATTCTTGTTCAACACAACCATACTTTTCAAATAGTTTCGCGTATTTGGGATCTTCCTTGAGTTTTTCACAGCTTACATCTGAAATTAGCGTGTAGGGAATATCCTGAATACACGTAACGATGGCCTCTGCAAATTGCATCGAGTTGAGGGATTGTGTAACACGGATGCTATCAAACATTTGGGTGATTCTGTCAAGTTCGGGACCATCATGCGCACTGAGGTAATGATACAACCTGCCCCAAAATTCTGCAGGAGTTTTATAACTGCCATAGGTATAATCGGCTTTGTGAGCTCTTGCTTCTTCATAATGTTTTTCCCACACTTCCAGCTTTCCTTCATATTCCCGATAACGAAAATCTTCCCAATGCCTCAAATGGGACATCAATAAATCAACGGTAGCACTATCCACTTGCACTCTTACACTATCTGAATGCTCAAGGTTGGGGTCAATACTTTGCTGTTCGGTATTGTTTGTGGTGATATCTCCACGAATCATGCTGTTAATGGTGAAGGCAATGGCCATCACTAAGAAGAGAAAAAGCCCTACCGTGTAGAGGAATCGCATGATGGGTAGAATAGAACCAATGAGTAATATGCCAAAAGTCAATAAAATGATTACTCCTAAAATTACTCCCAGTACAGGATGACCGGTATGGAACATAAAGATTGCGAAAGAACCAATAATGGTAAAAAATACCATGGCAATAGCAGCTAATTCGCGTTCAACAATCTTCATCCAGCCCAGCACAGCGGTGAGCACAAGCATGACAGAAAGCATATCGGTGAAGATATTACGTTGATTTAACTGGCCGATTAAAATAATTAACCCGACCACGAGCATACTGGTTCTTGCCAATGCAAGTTTAGGCTTTTCTTTATAGGGTTTCGGTTGCTGTGGAGTCTCGTTACCTTCAACTGTATCTATCTTCTCAACCATTACCTCTTCCTGAGTGGGAGGTGCTTGGTTTTGCTTTGCTTTTCGAATATGAGCCGCTTTGAATCGATTACCGAGTCGTTCTCCTCGTTCATTGAGGTAATACACCAATGCATAATCGTCATTACTAAACTTGATTTTACCTAAAATGGGAAGTACATAAAATAAGACGACTACTGTGGTAAACAACCAAGTGTTGGGTACATACTCATGAAGTACCGTGAGTTGATTCAGTAAAGAAAATGAGGCTTGTACCGTTTCTTTAGATCGAGCTAACTCCGCTTCTTTCAGTTTAGTTCGCTTCGCAATGGTTTCCTCTAATTCCTGAACTTGCTTGCTATTTCGAGCGAGCAGTTGACTGTATTCGCTTTGCAATTGCGCATAGCGTCTTTGTAGCTGAAGCAATACGGTTTCGTTTGTGGTTGCTGAGGTATCTTGAAGTTGCTTGGCAAATTCATTCACCATCAATTTTTTCTGCTCAATTTCCGCTAACAGCGTATCGCGTTCTGCCTGATCTGCAACAATATCGGAGAACTTAATATCAATCAGTTCTACCTGCTTTTGATAGAGTTTCTCAGAATATTCTACGGATTTTTGTGAAATGATTGGTGAAAAAAAAGTGAGTTCAAGTGGTTTTGAGATCACGAAACCAAGAATGAGCGCCATAAATACCCTTGGTAGCGTACTGATGAATTGCTCACGCTTGTTTTTACCCAAACCTAATCGGTAGCCAATATTTACCACAATAAAGCGGTAGAGGTTAAATACAATTAGCCCAAAAAAGGTGGCAAATACAATTGA
>JBMYQA010000342.1:0-6010 GCA_049600855.1 Flammeovirgaceae bacterium | reverse complement strand
ATGGTAGTGAAAAAGACGAAGAAAAAATATGCGATTAATTGTGGTCAAGCACTTATTTCCTTACATTTTACATGATCCAAGAAACGCGTACAAGGTAGTTATTTTCATCTCTCCATTGTATCCATCCTTCTGTTTGCAGTGGCTTACCACTTTCGCATTCAGTAGTTAATTCGTTCTGAATAACTTTAGCGAACGTCCCCTCCACAGCGATTACCTTAAAGCCACCCGTGCACTGTGTTTCGATCATTTTACCAGTCCCTTTACCCACTCGAAATGGATTAGATTTAGGATCAGCTACAGTTAAATCTAAGGTAGATTTTAGATATTCCTCCCATGTTAAAAAGCGTACTTTAGGAGATTTTTTCACCCACATTACCCGTTTATTTTTAGCATTGGCCACAATTTTATACCATCCATCTACTTCAGCTAAGCAACGGATGTAAAAAATATCGTAATCTGGCGCAAAGCTTTCAAAATTACTCCAGGCACGTAATTCGCTGTAATTCGCAATCATTGCATTGGAGAATTCGATTTTCTTAGCGGGTTCTGCATCTCCTTTAAAATTATATAAATTGATATTTTCCTTGAATATGGGTTGCAAAATTCCAATCCCCCAATCTTGCGCTTCCGTACACTCTTCTGGCCCAAAACATTCTAAACAAGGTGAATGCAAAGTAGGATATTTCTTAAAATGACTTTCTGGCGCGAATAACCGTGGACTCATGCCAATTAAATCACCTGTCCATGCAGCTTTTCCTGCTTCGGAAAAGTTTACCTTCACCTTCATTTGGGTATCCCCCGACACAAATTCCAACGCATAGTAGGTTTCTACTTCATCAGCAAAAGGTTCTTCCCATTTTTTCATTGCCACCACCTCAAAAGTCATTCCTTCTTGTCCCGACAGGTACTGCAACTGATAGCTGCCATCGGCTTGTTTAGTAAAATTAATTTGGGGGTTCTTGGCATCACAGGGTTCATAAAATACAAACTCTTTATTTTCATTGGTGAGTTGTTGCCATTTTTTAGGAAAAGCTTGCATTAATACAGCAACGTCAGTACTCAGAGTAGTTGTAGACGTTGAAGCGTCTGAATCTTCTGTCAGCTCTTTTTTCGCTTCCGATTTATCGGTAGCATCCGTTGTTTTTTGGTGTTCTGCTTGATTACAAGCGATCCACAAAAAACATAACACAAAGTAAGTATATCGTTTCATAAGTCAGACCTTGATTGAGCGATTCAGGCTCTAAACTATAAAAATTATTTTGAAGATCGTACACTTAGACAAAAGCAGCGGCAAGGTCTATTTTATTCCTTCCCAGTGTAATTTTCCCCGTGCGCTCCATTTTTTTCAACAAGCGCGATACCGCCTCTCGGGAAGAGTTTAAATCATAGGCAATTTGCTGATGAGTAATGGAAAGCTTTCTGGTTTTTAACGCGTTTGACCGATCGCGAAGGTATTTTTCTAAGCGTTGATCCATGCTATGAAAAGCGATGGAATCGATCGTATTTAACATTTCTTCAAATCGAGAAGCGTAAGACATCATCACAAAATGCCGCCATGAGCGATATTTTGCCATCCATTCATCCATATATTGAATCGGAATCATCAACAATTGGGCATCATCCTCTACTACTGCACGTATGCTACTTTTACCTTCCTCAAAACAACACATTAAAGACATCGCACAGGTATGCCCTACTTCTAGGAAGTACAACAATACCTCATTTCCATCATCATCTTCTCTGGAAATTTTAATGGAACCCGATAACATCAATGGAACAAATTTGATATAACGTCCAATTTCCATCATGACAGTACCAGACTTCACCTCACGCAAGGTAGCCACTTGCATAATTTCATCGATCAATGATTGATGATGAAGGAGCGGAAAGTGTTTCTTTATCAATGATTCATTAACAGCAAGCATAAACGATCTGATTAGCAGTATAATTTACGAACAAGTATAGTGTATACCGCTTCATAACTGAAGGCAATCCTAGAAATTATGATCTTCTTCTGCCAGGATACACACCTATAAAACTTTCTCTAAACTGTCTTTGTTCCTCCTCTGTTAATTCATTCGATTTACTATTAAATGCTAAGGCCGCATCATCTTGATACACGCTAAATGAATCGATATTCAATTGCTGGCCTAATTCTTCCAAACTAGTATGCAAGATGTCTTCATGTTGGGCGGCTTCAAAGTCGGGTAATACAATCACAGCATTTGACTGATCTTGTTCATAGCGGTTAGTTGCGCGTTGGTCTTTAATGATTTTGTATCTGAGCTTTCGTTTTCCTGATCGAAACTCTCGGTAAGTCATTGTTTTCTGGTCAGACAATCCATTCCTGCCGAAAATCCTTCCAATAACTGAAAGTACTCTCTGAAGTATTTTAAACATAGTGTTGATTATTTATGGTAAAAGCTTTTAATTGATAAGTTGATCCATTCTTACTTTAGCTGTGCTAAAGATTTAGTAGTTGAAAAAATTATTGATAGTACATTTAGTATTAAGCCGTTATTCTTCTACTTATTTCTTTCTTCGAAATAGCTGATTTCATTTTCCTTAAACACCTTCATTGTTGGTGTACCATTTACATTTCTAACCATGCCATAAATGCAAACTTGTTTTCCTAATAATTCCTTTTCAGGAATATAACTAAAATTCACCAAATGTTCCTTAGGAATGTAAGCGGAAAAGACCTGATTGGGAAATTTCTTATCTAAATTTAACCACAAATTTCCTTTTCTGCTTAAACGTGTGCTCACCACTGTTCCACAAACATGTATTTTATCCTTTTTGTTCAGGTAATATTTCGCTTGTGTCGTGTTAAAATGATTTTTCGGTAAATCTGGAGCGATCAGTGGTTCTACATCTCCTGATGCTAATGCTGGGAACCAACGCTTTTTATCGAGTTGTGCTTCTATTTTCGCTTCTTGTTCATCTGCTAACAGGTGGTAAAAATCGAAACCCGTTTGCGCTTCCGCTTCGTCAATTGTGATGGCAAAACTCGAAAGTGGTTCATCATTTTTTTGATTCGGCATCACAAAGGCTATACCTTGTTGATTTTTTAAGTCCAGTGCCACTTTTACAAATTTATTGGGTATGCTTACCTTGTTCACCCCTCGTTCAATCACAGGAAGTTCAGGCGATAATATTGGAAGCGTAAACACGTATAATTGCGTTTCGGGATGCTCAAAAATATATCCTCTTAACAATGCTTCTAAATCGGCCCAACTTTCGCGATTAAACGCTGGTAACTGAGGAGACATATTTGAATAAAAATACGACTCCGAAAGTGCCTTATGCGACCATCTAAAATCTGCCGATGGAGCCAAATGTCCGCGATCATACCCAAAACCGTCGTACTCCACCGTTCCATCAGGCTGTTCAGACTTCAAAAAATAGTCAGCTTCTACTGCTGATCCTGTTGTAATTTTAGGATCTTCCCGAAAATCATTCGTTCTCCCTACATTTCCTGTAATGATATCCGCAGTGATGATATGCGCTACCCACTTAGCTTGTTCATGTTTTTCATCGTAAGCGATAAACATGGCTGCATGCGCTACATAATCGGTTGTTGGCATCCCAATATTTCCGAGATCTCTTCGGATACGCTGCAACTTTAAGTCTTCAGCTTGCGCTAAGATTACTTTTTTCTGTGCTTCTAAATCTGCCAATTTCCCTGCTAACCCTTGAAGTTGTTCTTCAAGCGTTTGTGCAGAAACAGCCGTACACATCAGGCATAAAACAATTGAATAAAAGACGTTCATTCAGTATGTATTACGATGTTAGTTAAAGAACTTGTCTAACATTAATTTATTTCGGCTCCAAAAGGTTAAGAAACCCTCACTTTTCGTTGCTTTTTCTTGAAAGAGCGCTGCTATTACTGCAAAAAAGCGCCTTAATTGAGAGCTTCTTAACTCTTTTTCACTCGAAAAAACTAATGTTAGACAAGTTCAAGCATTCTTCATAAAAATTACAATTAGTTTTCCAGAAAGAAAAGAACTTCGATTTCTTTGAGCTTTGTTAACGAGAAACTTAAAGTTGAGTACATACAATCCTATTTTATCTTTTAAAGTTACAAACTTTATTTGCCCATTTAGCAAAAATCTAGTTTTTGGGACAGGGAAAAATATGTAACTTCACCATTACCTAAATGAATAGAACAAAAAAAACTGATTTACCTGTAATTTTTGTTCGCCTTTCCTAACTAATTAAGTATTAAACAAAAAACTTAAGCGATGAATTCAGTAGTTAAATATGGTGTAATTTGCGCCGCTGCAAGTATTGTGTTGTCAACAATTCTGTATGTAATTGGCCCAGAGGTTTTTATTGACGTAGGCGGCTGGTTAAGTCTTGTTATTATTGGTTTATACGTCTATTTTGGATTAGAACTCCGAAAAGAAAATGGAGGTTATTTCACCTTTGGACAAGCATTTAAGTCTTTGTTCACGATGATGATCGTTAGTGGAGTAATTAGTACTGTTTACCGTTGGTTATTGTTCAATGTTTTTGACACAAACTTAGGAGCCAATATTAAAGATATTATGATGGAGCGCCTAGAAGCTGAATACGAGAAAGCAGGCATGGATCCTGATGCCATGGAGATGGCTCTTAGCTTTATGGATGAGTGGGAGTTTGGCATGAATATGAATGGTATAAATACGGGCATCACCATTGTTTCAGTAGTAATTGGTAGTTTGATTTTAGCCGCTATTATTGGTGCCATTATCAAAAAGAAAAATCCGCAGGAATTTGATTTCTAAGGAGTCAATTTCAACGTCATGACGACCTTACCTAAAGCCTTTCCTTTTCTGGAGAAGGCTTTTTTCATTTGTGTTCACACAGTCTCTTAGCCCACTCAAGCCAACATCAAAAGAAGTTTATTTAGAAATTTGGCTTGAGGGTGATGGCTCACTAGCTCATAGGACAAACTAAAAACGAGTACCACAAACGATATCATCTATAAGCAAACAGCACTGTTTGCAAAAGCAGATGCTATGAGATACTTTTACACGTTTTTTAAAAGTCCAGCTTACAGAAGATATTTGGACGTTTTGTTGCATAAGAGAGATAGCATAAGTAACAATCTTAACTAAAAAGAATGAAGAAAGTTTTAGGGATTTCAGCGTTCTATCATGATTCGGCAGCAGCTTTGACAGTTGGAGGAGAAGTGATTGCCGCAGCACAAGAGGAACGTTTCACCAGAATTAAGCATACTCCTGATTTTCCGACAAATGCAATAAAATATTGTTTGGCGGAGGCAGGCTTAAGTATTGATGAATTAGACGCGATTGTTTTTTACGATAAACCGTTGTTGAAATTCGAACGTTTATTGGAAACATATTATGCTTTCGCACCCAAAGGACTTGCTTCTTTTTTGAAAGCAATACCAGTTTGGCTTAACGAAAAAATGTTTTTGAAAAAGCTGGTTTTCGATGGATTGAAAGAAGTTGAAAAGTTTGATAAGAAAAAAGTAAAGTTACTTTTCCCAGAACATCACCTTTCACATGCTGCAAGTGCTTTCTTTGCATCACCTTACAAAGACTCCGCAATCCTTACCATAGATGGCGTAGGAGAATGGAACACGGCTACCATTGCACACGGAAACGGTAATAAAATCGAAATGAAAAAGGAGTTAAACTTCCCACATTCGGTTGGACTGCTTTACAGTGCATTTACCTATTTCCTTGGTTTTACGGTTAATTCAGGCGAATATAAACTGATGGGATTAGCTCCTTACGGCAATCCAAATTCAGAAGATATTGAAAAATACATCAAAATAATCAAAACGGAACTTATTGATCTGAAGGATGATGGTTCTATTTGGTTAAATCAAAAATACTTTAATTATGCCACAGGGTTGAGAATGATCAGAGAGAAAAAATGGGCTAAACTTTTCTCTTTTCCCACAAGAAGACCCGAAGCAAATTTAGAACAGCACCACTGTAACTTGGCGATGGCAATTCAGAAAGTAACAGAAGAAATCGTGCTGAAAATGGCAAAA
>JBMYQA010000341.1:0-6064 GCA_049600855.1 Flammeovirgaceae bacterium | reverse complement strand
ATATCTGCTAAATGAGGCTTGATGTACGTACTAATTACCCCTAAATGCTTGGGATGCTTTCCGTACACGACTAAATCTTCTTGAGTCTTAAACGTAGACACCAGCATTAGCTCAAAGCCTTTTCCTCTAGCTGAAAAATTGGTTCCTACACGCAGCGAATGAATTTCTGGAATAATGGGAACAAGCGCCTCTAGTTCTTTTACAATCGTATCTATAGCCTCTTGGCTAGTTTCAGGCTTAAACTTAAATAATACGTTATGATGGATCATGCGTCTATTAATTTTTGGGATATCAATAAAACCTAACGCACTAAAATAGATCACCCCAGAAAGTCCATCAATACATTTTGAAACTTTCTGGGGTGAGTGGTTTGATCGGAACGATTGTTATGAACTAATCTAACATTCGTTCTATAGATGTTTCTTGACAAACGTACCTTTAAATCCTTTGCTTTTCGTTTTTCTGATGTATTCCCTTGCCTCAGCTGCTGTTTTGTAATTTCCACACATCAAACGATAGATACGCTTACTATTTGCCCACCCACACTGGATAAAAACAGGTTTCAAGCCTAAATCAATTGCTTCTTTTCCAATCGTAATTGCTTCTTCTAAATCCGTATAAGAAGCCAGTTGCACGCCATAACCAGTCACATTTTGCTCTGTTCCCCATACATTATAGGTCTTGCCTGCCGAAAATGCTGCACTCTTTTTAACAGTAGTCGTCGTTTTAGTGGTAGTCTTTTTCTTCTTCGCTTTAGCCGCTTTTGTTTTTTTCAGTGCTTTATCGTTTTTAGTCTTTTTCTTCTCTTCTTTAACCGTGAGGGTATTTCCTTCAGGTAAAGAAAGGACTTCGATTTCAACAGCAACAACGCCGTCGCGAATCATATCTAACTTAGAAGCTGCGCCAAATGATAAATCTACAATCCGTTTTTTTGAATAAGGTCCGCGATCATTCACCTTCACCTGAACTACTTTTCTATTTCTCAAGTTAGTCACCTTCAATATGGTACCAAAAGGCAAAGTCAGGTGTGCGCAAGTCATCTTTGACGCATAATACACCTCTCCACTAGCGGTTTTTTTGCCATTAAATTTAGAGTGGTAATAGGAAGCATCCCCTACAGCTTTATCCCCTTTTTTCATCAGTTTTTCTTGACCTTGAACCATCAAAGGGAAAAGAAATATGCTTGTAAAGAATAAAATTATGTACTGTTTCATTTGCGTATATACTTTCAAATTTTGATTTATAGCTTAGTTCAATTCATTAAAAAAAAATGAACTTTTTCCTGATATAGTAAATCTAAATTAGAACAATTCTTCATCAAATCAAACTGAAAATGTGTAATTTAGCGGGGAATAACTCGTGGAAGTTAAATCGCATATCCAAGTTTAAATAAAATGTATGCTCAATTTTTCGGCTGCATCTTTAAAAAAATAATTAGTGTGTTTTGTATATTGATCCCATATTTTTTAAGCCTTTGTTATGATGATGAAAGAAAGACAAATTAACACCAAGTATTATTCCATTACCATTAATAAAATTAAAAATCGAATCATCATTAAACCGATTGGTTTTTGGCGATCTGTAAATACAGTTCCTAATTACTTAGATAGCATTTTTCAAGCAATAGATCGCGACCTGATGCGCCACTTTATGGTTGTGTTAGAAATAAGTGAAATGTTAACCCACCCTGCTGACGTGCAAGAAAAGATTCACTATCATGGTGTTATGGAGATTTTAAAACGAAAACCTAAAGCATTGGTAGTAGTAATGCCCCAAGATGATATTTCTTTTATGCAAGCCAATTTTTTGAATAAAAAAGTGGGTTTACCCATGAAATCTTTTGAAACATTAGCAGAGGCAGAAGCGTTTTTAGATGCATACGCAACAAAACATGGCTTGCTCTAATCACCTTTAATTAGCAATACGCATGAGTCAAGTTTTACATAAAAATAAGTATTACAAGATTACCTACGATATTGTAAAGAATCGTTTAATTGTTAAGCCTATAGGATTTTGGCGGTCTGTTGAGGTAGTACCGAATTACCTTCAACAGTTAAAAGACGTATTAGACAAAAACGTTCGAAAAAAGTTTATGGTTATTCTTGATATGAGTGATATGCTGACTCATCCTCGTGAAGTTCAAGAACAAATCCATTTAGAAGCTTCTAAATATACAGCCACAAAAAAACCGAGCGCTGTGGTGATCGTAATTCCCAAAGACGATATTTCTGCTATGCAGGCCAACTTTCTACAACGCCAGCTCGGAATTCAGACCAAAAGCTTTAATACCATTGAAGAAGCCCATGCTTTTTTGGATGACTATCGCGAAAAGTATGGAATTGGTTGATAACAATATCAATAAAATTAGCTCCTAACTAAACCAAATAGTTAGGAGCTCAATTTTTATCTTGAACTTGTCTAAAGAAACTAATACAACACTCGGAATTTGATGGTATTCTTGATGGCCTTCAAATCTTTAATGACCTCCTGATTGTACTCTTTGTCAATATCCACAATCATGTAACCAATAATTTCATTGGTTTTGAGGTATTGCCCAATAATATTGATGTTATGCTTCGCTAATACATTGGTGATGTCTGCAATCACACCAGATACATTTTTATGTACATGAAGCAATCGGTGTGCATTTTTTAAAGTAGGTAGTTGTACGTTAGGATAATTCACGCTGTTAAAGGTGTTTCCTGTATTGATGAATTTAATCACCGCATTGGGTACAAAAGAAGCAATATTCTCTTGGGCTTCCAAGGTTGAGCCACCGATATGAGGTGTGAGGATTAAATTAGGTAATCCGATTAATTCAGATTCGAAGGGTTGCGTATTATTCTTAGGTTCTTTGGGAAATACATCCACACCAGCCCCTTTGAGCTTACCATTTTTAATGTATTTTACTAAAGCAGGAATATCCACTACAAAGCCTCTTGCTAAATTCAAGAAGACTGCCCCATCTTTCATTTGCGAAAATTGTTTTTCGCCAAAGAAGTTTTTGTTCTCAGGTCTACCATCTACATGTAGGGTAACAATGTCAGCTATTCGAAGCAATTCCTCCAAAGTAGTACATTTTGTAGCATTACCCATCGCCAACTTCTCTACCAAATCATAATAGTATACATCCATTCCAAAAGCTTCAGCAACTACAGACAGCTGAGCCCCAATATTTCCTGATCCAATAATCCCCAGCTTTTTTCCCCGAATTTCATTGCTACCAACGGCAGTTTTACTCCATTTCCCCACATGCATATCTCGGTTTTTATCTGGAATACCACGCATCAGCATAATGATTTCTCCAATCGCCAACTCCACGACACTACGCGTATTACTAAAAGGCGCATTAAAAACGACTACCCCTTTCTCCAAACAAGCATCCAAATCAATCTGATTGGTTCCAATGCAAAACGCGCCAACCACCATTAAACGATTAGCATGTTCCAACACCTTGCGCGTGACATGCGTTTTAGAACGAATTCCTAAAATCGAAACGTCTTTGATATGTTCAATCAACTCGGTTTCATCCATTGCGCTAGATCTCAATTCTACTTGATAGCCTTCTGTTTCCAACACTTCCTTTGCATTAGGATGGATGTTTTCGAGTAATAATACTTTAATTCGATTTTTAGGATAAGAAATTGCCATAGGGAGCTTATTTACATACAATACTTCATCAAAACTTGGAGCGATATGGTCTGCCTTCTCCTTCACGATATCTCGTTCTACATTTTCAGTAAATGCGTAAAACTTATTCGCAAAACCAGCTCCTTTAATCTCATAATCGTTATAACCATCGCCAATGACATAAATTTCGCCGTCTGATAAATTCAGGCTCTGAATAACTTTCACTTTGCCACCAGACTCGGATAGCGGATTTTCTTTATCGAATCCAATAATATTGTCAGCCTCGTCAAATTCAAAGGTGTTGGCATGTACATGATCACTAACAATGCCATAGTCCGCTACGATATCATCAATAAAATCTTTAAAGCCATTTGAGATAATGTGTACCTGGCCTGCATAACTTTCAAAAAATTGCTTGTTTCGCTCAATGGAAGTCGATACTTTGCTTTTTAGGGTGCTAATTAAGGAAGGGATATGCTTTTTATTCGCATTGAGTAAGGATAAGCGCTTCTCCAATGACTCCCGAAAGGAGAGTTTACCCTCCATTGCTAAATCGGTGGTTTGTTTGATTTCCGCCAAAATTTCATCCCGATTTGGATTATTCTTTTGGGCAATTTCGCAGAGTTCATCCAAGGCTTCTACTTGGGTGAATGTACTATCGAAATCCAAAATAAAATACCTCTTTTGTTCCATTTTGTTTGAAAATTATTGGATGTGATTGCGAATCTGATAAAATTTTACCGAGTTCCAAAGTGATTCAAGTTCGAAATCGTTTGTATCACAAGGATTTAGAAACCACATAAATTGAATCGTTCCAATGAAAGCGTAAAGGTGCATAAGCTTTTATGAAAATGAAATACTAAAACCCAAAAAAGGGCACCCATCTGAAAGATGCATGCCCCCAATCGTGTAAAGCAAAGATTATTTTTATACGCCTAAAAAGTCTAAAAAACGTCTTTTCCGTTTATGTTTGACAGGTTTATCTGGAAACTCTTCATTATATAAAGCCGCAATTTCATGTTCATAAGTTTTGAAAAACTCTGGATCGAAATTCGCTTCTGCTAAATTTTCAATTACATAAGGCAAATCGCGCTTCTCGTGTAACCACCTATCCCACACTTCATGGCGATGGCGCATGCCAAATAAATTAATGCCTTTTACTGCTAAGTTGGATTCTTCGTAAACAATATGGATGCATTTTTTTCCATCTTCATGTTCCCAATATAAGGACTTTTGCCCTTCAGGATTTTTACCCAATACAGTACCATAAGTTTGATACTCGATATCAATGAATTTAGCAGAATTAAACCAAGGCCCTGGATTGTAAGGAATACGCCTTCCAGCAATGACTTGGGCAACCGTTTCTCCCATCATACGCCCAGTGTACCATACTTGCTCAATCGGTCTTCGGCCCGGTAATGGCTCATGAAACTGTGCACAATCGCCAATGGCATACACCTCTTCAATATTTGTTTCGAGGTAACGATTAATCATGATTCCTCGTTGTGTTTCTAGTGCGGTATCTTTAAGAAAGGCTATATTCGGGCTTACACCTGCTGTGAGACCTACAAATTGACATTCAATCTCTTCTCCTTCATTGGTAATCACCGCACGTGCTTCTCCTTTATCGTTCGCGAGAATTTCTTTCAATTCTGTTTTTAATCGTAAATCAATGCCATTTCTCTTAATTTCACGATTTACAATGGCCGACTCTCCATCAGGCAACACATTATTCCAAAAGCTTCCCTCACGTACCAAGAATGTTACTGGGATGTGCCTCGAATGGAACATCTCTGCCAACTCAATACCAATTAACCCACCTCCCACAATTACTGCACGCTTTAAGTCTTTAGAATACTTTTCGATATTTTCTAAATCTTGGTAGCTATACATCCCTCCCACGCCTTTTAAATCTTGTCCTGGCCAACCAAACTTATTGGGTTTAGCTCCTGTGGCTAAGATTAACTTATCATACTTGAGCTTTTCTCCATCCGCATATATCAAGGTTTTATTCGCAAAATCGACTTGTTCTACATAGTTACGCACCAAATTAATGCGATTCTTTTTCCAAAAATAAGGCTCATAAGGCTGCGTATGCTCAAATTTCATATGCCCCATGTAAATATACATCAGTGCAGTTCGTGAAAAGAAGAAATCTGTTTCAGCGGAAATGACGGTAATTTCATGATCACTCAGTTTTCGGAGGTGACGCGCCGCCGTTATTCCTGAAATACCGTTTCCAATGATGGCAATGTGCATAGTTTTTGGAGCTAGTTAAATGAAAAAGTAGATAAATGTATTAATGGAAAGAATAAAAACAGCTAGTACACTGACTATCAATTGATTATGATGAACCAACAACTCATGCCAGCAATTCTTACTTTGTAAAAAATGCTTGCTATTCTGCAAAAAAAGGACTTTTTTGTCATGTCGA
>JBMYQA010000340.1:0-6132 GCA_049600855.1 Flammeovirgaceae bacterium | reverse complement strand
TTAAAGCTATTAAACAAAACCCTGCTCTTTTCCAAAATCTATTATTTAGCCTCATTCAATGACAAACTTATTTCAATATAGCATTTTGAAATATCGCCCTTCATATTTCTTAGGGGAAGAGGTGAATATTGGGCTTCTTTTCTTTTTTCAAGAAGAACAACACTTTTCATTTGTTTATCCAAATAAGTTAAGTCGATTAACTAACTTTTATCCCGATACAAATCTTCCATTAATTCGATCATATTTAAAAGGTTTTCAACAAAAAGTTAAGCAGCTTGCCATTCCGACTACACTTAGTAGAGAAACGCTGGAACAACTTTTACTTGAAGATGCAACTAACTTATACTTTTCTCCTATAAAATCTGGTCAGTATAACACGATAGATCAAACCCTCAATTATTACATCAAATCTTACTTCTACGTATATGAGCATCAGCATAAGTTTGAGCGTAAAGATGAAAAATATTTAAATGATAAGATAGTACAACAAATTGCTCAATATCAATCTATTGCAAAATTATTTAGAAAGAATTACGTACTAGAGAATGCGCTTCAAAAAACCAAATTTGATTTCGCGTGGAAAAATGGAACGGTCAATCTAATTAAATCTATTAGTTTTGATTTAAAAGAAAGCGATAGCATCCAAAATAAATCATTTCGTTGGTTTGGTGAACTCACTAAACTAGCCCCCAAGGCTCAAAAAGAACAATTGAGCTTTGATCTTTTCATCGCTAAACCTCAACGTAAACAGCTCTTTAAAACTTACGATAATGCACTACGCATATTAAACGATATAGAAAGCCCTAAACGAATTATTGAAGAAGAAACTTTGCCTAACTATATTGAAAATGCGGCTAGAAGCATCCAAGCCCATGATTGGTCACTCCTATCTTAATTAGTTTCGTGCTTTGGTGCCCCCAAAAAATAATCTCTAGTCTTCATCATTTGAATTTCGAAATAAGCTGTAGTGATTTATGCCAATCACTTTACTGATAACTGTGCTAAAATATACAACTGAAAAGCGATTAAGGTACCTAGAAACACCCAACTCATCCTTTTGCTAGGAAAATACCTAGACAATGCGCGTTTAATTTCTTAAATTATACTTTTCCAAGGCAACCCTTTCTATAGGGCTTGGGTATAGGCAAACAAAAGCAAATTAAGAAGCGTTAAGTGGGAGAGCATCCTGACATCAACCTCGAACAAATAATCCGTGGGTGTAGAGCTAAAAAACGGATCGATCAGCGTAGGCTATACGAATTGTATTATGCTTACGGGATGAGTATCTGTATGCGTTATTCTCGGAATGAAGATGATGCAATTGAAATTCTTAATGACAGCTTTATGAAGGTGTTTAAAAACATCAAAAAGTATAATTCGCAGCAACCTTTTAAACCGTGGTTTAGAAGAATATTAATTAATACTTCAATCAACCACATTAAAAAGAATGAAAAATTCAAACGGCACGAAAGCATGGAAAATCACAATAATATTGTATCGGCAGATGATATCTTGAGCAGAATCAGTTATCAGGAAATGATTCAGATGGTTCAATCGTTATCAACTGCATACCGTACTGTGTTTAACATGTATGTAATTGATGGATTTAAACACGATGAAATTGCCAAAGCGTTGGGGATTTCAACGGGAACTTCCAAATCAAACTTAGCCAAAGCAAAAGCCAAACTGAGGGAGATTATTTTGAGAAATTTAAATAGATATGCCTAACGTTCCAGACAATGAGATGGAGCATTTTTTCCGAGAGTCAGCCAATAATAAGTATGATATAAAGTTTAATTCGGCCGCTTGGGAAAAAATGGAAAAAAAGCTTGACAAGGAAGATCGAAAGGTCTTTTGGTTGAGGTTAGGAATTCTATTGTCTTGTATTTTGATCGCTTTAGTAAGCGCATTTTTCATCCTTACCCCGAATTTACATGATAAAAACCCTGATAATCAAATTACTAACACCACAACTCAAGAAAAGAAGGATACTACTAATCAGGGTTTTGATAATGAAAAAATAACGACGGAAAAACGGAATGAACAAGATTTGGCCATTGTGGGAGATACGTCAAAGCAAGGCCATTCAACAAATAAACTAAACAGCAATGAGAACAAAAATCAGCATTCATCAACTACTAAAAAAGCGAATAAAGGTAGTGATCGCGCTAAGCAAGATGATGCATTGGATGATCAACTCTCAAAAGGAAAAACGAATGCGGATGCCAATTCAGGTGAGCTAGTTGATACCAGTACAGGCGGTGATGATGGTTTGAGTGGTGGAGGAATAAAAGGGAAAGTGGATAAGGACAACGAGGTGCTAGAAGGGGCGATAAGTGATAAGGAAGCCAACAAGGGAAATGTTGCTATCATTCAAGGAACGGCTAAGAAGGATGATGAGGGTAGGGAAGATAAGTTGAATCAAGAAATTAAGGGAGATAGCGTCATGCTTGAGAATAATGTTCGTGCATTAACAGCTTTTCCCGCAGGGGTAATCCGTTCATGTGAGGATTGTGATTTAGTCGTAAACATCCCAGCGATAGCGGCAGATACTACTGCGATTCCAGATCCCATTAAGCAAATCGAGCGGGGACTTTTCATTAACTTCACCCTCTCTCCCGACTTAAGTGGTGTCGGATCGATTGGCACACATGGAGTGAGAACGGGAGTGAAGTCAGGCATATTATTGGAATATCAGCCGTTAGCTCGGTTATCATTATATGGAGGTGGATTTTTAGCGAGGAAGCGTTATTTAGCCGAAACCTCTGAGTATCATCCCCCTGCTGGGTTTTGGCAAAATGGCGATTTACCCGCCAATGTAGATGGGGTGTGCGATGTACTCGAAATTCCGATTGGCTTGCGTTACAGCTGGCTAAAAAAGAAAAATGCCAGTTTTTTTGTTGGAGGTGGAGTGAGTTCTTATTTGTTGTTGCGCGAAGAATACGTGTATAATTATCATGGTGCTTATGACCCAACACGTAGAAAAAATTGGATTGGAAGAAATCAAAATAAACACTGGTTTGGAATTGCCCTGCTATCTGTAGGATACGAAAAGAAACTTGGTGAGCGGAGTTCTTTTCTCTTTGAACCTTATGTGCAATTACCATTTAATGGTGTAGGCTTTGCTAAAGTGAACTTATATAGCTATGGGACTTATTTTACCTTAAAGTACCGTTTGAGATAAGCCAATCAAGTGCCTGATAGTGAATGACTTATTTTTTTGAATTTCATGGATTAAGGTTTCAATCACCTCATGAAGATGAATGCCACAAAGTGGTAACCAGCTAAACTATTTCTAAATAAACGATTGAGTTAAATCTCTAGGGAAATGAGAAAAATTTCATCTAAGAGGCTGCATTGGTTTGCCTCTATTTATGCCGTAATCGCATTTGTGTATGCGTTTTTCGTACTCTTATCAGGATGTGAAGAAAATAGATCACGGAAAATACTTCAAAAAAGTAGTTCGGAAGTAGGTTCAACGTTAGGTGTTTATAATCATGGTAATGTTGAAGTGAGTGTATCCTATCAAGTCATTGATTTGACTGATGATTAAACTAGCTTGATGGAGGTTTGATAAGTAACCATCATCAGGATGAGACATAGGTTTGCTTTTTTGGAATCTTTTAAAACCTATGTAGTGGAGCAGGCTGGGCGATGCTTCAGCCCTGCTTTTATACAATCTGAAAATGGATCAATTTACCTTAAATATCTTAAAAATGAAGCAGCGACTGATGGTCATTACCGTATTCCTTTCGTTAATAGGAATGATTTCTTGTGTGAATGAAGTAGAAGAAGAAATTATACCTTCCGCGGGGACTGATCCTGTATGTAATACAGAAACGGTTACCTTTTCTGGCAACGTACAGCCACTCATTCAAGGCAATTGTTTGCCTTGCCACAGTGCCTCAACGCTTTCAGGTGGCATAAATCTGGAAGGGTATGAAAATATTAAAAATGTAGCTCAAAGTGGCAAATTGGTGGGGGTAATTAGCCACTCCCCAGGTTTTTCGCCCATGCCCAAAGGACGGGCAAAGCTGGCAACTTGTGATATTGAATCAATTAAAAAATGGATAGCCGATGGAACACCTCAAAATTAGCCTGATTACAGCTTGTCTCTTACTTGCTGTTCAAGCATTTGCACAAGAAGACAAAGGATATGTCTACGAGACATTTAAAGAAACGCGTATCGTAAATGGTCACTCTGCCGAAACTACCGGAGAAGGCGATTTGAATCTGATTATTGCGCACCGTTTTGGTACCTTAAATGGTGGAGTTTACGAATGGTTTGGTTTAGATGATGCGACCATGCGTATTGGTTTAGATTATGGTGTCAGTAAAAACTTTACGCTTGGTTTAGGGAGAAGTACGTTTGAGAAAACATATGATGGCTATGCCAAGTTTCGCGTGCTGCATCAAAATAACCGTAATCCCATTTCACTCACTGCTTTTGCAAGTACTGCTATTAATACCATCCGATTTAATGAAGATGAGCAAGAGTATAAACGCTTTAAACATCGTTTATTTTATACGGCACAATTGCTCATTGCTCGTAAGTTCAGCGACCGCTTTTCGCTCCAATTGATGCCCTCTTGGGTACACCGCAATTTGGTAGCTACTTCAGCAGAAAAGAATAATGTTTTTTCATTAGGAGCAGCCACGCGAATCCAAATTACCAAGACAATTGGACTCAATTTAGAGTATTATTATGTACCAGACGATCAGCTAAGAGCCGAAACGTTTAATAGCTTTTCTGTAGGTTTTGATATCGAAACCAATGGGCATACCTTCCAACTGCATTTTACGAACTCTCAAGGGATGATTGAAAAGTTTTTCATTGCCGAAACAACAGGAGATTGGCTCGATCAAGGAGTGCATTTCGGATTTAATATCAGTCGCGTGTTTCGTGTAAAAGCTAAAAAACAATAAGCCTATGAAACGGAAAATCATTACGCTAAGCTTATTGATGACTTTTTGCATGTTTGTCTCTGCCTTTGTGTGGTATGGACAGCGTCATAAGTTGAACGATGATCATTCGGTGTATCAATTACTCCTTGCTTTAGGGGAAACTAAGGTAAAACACGATCGCGGAATTCCTGATTCCCAATTAATTCAACAGGGAGAAGATATTGTGCTGAAAGGCCGTACACAGTTGGAAGGAAAAGGTTATTCCAATTATGTGAGCAAGTTTTATGTATGTACAAACTGCCATAATGTGGCGCGAGAAGATCCCGATTTACAGGTGATGGACCCTGACAAGCGATTGGAATATACCCAAGGCAAGCAGCTCCCGTTTTTACAAGGCTCTACTTTTTATGGCATTGTCAATCGAGCATCTTGGTACAATGACGATTACATCAAAAAATACGGTGATTTGGTAAAACCTGCCCGAAATGATTTGAGCGAAGCCGTGCAATTGTGTGCGAAAGTGTGTTCTCAAGGAAGGTACTTGAAAGATTGGGAATTAGAAGCCGTAATGGCCTATTTATGGTCATTAGAATTAAAATTGGAAGATTTAGCCCTTCCTGATGCTTTACTGAAGGAGCTTGAAAATGCTCAAGCAAGTGGGCAAAAAAATCCAGCATTAGCGAAGCAGTTGAAGCGTTATTATGCAACAAAGTCACCAGCTACATTTTCAGCACCTCCTGCGGATAAGGCAAAGGGGTATGAAGGGATTATTGGTAATGCGGAAAATGGGGCTAAAATTTATGCGAGTGGTTGTCAACATTGCCATAAACCCAACGGAGCCTCACGTCTGGTATTAGATGATTCAAAGTTTACCTTCAGAAAGCTGAAGCGAAACTTGAATAAATCAAACAACTTTTCGATTTACGAAATTGTGCGGCATGGCACACATGCGTTAGAAGGACATAAAGCGTACATGCCTCATTATACGCTGGAGCGCATGAGTCATCAGCAAGTAGAAGATTTGAAAGCGTTTATTTTAGAAAAGGCAAAATGATTTTGAGCATTAGTCATTCATAGCATAAAGCTTGAACCCCCTTATGTTATGGATGGCTTAAGTGACCTTGGCTTTTCGGATCATTTTGGAGAAAATTGCTGGGAAAAATCGCTTGACATACACGCCATAAACTTCTTTTTTGCCAATGTAAACTTCCTCTTTATTTCGCTTAA
>JBMYQA010000339.1:0-6140 GCA_049600855.1 Flammeovirgaceae bacterium | reverse complement strand
AAAAGAACAACCCAGCCCACTGGTGAAGAAAAATAGGTTAACTCACTTATAATCAGATTTTTATTACTGCAAGTGTTTTAATGAATTTATTTGTTTATGGTAGTGAATGACTAATATAGTAGAGTTCTACTTGAAAACAAGATTTCTAATATCCAACCCCTCATTTCTAAAATCAGCTTACTTTAACGTATTAAACCATGCAATCACCACTTCAATCGTTTCTAAGGCTCCTGTGGCATGGGAATCTCCGCCTACCGTATCGAAGGTAACATCGAGCGCTCCATTGCTTAAATAGCTTTGATACGTGGATGCTGTATTAGCGATGGGAAGTACTTCATCATCTAAGGAGTGCAACAGTTTTACCTTGGATTGCGGCGCCCAATCGTGTACACTATTAGCAATCATTGCATTCGTCAGCTGCGATTCCAAACCATTCTGAACACTGTCTTTAAAAGCAGGATTTACCAAATCGTTGATAGTCGTTGTCAGTTGGGCATTAATTTGATCTTTATCTTTACTGCCATCCAATAAATCAGGAATGCGGGAAGCGTAAGGCTCTTGGAAAATATCAGCAAGATTTCGATTCCAATCGTATGACGTATTATAAGAATGCACGACAAAGGATAAGAAACCCGGTTCAGGATGTGTCGTTAAGTCGAGCACATGATCCATGATGCCTTTAATATCAAAACCGCCTGCACCAGCTGCCGCAGCAGTTACAGTTAACCCTAACGAAGGATTCGATTCGATTTCGCGTAAAGTAGCCATGGTCGCAAAACCACCTTCGGAGTAACCAAATAAAAATAATTTATCACCAACTGTAATGTTCTTAAAAGCCAAAAACTCTTCTGCGGCTTTAATCATGTCGAGGGTGGCACTAGCAGTATAATCTGCCCGATAATAAGGATGCACAATAGCTACCGATTCGCCATAGCCAATGAAATCGGGAATAATGGTGATGTATCCAGCAGAGGCAAAAAACTCAAAACCAGACATTTGTCCATTAAGCACATCCAAGTTTGAAGGCGCTTTGGAATCGGCAAAGATGGTTCCATGTTGGGCACTAAGCAGAGGTGCATTAGAAATCCCTTCGGGATAAGCGATAATGCCTGAAGCTAAAATTTGTTCTCCTTTAAATTGCGTTTTATACACTATACGGTGCGCTGTTACAGGATGATCAATATAATTGACAAAGTCACCCAATTGCTGTTGAAGTGCAATGGAAATTAAGATGGGTGGGGTGAATTGAAAGGCGAGTGATGAACTTACCACTACATCTCCTTCAGGTACACTTGCATTATTACCTTCATCATCGTTACAGCTACTTAGTGTGAATACTACAGCGAGGAGGAGGAAAATAGGGAATCGTTTCAATGATGTCATAAGTGAATGTTGGTAAAATTGATAAGAAGCTAAGCGACTGTTTGAATTTTTTGTTTAGCCGAAAGAAAAAGTTCAAACAGTCTCTTAAATAACGAAGGATTTTAGGGAATGCAAGCGTTTGTAAGGTGATAAAAATAGCTTGCTGGTTTAAGAGGCTGTTTGGAAATATATTCTTGATTTTTTTAGGCGACTTTTTCCAACTGTCTTCGTTACTAAAATGCTCATTTAGCGGAGGAATGTCTGGCTCGGCCAATCGCTTCGATGTTCAACTCTGCTTTTAGCGCCTCAACAGTTAGAAAACTTCACGCTAAAAAACTTTACGACTAATTTCAAAACAGCCTCTAAAATCATTTTTTTCATTTCAAAAATCTTATTTTAGGCAATCGCTCTGTAAATGTTATAAAAATTAGAACCTAAGTAATGAAGTTAACATGAGTACAGAAACAGTTCAAATCAATTGTGAGTTATGTGTGATTGGAATGGGAATCGCGGGATTAAATGCACTGAATAGCGCTACATCCTATTTATCTAGCAAAGATCAAGTGGTAGTAGTAGATCGAAGGGCCTCCCAACAAGTGATTGGGGGAATGTGGAATAACATTTATAACTTCGTTCGTTTGCACCAGCCTCATCCCTTATTTACAGTAGGAAGCAAGAAATGGACGTTGAAGAAAGACCCAAGTTATTTAGCAGGGAGAAATGAAATCGTTGAGCATTTTAAATCTTGTTATCAAGCGCTTAAAAATAAGTTTTCGATTATTGAAAAATTTGGCTACGAATACCAAAGCCACGAAGAGGTAAAGGTGGGTGATGATTATGAGGTACACATTCACTTTCAAGCTATTGATGATGCCTTGCCCGCTTTATTGGTGAAGGCTAAACGATGCATCAAAGCCTTTGGGTTTAATGTATTGCCCAACAAACCCATGGCGTTTAGTACAGATAAAGTACACTCCATCGCTCCTGAAAGTGAGGCGTTACTGAATGCCACAGTAGCCAATGATGAGAAACCCATTTACATTATTGGAGGAGGAAAAACCAGTATGGATGTAGCAGGTTTACTATTAGCTCAAAATCCAAATCGGAAATTGAATTTTATTATCGGAAAAGGTACTTATTTCCTAAATCGGGATACCTTCTTTCCCGCTGGTTCAAAAAAGTACTGGCAGGGAGTCCCGCTAACGAAATGCTTAATTGATATCTCACTCCGATACGATGAGGCCAATTTAAGATCAGCTACCGAATACATCAAGAAAACCTATGGGCTAGCACCATTTAAAGAGGCTCCACAAACCTTTATTGGAGTATTGTCTCCGCATGAATCCGCTCAGATCGAAAAAGCGGTTAATCATGCAATTTATGATTATTTGCAAGATGTTAAAGAGGAAAATGGGGAGTTGTTTCTTCACTATAAAAGCGGAGACAAACAAAAAATAGAGCAGGGGAGTTGGTTGATTAATTGTTCAGGATACTTATTTCCCCAAAAAGAAATCGCAGAGCCCGTTTTGTCAACGCATGGGAAGGTACTGAATATTCAAAAAACCGCATCCACATTTATTTTTACCTCCTTTGCAGGTTATTTCCTTCCTCATTTATGGTATAGAGATCAATTTAAGCAATTTCCTATCATTCATTTCAACCATCAAAACTTAGCCAAGAAGCACAAAGAAACCTTTCTATATGCTTTTTCTGCACAAGTCATTTATAACCTCATTCGTTTCATTGACGCACTGCCGTTCAGTGTAGTCAACGGATGTGAATTAAATTACGATAAATGGTTTCCCTTATATCGACAACTCCCCGTTTTGTTTGATATCATACGAAATAAAAAGAAATATTTAGCGCATACAGCGAAAACTATCGAGCAGATTTGTACCAAATACGACATCGAAATGGGCGTTGTTGGGCAATCGTGAACTAGTGCTTTGTCACCTTTGAAATGACGAGTAATGTACGAATTGGATTTGTTTAAGATCAAGGCAAAAAATCTTTGCATAGCAGCGCTACGGAACGATTTTTTAACGCAGAGGTTGAACAAATCCAACTTAGATTGCCATCATTTTAAATGTGACAGCGCACTAGGTTAGCAAACAATGTTATGGAAAAAATATAGCGATTATTTCCCTTTTTGACCTGGTGTATATTTCATATGTGTAAGGGTAAGGTTGGATGAGCTTGTTTAAAAAGCCTATTTTAAACAAGTGTTGTGCGCAATAAAGTTTTAAAACAAGCTCATCGTATAAAAGATGAAAATCCAATAAAAAAACGAATTATAAATGATTTACTAAAACATGAAAAAGAGATTACCATAAATACGAATCGTTAGCGAATAGCTGCGAGCTATTACATGTAAGAAATCACTGCATTAAGATGTTGGAAGGGTGAATAATTCTTGTAAAAGTTTTTGTATCTTAGATTAGTGAAATAACTGTTGAGCATTTTCCTGATTATTCACTAGCGGTAACTACAACAATTTCCAAATTTAACTTTGTGATGACCTATTCGCTAAACTTGATAGGGCGAGTCAATACATTTTTAGCGCCTCTAAACTTGTGTGTGCGTGCTTATGCGGAGTTTGGTACAGCGCAAACCGAAAAAGTGACCCATCCAATTTCCCCCATCAGCAAAGTAGAACTTTATGTAATTATTTCTATCCAAGAAGCAAAAAATGATGATTTGTTATCGCTGAGCAATTACGGCGTGTTAGGAATAGTACAAAAAGGAAAAACCTTAGATCGTAAATTACTGACGGAGTTTAGAGCCTTTCTAAAAACAGGTTATCAATCCTTTAACCACTGGTGGAAGTTAGGTGTGTATGATAAAATTGGAAGTTATGGAGTGCTGGTGAAAGCGGGAAAAGTTACAACAAGTTCGTCTAAGGTCAAGCACTTGTATGGCATTGAAATCGTTCGATCACATCAGGTGATGGAGGTTGTAGAGGCAATTAGAAGCTTACAGGCACATCAGCAAAAAAGAATGGCTAAAAACGTAGCTTTTGCAAAATCACTTCGAGAAGATTTGGATATTTATTTACACCCTGAGTTGTCTGATAGTCATCAAGGAATCTTTCGGATTTGTATGAATGGAGGTATAGATGGGGGAAATGAAGCGCACTTGGCAAAAGTATACATCGAAATGTTGTTGACGGCCATATTCTGCTGTGTTTACTTTCCCAAGCGTACAAAATTTATTATTGAAGCTCGAAATACGCATTTAGCAGCAGGGAAATTTATTGTGGAATCCTCTGAAGTACATCAGCTAAAGCTTTCTATTAAAGAAATTCATACCTTTTTAGGCAAGCATTTGAATTTTATAAATGATGAATTCAAAGTGCGAAACGAAGAAGAATTACATGCGGTAGCCATCGATTATGTAAAGCAAAAAGTGATACAATACGATCAACATTCACATCCTGTGGATAAATAGATAGCAAACAAGTGAGTGTGGTACGATTACCTCACATAGGTTAAGTCTTGTATAAATGTTTTCCATGTGGCAAAGTCTTGCTTTGTCCACATTTGATTGTATGGATTTCTGGGACTAGCTGTATGGTTGGTTATCCAGCCCAAGGTAGGGTGGTGTTGCCATTCGAAATGCGTTTCGAAATTATCAGCTATGATCAAGTATTGGGCAATCAAATCCGCTTCCCAGGTTTTGAATACTTTGGTGATGCCAATCATATATTGAATGTATTCTTTGGGAAGTGGTGCATTGCGCATGGCTTTGTATAATAGTAAGGCATTAAATCGTGCCTGTTTGAAGTTGGTAAAACGCAGGTTTCGCAAGAGTTCATGGGTTTCTTGCTGGTGTAAAATTGGAATATCTGCATACCCTAATACTAGTTTACGATTGAGACTCGGAGAATCTAAAAGCCAATATTGGGAGTTTTGATCAAACTGAATATGGAGGTGATAGTTGTTTTGTGTCTTAAAACTGAATCGGATTAAATGTGGTTGGGTTACGGGAAGTGCCAAATCTAAATGATGTTGTTGGATAAACAGTAACGCTTGGTGCTGATCAATAGTGAGTAAATCATGTTTGGCATAGAGTAATAAAGTCTCGGCAGATACATGGAGGTAATTGAGCCAAAAGCGAGGTTGTGCTAATAAGCTTTCCCACGAACTCATACAGGTTGATGGAAATTTGAGGTAAGGCCAGTGTATCATAAGACAAGTTCAATGTAAAGTGATGACGATGAGTAGTATAGTGATGTGTGATTTAAACCCTGCTTCGATGTTAAAAAATAATTAGGTGAAGTTTGGAAGAAATTTATAGGTAGGTCAGTTTAATTTATATCTGTAGTGGATTGATTAATCGGTGAAACTTGGAAGAAGCGGTTAGACGAACATGAGCATTTATAGGAACTGGTTCAAGCCATGACTCAAACCAGTTCATAATAGGATTAACGTCAATTCGGAGTTTAATTAGTTGATAAAAAGGTTGTTAAGCTTGGAAAAGTGTATAAAAGGCGGGAGCTTAAGGTTAAGAAATTGCAGTTTCTCTAGTTTAACCCCTTGCTCCCATGTTAATTTATCAAGAATCTAAGTTAGTAGAAATATATTACGATTGCGATGAATTCTGTAAGTCATTTCATTATTGGCGTCATATGACAGGATTCGAACTGCCTTTAGAAAATACTTCTCGTATGAGTGATAGTGAGTTGATGACTATCTTAATTTGTTACCAACTTAGTGGACGTAAGTGCTTTAAATACTTCTATCAACAGGATGTACTTTGCACACTATCTAAAGATTTTC
>JBMYQA010000338.1:0-6156 GCA_049600855.1 Flammeovirgaceae bacterium | reverse complement strand
ATCTTGTTCAATATGATGTTGAGATTCTTTCAGTTTCGCAATTTCCTTCTCATAAAATTCCTTTTGCTCTTGGAGTTCTTCATAATGGGCTTTCTGCTTTTTTTGATTCACATAGCTATTACTGTCGAAAAACACAATCCAAACAATAAAAAGCCCTCCTACAATGAAGAAAAAGCTGGTAGCGATAATGGCAATAAGTTTGAATGGCCCCTTCATGATTGTTCACGTTTAGAGAATGTGGAATGAATGATTTTACTAAATTAATGTATTTTGGGAATAATTTGGAGCTTTAGTTGAACAATCGTTCAATATCATCCATATTCATCATCGCGATAGTCTTTTTTCCACTAGGCGAGTAATTTGGATTAGAGCAAGTAAAAAGCTGTTCGATAAGGGCTTTCATTTCGCGCTCGTCTAACGATTGTGCCGACTGACTGGCTGTTCTTTTAGCCATTGCTCTGGCTGCATTTTCTTGATTAGAAACGCTAATTTCCGTTTTATTGATTTTGAACTGTTCAATAAAGGACTCCAACATTTCTTTTTCATCAACCCCAGCCACATCTACAGGAATGCCATTGACAATAATGGCATTGTTTCCAAACTCTTCAATTAAAAACCCTAAACTCTTAATTTCTGATTTTAGCTCAATCATGAGGGTAAAATCAGCAGGAGCAAGCTGAATTGTTCTTGGAAAGAGTAATTGTTGAGAAGCACCAAGTGACGCATGCTCAATATTTGACAGGAAGCGTTCGAATAAAATACGTTCCATCGCTGCCTCTTGGTCGATGAGCATTAAACCAGATTTTACTTGAGATAAAATGTAGCGATTTCGAATTTGAACAACCGAGGATTTTTTATCGCTTACACGATGTTCTGTACCAGAAACATCTGATAGCTCATTGGCGGCACTGCTAAAGGTAATTTCAGCGGATTTTTCTTCGGGTGTGTTATCAGGAAGCTCAGGGAATTCCCAAGCTGTTTCTTGGTTGGTTTCCCCGTTATTTAATGGATTGTATAACTTTTCCCAGTGCTTTAAATTCTGTTCTTGTTTCGCATAAAGCGGATTGCTGTTAAAGCTTGCTGGTTTTGATCCAAAACTTGTACTTTCGGAGGTGGATTTTAATGGCGTGCTATCTAGCTGACCAAAGTTGACATTCATATCAAAATCGAGTGAAGGAACGGCTCCATTTTTGGCTAATGCTTGTTTAACCGCTGCTCGGACAATGGCATAAACGGTACGTTCATCATCGAACTTCACCTCTGTCTTTGTAGGATGTACATTTACGTCGATGTGTTTGGGATCAATCTCAATGTTAATCAAATAAAAAGGGAAAGTGCCATCTTGTAACAAGCCTTCGTAGGCATTCATTACCGCATGGTGCAAGTAGTGATGTTTGATAAAACGGCCATTGGCAAAGAAGAATTGTTCTCCTCGTGTTTTCTTTGCTGCTTCTGGTTTACCTACATACCCAGAGACTTTGATGTGTTGTACTTCTTCCTCACAAGCCAAAATATGCTCTTGATAGCTTTTCCCAAAGATGCCAACGATGCGTTTGGGGAGATTACCTGGACTTAAGTTGAAGGTTTCTAAATTATTCTGATGCATGCTCATGTGAATATCAGGATTGCACAAGGCAACGCGCTGAAATTCTTCCACAATGTATTTGAGCTCTACAGGGTTTGATTTTAAGAAGTTTCTTCGAGCGGGAACGTTGAAGAATAAGTTTTTAATGCTGAGTGAAGTGCCATTTTGACAAACAATAGGTTCCTGACTTTTAACTTCTGAACCTTCAATGCAAATGTGGGTGCCCATTTCATCGGTAGGGCGTTTGGTTTTGAGGTCTACTTGTGCTACAGCAGCAATGGAAGCAAGAGCTTCGCCTCTAAATCCAAATGTATGAATCGAAAAAAGATCGTCTGTACTAGCGATTTTGGAGGTAGCATGTCGCTCAAAGGACATACGGGCATCGGTTTCAGACATCCCTTTACCATTATCAATTACCTGAATGAGTGTTTTGCCCGCATCCTTTACAACAAGCTGAATGTGAGTAGCTTGTGCATCAATGGCGTTTTCCAACAACTCTTTTACAGCAGATGCAGGGCGTTGTACCACCTCACCAGCTGCAATCTGATTTGCTAAAGATTCAGGCAATAAATTGATAACATCCTGCATTCGCGCTTTTTTACTTTTTGCTAAGAGAGCCGATCTTCCGTATGGATAGAACTTTAGGATCGTTAAACCCTAAGCAAATAAAGCAAAAACCACGCTAAAAAAGAATAAAATTCATAGAAGTGAGACTTCAGACGGAAAAGCTTTTAAAAGTATTCTTGTTTAGGCAATTTTTGATTCATATACTGCTCACTTTTTCAAAAAAATTACTCAAGTGAGCAGTATAATCATCTGCTGTATTATTCTAAAATGACCACATCTTTTTTGGAGTATTTTACCCAATATTTGAGTTGTTTTTTTACGGTAGTGGTTGCTTTAAGTTTTAAATCCCAAACTACTTCTCCTGTCGTTTCATTAACTTTACCACCACTTTTATCGACTTGTTCCACTTCTATGGCTTTTGCGGTAGAAATGGGGAATTGATCAACTAACTTTAGCTTAACTTCCTGTCTTTTGGTATTTCTAACAGCAATTTCCCACGAACGTGTTTCTTTTTGATTCCCTCCAATGGTCTGCTTTTGACCATAATCTTTGAGTTTAGTGCGAGTCACAATGATACTTTTATCTCGACCTAATGAAATATCAAGCGTGTCATTGGTATTTTCTAAATCCAGTTGGGTTTTGCCCAGATATGCGCCTTCAAAGAATAGGTTTGCTTCGCCATCAAGTAAATTGTGTTCTTCCCAACCTGAAACTCGCGCGGTTAAGAAGGCATCTAAATCCAATTTAGGTACGCAATAGTAGCTGTAGTCGGCAGGTAACTCATGTTCGCTCATTTCTACCATCTTCTTTTGTCCATCAGATAGGAGTGTGTATAATTCGTCTATGGTAAACTCAACATTGGTTTGCTTTACTTCTTTAATGGCTAAAATGGGCTTTACATCAGGTACTTGCTTTTCTTTTCGGATTGGCTTTTTGCCTCCAACTCCAGTCACTACAACTTCCTCAAGTACGACATCAGGCTGTAAACGTACGCTAATGTAGCTTTGTGAGCCTACAAGTGTTTCAACACTATTATAACCAACATACCCAAAAACCAAAACAGCATTAGCAGGGACATTGAGTGAATATCGACCATCAATATTTGTTACTGTCCCTGAGGTAGTACCTTTAAGTAATACGGTTGCACGAGGTAAAGCATTTCCTGCTTCATCCATTAAAACTCCCGTAACGGTTTTCATGCGAGTATAATCGTAATTTTTAGCATAGTTTTGATAATTAGAATACCCACTGATACGACCTTGTGTTTGCGTATACACTTTGGGTTCTACATTTAAAAACCAAGTATTTAATTCAGGAGCGGTACCGCCTTCTACTGGATTTCCAGAGGAGAGCTTTAGCTTGACACTTTTCCAATCTTCGCCCGTATTTTGATGAACATTGGCTTTATAAACCAAATTAAGTGGTTGTTTAATGCTTTCAACACGTAAATCATAACTCGGCTTCCAACCTGCATTGGCTACCCAATAACTAATGGTGAACTTTCCAGAAGTATTGACTTTGGATGAAATAACAACTTTCACTTGGCTCGTAGACTTCTTTTCTGGCGAGTTTAAGCTGCGAATTTGTTGTTCATACTTGTTGATTTCAGCAGTAATTTCTTCAAGCACGATGGTGATGTCAAGGGCTTTTACTTTAAGGTCCGTTAGGCGCTCGCGATAAAAATCTGCGGTAGCTCGCAATTCGCTGAGTTGTACTCCCGTTTGCTGACTGCCAAGCTTTTTGTTAGCTAAAATGAGTTCTTCTTCCTTTTTGTAAACATCGAGCAGCTCGTTTTGTCTACGGTGTTTCAAGCGAAGCTTTTTTACTTCTTCTCGCAATTTAGAAACTTCAGATTCAGGAACTTCTCCAGTAAAATAGTCAAGCTTATGTTCTACTGAAAGCACTTTAAACTTGCCTTCTGATTTGAATTGGAGGCTTTGGGGATCGATAGATGCAGGCAAATCTGTAAAAACTAATTCGCTGTTTCCTGAAGAAATAGTTGTTGTCGCTTTTCGAGTCACTTGTGCGCCTTTTAAAAATACAGTGACTTCTTTAACGGTAGAGGTGACCGATTTGGGATCGGCCCAAGTGATGGATGAAGTAAACAGAAATAGTGCAATGAGTAATGACTTTTTCATAGATCTATAGGTTTGGTATGAGAAAATAGTTGTGTAAGTCTATTTTTTGACAATTGATGCTTGGTGAATGGACAAAATTTCGACAAATAAAAAAGCTAGATCGGTGTATGATCTAGCTTAACTTTTGAAAAAATAGGCTTGTTTTAAACCGCTACATTATTTTCTCTTAATGCATCGTTTAAAGAGGTTTTTAAGTCGGTACTTGCTTTTCTTTTACCTATAATGAGCGCGCAACCAACATTGTATTCCCCTGCGGAGAATTTTTTCGTGTAGCTCCCTGGAATCACTACGGAGCGTTCAGGAACATATCCTTTGTGTTCTACAGGCTCATCACCCGTAACATCAATGATTTTAGAGCTAGCCGTAATGGTTACATTTGCGCCTAATACCGCCTCTTTACCAACCCGTAATCCTTCCACTAAAATGCAACGGGAACCAATAAAAGCTCCATCTTCAATAATCACAGGAGCAGCTTGTACGGGTTCTAATACTCCGCCAATTCCAACACCACCACTGAGGTGTACATTTTTCCCTACTTGTGCACAACTACCCACCGTTGCCCAAGTATCCACCATGGTACCAGAGTCTACATAAGCGCCAATGTTGACATATGAAGGCATCATAATCACCCCTTTATTTACAAAAGAGCCATAACGCGCAATGGCATGAGGCACCACACGAACGCCTTTTTCTTGGTAATCACCCTTTAATTTGATTTTATCATGAAATTCAAAAGGGCCCACTTTGATGGTTTCCATGGATTGGAGCGGGAAATACAGGATAACCGCTTTCTTAATCCACTCATTCACAGTCCAGCCATTGTCAGAAGGACTTGCTACGCGCAATTTACCCTGATCTAACTCTGCAACTACATGTTCTACTGCCTGAATGGTTTCTTTTTCATTTAATAACTCTCGATTATCCCAAGCACTTTCGATGATCTTTTGAATACTCATTTCTATATGATTTACAAGGTTTATAAAGAGGTTGTTTAAAAGTACAAACTTTAGATAACCTCATGGGGAGATGTTTTGTCCCAAGCCAAGTGGCTTCATCTTCTGCGATGCAATATAGCATTGAGTTGATTTTATCCAAACAGCCGTTTGAGAGATTAAGTTCTTACCTTGTAAGCAGGTATTCATGCTTACTTAAGTATTGCCTCGGGCTGCTTCAACTTCTTCAGCAGTCATGCCATAAAGTGGCGGGGTTGGGATGTCTAACAAGGAGAGGTATAGGTAGATTTGTCCACGATGATGAATCTCGTGCTCGGCCATGAGTCGTAGCCATTTCCACAAGGTAATTGGAGTGCCGCCAGGTGTGGTACATTTTTGTTGCAATTGCTCTGACGTAATTTGTTTGAAGATGGCCATTGATTCGTCATGGAGTTGATCCATAAAGGCAATAGAATCCTCATAACTAGCAGCCAAATCTTTTCCGCATCCTGCATAAAGGCTTGGTTTAAACTGTGCATTTTCAGCATACATGTAGCGCTCAATGGTTGCCAAATGACGAATGAGATCGCCAAAAGTGAATTTTCCTTCTTGGTAAGTCCAATCAACCTGTTGCGGCGGAATGCATTTGATAATTCGTTTGGTGCGTTTTCTTACTTTTTCAAAATAATTGAGAAAATCGTCTATTTCTGTGAAAATCATAGGGGTAGCTTAAGGAGCTGAGAAAATATACATGAAATGGAATATTAAAATTTTTGTTGAGAATTGGGATGGTTTTTAAAAAAATCTGTTTAAACATATCTAACGAGTAGTTTTTAGTACTCTACCCGATGGTTTTGCAAGATTCTGATAATCAAACATATAAATTATGCTAGTCAACGTTTCAACGCTTTGACTCAATGGTTGCAAGTTTCCT
>JBMYQA010000337.1:0-6160 GCA_049600855.1 Flammeovirgaceae bacterium | reverse complement strand
GTTTTGAAACGTTGACTAGCATCATTTATGTATTTGATTATCACGAATGGTTTAGTAATGGTTCAAGGCTGCGTCCGCCAAGCGGCCTTGTTGAACCTAAAAATGAAGAAAGTTTGTAACAGGGTAACCTTTGCTTCCAAAATGGCACATACAATCGGATCGCCGAAGCGAACTATTCGTGATATTCACTAATAAACGACTCAAATTTACACGCTTATTTTTTATTGACTACTTAATCGCTATATTCAGCCCGAAAATTCGAATAAACAACCTTAACCTATGCCCTCAAAAGAAAAGATTACCATAGTTGGAGCAGGCCTTGTTGGTTCTTTGCTCACGTGTTTACTTGCCGAACGTGGTTATCACATCCAACTGGTAGAAAAAAGAAGCGATCCCCGCACAACTCAAATTGATGGTGGTCGATCTATTAATTTGGCGCTAAGCACTCGCGGATTAAAAGCCCTTGATTTAGCTGGAATGGCCGAAGCAATTCAACCCAGTCTCATTCCCATGAAGGGACGCTTAATGCACGATACTTCGGGCAAACTCACCTTTCAGGCATATGGTAAAGAAAACCAACACATCAACTCAGTATCGAGAGGCGGACTCAATCAGTTGTTGATGGAAAAAGCAGATACGTACAGTAATGTTGAAATTTTGTTTGATCAGCGCTGCGAGTCTGTCGATTTTGATCAGAATAGCATTTCCTTTGTACACACTCAAACGAACGAAGAAAAAACAATCGAATCTGATTTTATCATCGGTGCTGATGGGGCTTTTTCGGCAATTAGAAGTACCATGCAACGCACCGATCGCTTCAATTATGCACAGCATTTCATTGAACATGGTTATAAAGAATTGACCATTCCTGCAAGCGCATCAGGAGCTTTTGCACTAGATAAAAATGCCTTGCACATTTGGCCGCGTAAAAGCTTTATGCTGATCGCCTTACCCAATACGGACGGCAGTTTTACCTGTACCCTCTTCTTACCCTTCGAGGGTGATGTATCCTTTGAACAGCTCAATACCTCAAAAGAGGTAGAACAATTCTTCAAAACCCATTTTCCAGATACACTTGAACTGATACCCAATTTAAGTAATGAGTTTTTTGAAAACCCTACCTCTTCTTTAGTCACCGTGCGCTGCGAGCCTTGGCTCAAGCAAAACACCTTACTAATTGGTGATGCTTCGCATGCTATTGTCCCCTTTTACGGACAAGGAATGAATGCTGGTTTTGAAGATTGTAGCATTTTCATTGAGTTATTGGATGCTTTAAATGGCGATTTAGCCGCAACCGTTGCCCAATTTGCCAAAGATCGCGTAGCTGATGCCAATGCAATCGCTGATCTCGCACTCCAAAACTTCATTGAAATGCGCGATTTAGTGGCTGATCCGCAATTCTTGCTGCGAAAAAAAATTGAAGCAAAGTTGCATGAGTTATTTCCTGAGAAATGGGTTCCACTTTACTCCCTAGTTACTTTTAGTCATACACCATACCGTGAAGCTTTACGTATTGGTAATAAGCAAGATAGCATCATGAATGAGCTATTAAAAATGGAGGGTTTAGCAGAAAATTGGGAGCAATTGGATTGGGCTGCTCTACTCAGCAAATACCTCAATTAACTAGACATCGGGTAGACATCTGCTCATTTTAGCAAACCTTAATGGGGTATCTACCCGTATTATTTTATATTATTGTGGAATAAACGAACTTCCCTGATTTACTTATTTGCTGTGACTCAACACTCATGAGAATTCGAACATTCGCTTTAGGGTTTCAAACAATCATTTTGCTTATTCTTTTTAGTACTGTTATGAGTGCTAATGTTTTTGCTCAACTCTCGAAAGGCAAGAAATTATTTTTTAAAGAACAGTATCGAAAAGCACTCCCCGTTTTTGAAACACTCATCAAAGAAAACCCCAATAATGCAGAGGCTTACTATTATGGCGGCATTTGTCACCTTCAAAACTATGATAACCTCAAGGGTTTACAGTACCTCCAAAAGGCAATCGCGATTAATCCTAATGTAGATAAAAAACATCAATTTTATTGGCTTGGCGTAGCTTATCATTACAATTATGAATTAGATAGCGCTTATAAATATTTTTCTACCTATAAAACGACACTCAGCAAAAATGATCAACGCCATTCAACCATCGACAATTGGTTAAATGAGATTGCTGGAAGTCGAAAAACGGGCAATATGGCGTTGCGGTTTTGGGTAGAACAGCTCGGTGGGAATATCAATACCACACACTCCGAACATAGTCCACTCATCTCTCAAGATGGCAAAACATTATATTACACCTCTCGTGACCATCAGGTTACAGGAGGTAAACGTGCTAAAGATGGTGGTTATTACGAAGACATTTACCAAGTAAGTATTCGGGAAGATGGATCTTGGGGTACCCCTGAAAAAATTAATAACTTACTCAACACCAAACGCCACGATGCCAGTTGCCAGTTGTTTGACAATGATCGGCAGCTGTTATTGTATCGTTGGAAAAACGATGGTGACCTTTTTATTGCCAAACGAAATGCGGATAACACTTGGAGTGAAGCAGTCAGTTTACCTAAAAAAATCATCAATACCCGTTTTTACGAATCGCATGGATTCGTCACAGCCGATGGAAAAGCCTTGTATTTTGCCTCTAATCGAGGAAATATTAGAGGCGATTTAGACTTATATGTGAGTTATAAAAATCAAAAAGAGGAATGGCAAGAAGCTAAAAAGCTGAGCGCTTATGTCAACTCTCCTTATGATGATGACGCTCCGTTTGTTACTGCTGATGGAAAAGAGCTGTACTTTAGCTCAAGAGGTCATAATACGATTGGAGGATTTGATATTTTCAGATGTGTTTGGGATGAAAAACGCGGCATGTGGGGTCCTGCCCAAAATGTAGGGGAACCACTCAATACAGCAGAAGATGACATTTATGCTGTATGGAATACACAAGGTACGGAAGGATTCTTTGCTTCGAATCGAGTGAGTGGAAAAGGTGAAAAAGACATTTATCGCTTTGGGAAAGTGTTTGATATTACGCTCGAAGGAGGAATTTATAGTAAAGAAACCCAAAAGCCACTATCAAACATTTCATTGGATTTTATCAATCAAGGCTTCGATTCAATTTATTCCCTTTCTACTCAAGAAGATGGAAAGTATAGCATTACCATTGGATCAGACATCTCTTTCAACTTAGATTTTAGCTATGCTTTGAATAGTAAATCCGCGATAAAATCATTCTATAAAGATACCTTCTCAGTTCCATTGGCAAAACGCCCAGCCGTCGTCATCAAAAAAGACTTTTACATCCCTGAACCTAAAAAGTTGATCCAATTGATCGGCAGCATTAAAAACCTGTACAACCTCAATCCCATGAATGGGAAACTGGTGATACGCGATACAGAAAGTGATCGGGTAATCAAAGAAACCCAAACTGTAGCGGGCAAATTTGACCTCACGTTACCCATAAATCCCGACCGATTAATTGCGCTTGACTTGATACAAGGTGACATTACCTTCAAAAAAATTGAATCATTTACGGTGCGTGATGAAACACAAATTAAGCGAAGTATCAAAATTGGTACACAAGGCGAAAAAACAGACGAGCAACCTGTTGATACTGAACTGATTACTAAAGAAATGGCACATTCTACCCCAAAAAAGGATACTGTACTCGGGGAGAAAAAAGAAGATGATCTGATCGTTAAGAAAAATACCGCGGTAATCACTCAGAAAGAATCAATTGCCAAAGGTGATGAGACTGTAGAAAAGCAGCCAAATATTGTTGCAGACAATAGCACCGTGCTTGAAAATATTTACTTTGGCTATAATAAAGATCAGTTAGGCGACCAATCAAAGCAACACCTTGACAAAATTGCCGCTACCCTAAAACGCTTGCCTCAGAAAAAAATCACCTTAACGGGACACACTGATTTTAAAGGCTCTGAAAGTTACAATATTCAACTATCAAAGCGTAGGGTGAAAGCAGTGTACAACTACCTGCTTCAAAAAGGCGTTTCCAAAGATCAGTTGGCCGTTGCCCATTTTGGGGAACGCGTGCCTACTGTACCAAACAAGGAAAACGGCACCGATCAAACGATCAATCAGCAACTAAATAGAAGGGTAGAAATTATTGATCAAAGTTATGCAGCTTACACAAAATCTCGCAAAACCTTATTAGTACTTACGTTGAAAGATGCTTCAGGCACCAACGCAGTTGATGGGAAAATTGCAATCAAACAAGCTCAAACCAATGCACTTCTTGTGCAAGGAGCATCAGCGAAAGGGATTTATCAAGTACCTTTAGCAACCAAAGGCGGTGAAATTTACCACATCATGCTTATTGGAGAAAACCAATCGAATCGTAAAGTAGGGACTTTTATTGCACCCCATCATGGAGGGGTTGTTTATCGCAAATTAGTGTTGGATGCTTTTGACACACCAAGTACTGACAAATCACCCGCCAATCCAACTGATCAAGGTTTGAGTGAACACATCTTCTATGACTTCAATCATTATGAGATTCGTCCAGATGCCGCAGTAGCGCTGAATAAATGGGTGGCCTATCTGAAAGCGAACCCTAGTGTTCGAATCGAATTGATTTCACACTCAGATTCTAAGGGAAATAAAGCTTACAATATTGCGCTCTCCAAACAGCGCATGAAAGCAGCAGCTTCTTACCTCAATAAAAAAGGAATTGATGCGACAAGAATCCATAAAAAACTGTGGTTTGATGAAGGGCAACTGACCAACAAATGTCGAGAAGGAGTGGATTTCCCCGAAAAAAATCAGGAATTTAATCGACGTACAGAGATTAGAATTCTAGAAAAATAAGGGTGGTTTACTGACCAACTATCAATTCAGGTAATCCACTTAAGCTGAGAAGTCCACCAGTTATCAATTCACCTTTTCCTTCGAACAGTTGTTTTTCTACATTTGTCATCAGAGCGATAGAAGGTGGGTTTAACTTTTCCCAAAAGCATAACACTCATCCTTCGTTTAGGTGTTAATGTACGCACAGATGCTGCACTAACACCTATTTTTATAGCTTATTATTCCTTCTTCGATCTTAATACGATTGCGTTTAGAAATTCGCTAGTCCACCATGAGTTTTTCGTAATTCCACGATTGATCCTCAAATGAATCTAAGTGGAGATCAAACGTTGCAGTAATCGCCAAATTGCAATCATTCCCAAAATCAATACTAATGCAATTCCTAGAACTAATAGGGTAGGATATTCTAACGACTTTAATACCGAACTCATGTTTTTCCGTACATCATCTGCCACTGTTGTATTATACTTTTGGGTTAACTCCTCTCCTCCCTTCCAATCCAGCAAGGCAAACTTTTTTAGGAAACCACGTTGAATACAACCTTCTAATGAATAGATATAGAGATTATCGGCGTATTGAGCTGCTAAATTCATATCTCGGACCAAGTAGGCCCAATTTAACGGATGAGGGGTATGAATTCCTTCAATCGGCAACTCTCCCCCTGTGCTTCCCAGTCCGATGGCCTCTAAGCGTTCCTCATTTCCGTAGCTAATAATGAACGAAGGCCCTTCTTTTCCTTTAAAATAATTCGAATAAAATAAAGGCACTACGCGATCAACCTCTAGGTAGATTAATCCCGTAAGTTGCTGAAAAGCTTCGCTTTTCTCTTTTTGCGCATCCAAAGAAAAAGGATATACCAACGCGTCCACCGTGTAGCCATCCGATTGCATTTGCTTGATTAAATTTTGGTACTTCCTTTTCGCGTTATTGAGCACTTCCTTTTCATTAAGCCGTTTATATGCCTTTAGCGCTAAACTTACTCGACCTTCCTGCAATTGGCGAATGTCTTCTAGTAAAGGTTCTATTGCTAAAGCCATTCCCTCAAATTTCAACTTATTGTTGCTTGCCCATGATTTGAGTTCGGTGTAACGTTGCTTGGCTTCGGTTGCATTTTTAATCGTAAGGCGATAATTGGCTCGCTTTGGTAACAGGAGCTGCGCCTTTACAGGGATTTCCCACGCATTGAGTACTTCTATCACTTTCGCCCGCATAGGACTAAAATCAATCATCAGCATACAAACTTGTGCATCTAACTCTTTTAGGTGCTGAAGCATGGTTGTATCCGAAAAGATTCCTTCTAATTCATGTGGAGGAGATTGACT
>JBMYQA010000336.1:0-6164 GCA_049600855.1 Flammeovirgaceae bacterium | reverse complement strand
TGTACTAGTTGTCCTTTTAGCAGTTGTTGTATTTGCCTGTGGCGGTAATCAATCGGGCGAAGAAGCCAAAAATGGCGACACAATGGAAGAAAAAAAGCCTGAGAAAGATGCTGAAGCTAAGGCTAGAGAAGCTCGTGGTTTTCATACATTTGACAAAGATTTTCAAGCTTTGGCAGCGAGTTTTGATGGAGTAATTCGCGGAGTAGATATGTACGCTTCCGTAGAAGAGGTGAAAGCTGCTGAAGAAACAAAGCGAGAGGTTGAATTTGAGGGAAGTAAGACGGATATGCCTATGGCTGAGTTGGCAAATGAAACTGCCGAAGAGTTGACCTATAACCTTCAGATGGCTGAAATGGAAGATGCGGTTATTAAATACTTGTTTGTTGATGGCCAGTTAAACTCGATTAATATTTTGGTACATGTAGAAAATAATGAAGCTTTTGAGGCAATGGAGGAAGAGTTTATTCAGTACTTTACCCACAAGCATGGCGCGCCTACCGAGATTGAAGGGCGTAAAGAAGTGTGGAAAGTAAAAGGCTCAGATACACATGAAATTGATATCATCGACAAGCAAGATGCGGATAAATTCTATTTAGAAGTAGTGATTAAGTAAGCTTTTCGATTCGACAATGGCTTAACTTTCTAATTCAAAAACATAAGTCAGTCCAAAAAGTTAACCTCCTTAGATCATCACGGTGGTCTAAGGATTTTTTTTGATAATCTAACTACTTAAATTTGCGCCTCAACTAACCTATACCAATGGCAAGAAGAAAAGAACCTTTGAGTGAAGCGGATAAGAAACATAAATTAAATAAAGAAGGTGTTGGCAAACTGATGGAGATTTTCAAGTTTATGAAACCCTATCAGTGGTTGTTTTATGCAGGATTTGTTTTTTTAATTTTCTCTAGCTTAATCTCCTTAGCTTTTCCGGTATTGGTAGGGCCTTTAGTTGATGCTGCCAAAGGAACAACCGATTTCCCCATCAAAGATATTGATCAAATTACCCTATCGCTATTTGGCGTTTTTATCTTACAAGCCATTTTTTCATTCTTCCGCGTCTATTTATTTGCCAAAGTCATCCAACCTTCCACGGCTGATATTCGCCAAGCACTTTACAAAAAGTTCATGTGTTTGCCCATGGCGTTTTACGATAAAGAACGAACAGGAGCCTTAATGAGTAGAATTACAGCCGATGTGTCTGTCCTTCAAGATACTTTTTCAACTACTTTGGCCGAGTTAATTCGCCAACTGATTATCCTCATTGCTGGAATTGTGATTTTACTCGTTTTAACGCCCAAACTGACGGGATTTATGTTGCTTACCTTTCCGCCCATCATCCTAATCGTGATGTTTTTTGGAAGATACATTCGAACCCTATCGAAAAAAACACAGGATTCTTTAGCCGATACGAATACAATTGTAGAAGAAACATTGCTCGCCTTAACCATGGTTAAAGCCTTTACCAATGAGGTGTTTGAGGCACTCCGCTATGGAAAAGTGATGAAAGAAACGGTTGCCATTGCCATTAACACCGCAAAGTATCGAGCCATGTTTATTTCCTTCCTAATTTTTGCCCTATTTAGTGGCATTTTAGCCGTGATTTGGTTTGGTGCAGGGCTCGTACAAAGCGGAACAATTTCGGTTGGCGAATTGCTGTCATTTGTGTTTATTACCTTATTTGTAGGCGGATCTGTAGCTGGTTTGGGCGATATGTATGGCAATATGCAAAAAGGCATTGGGGCTTCCGAGCGTGTATTGGAAATTTTACATGCGCCATCAGAAGAAGTGGAGAATGAGGGGAAATTACACCTCGATGCGCCGTTAAAAGGAAATATTAACTTTGAAAATTTACGGTTTCATTATCCTACACGCCCAGAGATAGATGTGCTGAAAGGAATTAATTTAGCCATTGAAGCAGGACAAAAAGTGGCATTGGTGGGCCATAGCGGAGCGGGGAAATCAACAATTATTCAGCTATTACTGCGGTTTTACCAACAAAATGAGGGGCAAATCTTGGTAGATGGAAAATCCATTGCGTCTTTTGATTTGGCGTATTATCGGGGAAATATTGGTATTGTTCCACAAGAAGTGATCTTATTTGGCGGGAGCATTCGTGAAAATATTTCCTACGGACGACCCAATGCGAGCGATGAGGAAATTATCCAAGCGGCTAAACAAGCAAATGCCTTCAATTTTATTGAAGCATTTCCCGAAGGACTAGATACTTTAGTTGGAGAACGAGGCGTGAAGCTCTCAGGCGGGCAACGTCAGCGCATTGCCATTGCACGAGCCATTCTGAAAGATCCTGCCATTTTATTATTGGATGAGGCAACAAGCTCATTGGATGCCGAATCTGAAAAGTTAGTCCAAGAAGCCTTAGACCGTTTGATGGAAGGCAGAACCTCCATCATTATTGCCCATCGCTTAGCTACCATCCGCCACGTAGACCGAATTTACGTACTGGATGAAGGACGAATAGCCGAAACAGGAACGCACGAAGAATTGGCTCAGCTGAATGACGGAATCTATGCCAATTTGATTCGCTTACAGTTTGACCTCAATCAAGCGGGAAATCCACTACCCGAACGTTCAATTTAGTAAAGCATTATTGTTTGTGCTTTACTCAATGGCTTGGCCGTTTGTAAATGTAAAAGGGTGGGGGATTGCCAATATTGGTGCTCCAAGGGGTATAGTATTTCGGAGAAATTACCTGATGGAGCTCCCATTCTCGCTCAATGTATTCGCGTAAAGCGTACCACTCATGTAACTGCAACTGCTTGGCAATGTGGCTAAAACCGATCTCAAAAGGTTTGTCTTTGGGAAAGTAAAAATCGCTGAAAATGACATAATTGATTTTGTTTCGATCTAGTGCCTCTTTGCTGACCTCCGTTAAAGGAGCTAATTCAAACGCTAATTTAGCCGTTTCGTAATAGCGACCCGCGCAAGATGAACGCGGAATATCCTTCATGAAATCATTTAATGCATCATAGGTATTTGGGCTTTGGGCGAGGTTATCAGCCAACTTCAATGCATGAGTGAACGGAAGAAACCCAATGCCAATGATAAGTAGCAAGCTAAGCAGATAACTATACACTTGCCCCACTTTTTTTGTGCCCCAATCAATCCACGCTACACCCGTTTTGGTGGCTAAAAGTATTAAAAAGGGCGTAAGCGGAATGGCCCATCGGTGGATAGCGCCTCTGGAACTGGCTAAGAAAAAAATGAAGAGAGCCGTAAAAGCCATAACAGTTTCCCACTTTCTGGCCTCTTTTTTTATCAAAACAATAATAATCGCTATGAAAGCCAGTACGAGTGTGGGTACGCCAATGCCGTAAGGCGGATTGAAGTAAAAATAGGTGAGCAAGCCCCCTTTGTAATAAAAAGGATAGCTGCGGATGTGATACAGCACTTCCCCAACCCAAAGTCGGAGATGGATGATGTACGGCAAGTTAATCACGAGAAAGGTAAGTGTAAATGCTAGACCAAACCGTAGGATGAAACGAAAGTTAGCCAGTACAGCTGTTTTCCGAAAGTTTTGGAGATACAAATCTACTAAAAAGCTCAAGCCAATGCTCGCACCTAAAAGTAAGCCTACATGAATTTTTGCCGCTGAAGCGAATGCGGCGAGTATACCAGCATAGCTTAAGTGTTTGGCCTGTTGCGTTTCTCGATAGCGAATAAATTGTTGCATGCACCACACCGCCAAAAAAGTACACAAAGAGTCGTTTACTGCATAATGAGCCGTTTCGATGTGTTTAAATGCAAGGAGGTAAAAACATAAGGTGATGATGGGAGCGGAGGGATGGTTAATCAGTGATTTAACGAGTTTGAGGCTCATGTAGATGGTGAATACATTAGGGAGAAAGGAAATTGCCATGCGCATGCAGACCAATCCTAAAGGAATGTCTGAGGAATACGGCAGGTAACTTTCGAGCCAATTTCCAACATGATAAGGGATAAAGCTCAACACTTTGCCCAAAAAGCCATAAATTGTCACAATTTGGGGCGTAAATTCTCCACTAAATAGTTTGGTGATTAACTGGGCACCTTGTAAATTTTGCCCTTCGTCAAAGCCTTCTTGGGGAAACCAAATTCCCCAAAAACGCAAGACTATATTTACAGTCCAAAGAAAGAAAATTAAGTATTTTCGCATAAGTCTTAAAACGTAACAGACTGCGATTCATTTCATAATGAAACGAATTAGATTTAATGCGCAATTTATCTCATTAAAATTCATGTATAAGCAAATTTTAGTTTTTTTAGTAAGTTTACTGATACTGATTCCTAACCTGCTCCAAGGCCAACAAGCGCCTAAGCGAGAATTCCGAGGCGTTTGGGTTTCTACGATTCACAACATTGATTGGCCGCCCAAAAAAGGATTGTGGAAGCAGGCACAACAAGAAGCGTTTCTTCAATTATTAGATGAACATCAAAAGGCGGGCATCAATGCGGTGATTTTCCAAGTGCGCCCAGCATCAGATGCCTTCTATCGAAGTAAAAATGAACCTTGGTCAGAATGGCTTACAGGCGAACAGGGCGAAAAGCCGGGATTCGATCCGCTAAAATTTGTGATTTCAGAATGTCATAAGCGCAACATGGAATTGCACGCTTGGTTTAATCCATTCCGAGCTTTTGCCAAAGGCCAAGATAGCCTGTCCAAGAAACACATCAGCAGGCGGCATCCAGAGTGGTTGGTCGATTATCACTATGGGAAATACATCAATCCTGGCATTCCCGAAGCACGCAAATACCTCGTCAAAGAAATCATGTCAGTCGTGAAAAAATACGATATTGATGGCGTGCATTTCGACGATTACTTCTATCCTTACCCAGTAAATGGTCAGCCTTTTGAGGACAATCACACCTATAAAACACATGCGAATGGCTTTACCGATAAAGGAGATTGGCGCAGGGCAAACATCAATAACTTCATTAAAACCCTGCACATCAATATTGAAGCCGAAAAGAAACACGTAAAGTTTGGCATTAGCCCGTTTGGGGTGTGGCGGAACAAAAAAGATGACCCATTGGGTTCCGATACCTATGCAAGCATTCCCTCTTACGATTCGATTTATGCCGACACCAAATTGTGGCTAGATGAAGGTTGGATAGATTACATCGCGCCCCAAATTTACTGGTCTACCACTTTTAAGCCTGCGGCCTTTAATGTGTTGATTCCTTGGTGGGCCGACAATGCTGCAAATCGGCACGTATACATTGGGCATGCGGTCTATAAGATCAACAATAATTACGACTCTGCTTGGTATAATCCCGAAGAAATGCCCGATCAGATTAAATTGGTGCGCAATTACCCTAAAGAAATTCAGGGAAGCATCTTTTTTCGGTCAAAGTTTTTGAATCAGAACCCAGGAGGAATTAACACCAGGCTGAAGGAAGAGTTTTATGCCCAGCCCGCCTTGCTTCCCACCATGTATTGGAAAGATGCCGTGCCGCCTTTGCCACCCAGAAAAGTCAGGGTGATTCAGGAGGTGAATGGAGTGACCTTAAAGTGGAAGCGCTCCAAAAAAGCGCCTGACGGACAAAGAGCGGCAAAATACGTGATTTACCGCTATCCCAAAGGAACGGCATTTTCAGAAAATGACAGCAATTTCATCGTGGCCATCGTATCGGCCAAGCAAAAATCGTGGTTTGACCCACAGCGCAGTGGAGCTTACGAATACCGCATCAGCGCACTCGACCGCTCCTGGAATGAAACCTTTAGCTACTAATTTGACTACTTGCTTGACCTGCCACTAAGCACTACTAGCGCAAGTCTGTGATTTTCAGGAAAAAATAAAAATAAGGCTCGCACGCATTTCCAAATTCGTGTGAAACTGTGGCAAATAACCCAAATGGAAGCATTTGCAATGCGACTTTTACACTTTTACTTGTAAACCTCACCACTGGCGCAAGTCTGCGACTTGTGCCGGCTACGGGCTAATAGTCAACAAGAGTGAGAGTCTGTGACTCGGGTTACGGCAATGCACACGCTGTGCAAGATGCTTACTATGCTGCAAAAAGCTTTTTTGTCATTTTTCGATATACAGCCTTAATCCTTTTTATACTGGCCGCAGTAGGACTGTCCCAATGGAATGGAGACCCTCTCGGAGACACTAGAAAATAACGGATCGGGTTTTGTGCGATTGTCTTAATCCTTTTTATAC
>JBMYQA010000335.1:0-6184 GCA_049600855.1 Flammeovirgaceae bacterium | reverse complement strand
GCTTGCTGAATATTTTGCAAGAGTTTTAGCACATTTTTTTGTGTACGGTAGTGAAAAGAAGAGTTATTAAGAATAGGTAATAACTCTTAATATATGTATATTATAAAAAGATATGTTTTGAAAAGCTTTACACGTCGCGTATTTTCACAAACTCAAACACCAATTACTATATTGATTAGCACCTATCACTAGCACTTTTTAGGCTTTTACACAAAAATTGACCGCTTTAACCTTATCATAAACCTAATGAGGAGCATAGTCATCTTCTATTTTCTACTACTCATCACAATTACTTCCTCCTTGGCTCAGGAGCTTGGGAAACCTTTTATTAAAAACTTTCCTCCGAGTGCTTACAATGGCCATACACAAAATTGGAGCTTGGTTCAACGTGATAATGAGCTCATTTATGTAGGCAATAATTTTGGAGTCTTAGAATATGATGGTCATACTTGGCGCTTAATTCCGGTAAGTAATCAAAGTGTGGTGCGTTCGCTGGCTAAATCTGCTGATGGAAAGATTTATGTAGGCGCACAAGGTGATTTTGGTCAACTCGTTCAGGATTCTATTGGCGGTACTGCTTACCAATCGTTTGTCCAATATGTCCCTGATAGTCTCAAAGAGAAATTCACGAATGTTTGGGAGATTTTAGCCTCATCCAATAACGAAATTATTTTTATCACAAATGACTATTTATTCATTTGGTCAGGAGATGCCTTATCGACGCTTCACCTGTCATCGGGATTTCACCGAGGGTATACCTTGGGTGATCGGGTTTTTATTATGACCTATGAAAAAGGCCTGATGGAATACAAAAATGGGGCACTTCACGAGTTGCCCATCAGCAGTTTTTTCAAAGAAAAGCGCATTTATGCCTTAATGCCTTTCGCTGATCATCGCCTGCTCGCTGCTACTAAAACGGGTTTCCTAAGCTTTAACCCTGATGTTGATCGCGCAGCAAGTAGTACTTTTCAACAAGCTACTATAAATCCTGAAGTAATTTATCATGGCATTCAGTTAAAGAATAAAAATTATGCATTTACCACATTAGGAGATGGAGTTTATGTACTAAACTCTGAGGGGCTTACCCTTCGCCATGTTACCCAAGAGTTGGGCTTATTAGACGATGTTTGCATCAACTTGCTAGAAGATCGTACGGGTGGTCTTTGGGTGGGAACCAATAATGGCATCTCTTACATCGAATTGTCCTCTCCCATCAGCTATTTCGATAAGCAATTGGGGATTCCCTCAGGTGTCAATACCATCATGCGTTATCAGGGAATTTTGTATGCAGGTACCGATGTGGGCATGTATCAATTAGAAAATAATCAGTTCATCCCTGTTCAAGAGATGGCCGATCAACAAATTTGGGACTTCTTGAAATTCCCAGTTCCCAATAGTCAAGATACCATTTTAGTGATTGCCTCTGAAAATGGGGTTTACTGTTACGATGGGAAGGAGTTAGATCAAATCAGCCAAGGCGTTTCCTTCCATTTACTGTTGGATGATCATGATCCTACGAAACTCTACATCGCTGCGGAAAACCGACTTGCTGTAGGCTATTTTAAACGAAAGGGAACTCGTGAAGCTTCATTTGTTCTTGATCCCAAATTGAGGTATACTGCTAAATCTGAGATACGTAAAATGGCACAAGGTGCAGCTGGTTCCATTTGGTTAGGCACTTCCTTCTCAGGTATCAATCAGGTGAAAGTGGATGATCAATCAGCAGAAAAATCTTCTTATTTAATCGCTACTTACGATAGTTTTCCTGATTTAGCTAATTTAAAAGACCTCTATCCTTATCGGATCGGAAATGCGTTAATTGTAGCCAGCACTAAAGGACTCTACGAGTTTAACGCTCAAGAAAAAGCCTTCCAACGATCCATGTTGGGTCATGGCCATCTTGGTGCAACGAATGCGCTAAGTGACAAAACGGATATTTACAGAATTGCGGAAAAATCAACAGGAGAGCTTTGGATGATTGGCGTAGAAAGTGGCTCAAGCCCTTTGGCTGTTTTCGATCGTGACAATGTGCCGATACAAGGCCCTTACAAGCGCTTACCAGCACAGTCCTACGAAGAGATTTATCACGATGAGGCCAATACTGCTGTCACTTGGCTAGGTGGTGCATCAGGCATTTATCGCTTTGATATGCGTAATCGGGTGCAACAATTGGCTATCCAACAAGACTTCCCCTCTTATGTCCGAAAGGTCGTGATGGTAGAAGATTCACTTATTTTTAATGGAACGGTTTCTCAAAAAATTCCTAAGATTAATCATGAGTACAACATTCTCACGTTTCATTATGCCAGCCCAAGCTTTGACGGAGATGAACCTAATCAGTATAGTGTTCAATTGGAAGGCTATGATAAAAAGTGGTCGGCTTGGACACGTGATGCGAAACAGCATTACACCAATTTACCTGAACGGAAGTACACCTTTAAGGTAAAAACCAAAAACGCGTATGGGTTTGAAAGTGCGGTAGGCAGCTATTCTTTTACCGTTCTTCCCCCATTTTATCGTACCAAAGTCGCCTACTTTTCATACGTATTTGCCTTTGGAGGTTTACTTTGGGCTTCCGCGCGACTATATGCGCGTAAACTCCGAAAAGAGAAAGAACATTTAGAGCGATTGGTTAAGGAGCGTACCTTAGTCATTGAAGAGCAAAAGAATGATATCCTTGAGAAAAACGTAGAGCTGGGACAACAAAATGAGGAAATCATGGCTCAACGCGATCTACTGGATGAACAAAACAAAGACATCCAAAAAAAGAACTTCCAGATTACCTCTAGTATCAATTATGCAAAACGCATACAGCAAGCGATGCTTCCTAGCTCCCAAAAGCTTCTCCAGCTATTTGAAGATCATTTTATATTGTTTATGCCGCGAGATGTGGTAAGTGGGGATTTTTATTGGGCTACACAAAAAAACAATCAAATCTTGATTGCGGCGGTAGATTGTACGGGACATGGCGTGCCTGGTGCTTTTATGAGTATGATTGGCGATGCCTTGCTCGATCAAATTGTGTCGGATAAAGGCATCACTCAGCCCGACCAAGTTTTGGACTTGCTCAATAAAGGGGTTGGAAAACTATTAAACCAAAATGTATCTGCCAATCAAGATGGTATGGATATGGCCTTGTGCAGCATTGATACGGCTAAGCAGGAGCTCCACTTTGCTGGGGCAAAAAATGACTTAGTTTACCTACAAAACGGAGAATTAACCTTCGTAAAAGGGAGCCGCTTGTCCATTGGTGGATTTAAAATGAAAAACCGCCCTGAAGTCTATGATTTACATACCATCGCCTTTGACCAACCAACTACCTGTTATTTATTTACTGATGGTTACATCGACCAGATGGGCGGACCTGAAGGCAGAAAGTTTATGATCAAACGCTTAAAAGATTTGCTGCTCAGCATTCATCATTTACCCATGGCTGAGCAACAACAGCTCCTTCAAACGAACATCAAGCAATGGATGCAAGAAGGTGGCGAAAAGCAAATTGACGATATATTAGTTATTGGATTTAAGATTGGATAATTTGACAAAAAAAGCAGCTGATTTAAGCTGCTTTTTTTTAGAATGAATGAGGTTTTAAAAATTAGCTCATTGTCGTTTCTTTCTTTCGCATGGCATCTTCTTCCCGCAATTGCGCATCTACCGTAGCAATGGCAATCATATTTACGATTTCACGCACGGTACTGCCAATTTGTAAAATGTGAACGGGTTTATCCATTCCTAGTAAAATTGGTCCAATGGCATCAATGCCGCTAAACACTTGGAGCAACTTATAAGAAATATTTGCTGCGGCTAGGTTAGGGAATATGAGTACGTTAGGCTCCCCTTCTACTAAATCGGAAAAAGGATAATTTTCTTTCAAAGTATCGGTATTGAACGCTAAATTGGCTTGTACTTCCCCATCTACTTGATAATACGGATAATCGCGTTTCAAGATTTTCACTGCTTTTCTGACTTCCCTTGGTTCAGGCAAATCGGATGAGCCAAAATTAGAATACGAAAGCATGGCAATTCGGGGTTCGAGGTTTACTCCACTCTTCACAGCCCTAGCAGCTAATACGGCAATCCGTACTAAATCTTCAGCCTTTGGGTTTGGAATAATGGTGGTATCCGCAAAAAATATAGGCCCTCTTTTGGTTAACATCAGGTACATACTCGCCACTTTTTCGCCATCGCCATCGTGTGTGCCAATGATTTCCAAACCTGGCCGAATCGTGTCAGAATACTTTCGGCTCATGCCAGATACTAATGCATCCACGTCACCCATTTCCAGCATCATGGTACCAAAATAACTCCTTCTGCGCAAAGAGGTAGTGGCCTCATATTTATTCATTCCCCTGCGTTGGCGCTTTTTGAATAATGCTTCGGCATATCGATTTCGGTATTCCCATAATTCAGGCGTATCCACTTTTGGATCGAGAATGGTGATATCTTTCAAATCCAATTGATGCTCTTTGATAATTCCTTCAATATGGTCTTTATTTCCTAATAAAATAGGTGCACGAATAATCCCTTCATCCAATGCAATTTGTATCGCTCTTAAAATGCGGTGATCATCGGCCTCGGAAAAGACAATTCGCTTTGGATTTTGACGTGCCTTATTCATAATGAATCGAATAATGGTATCGTCAGCGCCTAAGCGCTTCTTCAATTCTAACTCGTACTGATCCCAATCTTTAATTGGATGTTGTGCGACTCCACTATCCATTGCCGCTTTTGCCACAGCAGGTGCTACTGTGGTCAATAATCGGGGGTCTAAAGGTTTAGGAATGATGTAATCTTTGCCAAAAACGAACTTTGTTTTGTTGTAAGCACGCGCTACCATATCAGGAACGGCCTCTTTAGCTAATGCCGCCAATGCTTTTACGGCTGCCAACTTCATTTCCTCATTAATTTCTGTAGCATGCACGTCCATTGCCCCACGAAAGATGAAAGGAAAACCCAATACGTTATTCACCTGATTGGGATGATCTGAACGGCCTGTAGCCATAATCACATCTTCGCGAGTTTTGATCGCCAAATCGTAAGCGATTTCAGGATCGGGATTGGCTAGGGCAAATACAATCGGATGATCCGCCATGGAAAGCAACATTTCGGGAGTCATCAAATCGCCACGAGAAAGGCCTAAGAAAATATCAGCTCCTTCTAATGCTTCTTCTAAGGTATGTAAATCGCGATCTGAAGCAAATTGAGCTTTATACTTATTGAGGTTTTCACGATCAGATCGAATCACGCCTTTGCTATCAAGCATGATGACATTTTCACGTTTCATGCCCAATTGAATAAAGATGCTCGCACATGAAAGTGCCGAAGCTCCTGCGCCAGATACCACCATCACCACCTCTTCAATCTTTTTACCAACTACCTCTAAAGCATTTAACATGGCTGCCCCTGAGATAATTGCAGTACCATGTTGATCATCGTGCATTACGGGAATATTTAATTCCTTTTTTAAACGTTCCTCAATTTCAAAAGCCTCAGGTGCTTTAATATCTTCTAAATTCACCCCTCCAAAAGTGGGTTCCATCGCCTTTACCACTTTTACAAAGTCATCAGGATCCGTACAATTCAATTCAATATCGAATACATCAATTCCCGCAAAGATTTTGAAAAGAATACCTTTCCCCTCCATAACAGGTTTTGAAGCCTCTGGTCCCAAATTACCTAAACCCAATACTGCAGTTCCATTTGAAATTACAGCAACTAAATTCCCTTTTGCCGTGTACTTGTACACATTGTCAAGGTTTTCTGCAATTTCAATACAGGGTTCAGCAACTCCTGGCGAATAAGCCAAAGCCAAATCTCGCTGGGTTTTGGTTTCTTTTGTAGGGATGACTTCAATCTTCCCTGGCTTACCTTTAGCATGATACTCTAAGGCATCCTCTCTTCTGATTACCTTCTTCTTCGACATAAGAAAAAATTTAGGTTGTTGAAGCTGATACTTAATTATGGGATTTAAACATGGCTTTATAGCAGGTTATCCAAATGCAAGTAGCACATGTACCAACCTGCTTAGATTGATTCCGTAAGAACATTCAAGTTGATTATCCCAAATTAAACATCAAATGAAAACTATTTTAGTTTCTTATATACCACTCCATTAGTGAGCGGTACGTTTTTTGTCAATGTCAAAATGATGCTTAAAAATAAATAAGCAACTGATTATCAA
>JBMYQA010000334.1:0-6228 GCA_049600855.1 Flammeovirgaceae bacterium | reverse complement strand
AACCGAATAAGCCCGTTTGTGGGAATTAGTTTTCGAGGACTCACCTTCAGGCAAGAAGGAGTGGGGGAGAATTATGCGGAACGGGCACCTACTTATGATAAAATGATTGTTCCATTGCAAGCAGGTTTAACCTATACCACAAAGAAATACCTGATTAGTGCTTCGACCTACTATCAATCGAAGCAACGTATTAATCATTACATTGGGCCAAATCAGGTTGGGCAAATTGAATTCAATCCACTTTCATTTAACATCAGTGTGTTAAAGTATTGGGATGCCGATCGTCATGCAAGAAATCCAAAAGCAATTAATCAATTTAATGCCAAGCACCATATTTTAACAAAAGAGAACAGATTGTCTGCTTGGTATGTAGGAATTGGCCCCTCTGCTGGCTTACAACTCTCCAAATCACCGTATTTGCAAGCAAATTTCCCCCATTTGTACCAAGACTTTTCGGGTGGATTTATGCCCGACATTACGTTTGGAAGGTATTTCCATCCTGTAAAGACCAACGTTGGTTTAGCTTACAGAACCATGAGTGATCAGTTTAAAGGCTTTGACGATAAGTTAAAAATTAATCGCCACTCGTTTATGCTAGAAGGCTATCGTTACTTATTCAATTGGTTAGGGTTTGCACCATTTGCTGGAGTTACGGCTTCGGTGGAGCGACTTCACTTAACTGTGAATGGAAATGCATACACCGAAACGAAACCCGCAGTAGGCTTTGTGTTGGGTTGGGACATTCGGGTAACCGAAACGGATATTAATTTACTTCGTACCAATTTGCGCTGGATTCCTAACTTGCATTTGGAAGTTGCTGGGGAAAAAATGATGTTCGATCACCTCGAATTTAACTTTATTCAATGGGTACACTTCTTTGGGCGTAAGAAGGCTTACGATAAGTACCGAAAGAAAGGATGATTTTGGCATTAATTCAAGCGTTTGTTACATGAATTCTACATGAAGATTTGAAGGGGTTTACGAATTACTTGACTTGATGAACTATTTTCTCGCTTCAATTTTTTAATTTTGCACCTTCTAAAAAATAAAGCAAAATAGCAGAGCATGGAACAACCCATCAGGAATGTGGCAATCATTGCCCACGTAGATCACGGCAAGACCACATTAGTGGATAAGATCCTTTATGAATGTAAACTATTCGAGGATCATGAAGAGAAAAAAGAATTGGTGCTTGATAATAATGACTTGGAGCGTGAGCGTGGAATTACGATCTTGTCTAAAAACGTTTCAGTGAACTATAAGGGCACAAAAATCAATATTATTGATACTCCAGGACACGCAGACTTTGGCGGTGAAGTAGAACGAGTATTAAATATGGCAGATGGGGTATTGTTATTAGTGGATGCCTTTGAAGGGCCCATGCCTCAAACTCGCTATGTGCTTTCTAAGGCCATTGAATTGGGATTGAAACCCATTGTGGTGATCAACAAAGTGGACAAGCAAAATTGCCGTCCTGATGAGGTGCAAGAGGATGTGTTTGAATTGATGTTCAATTTGGATGCCACAGAAGATCAATTGGACTTTCCAACGATTTTTGGTTCTGCAAAAAATGGCTGGATGTCAGACGATTGGCAAAAGCCAACCGACACCGTTACACCACTGATTGATAAAATCATTGAAGTGATTCCCGCGCCTAAAAAGAATGAAGGAACTACGCAGATGCAAATCACTACCATTGACTATTCTTCGTACATCGGTCGTATTGCGATTGGCCGTGTAATTCGCGGAAGTATCAAGAATAACCAGCAAGTTACTTTAGTGAAACGCGATGGTACACAGGTAAAATCTAAAGTAAAAGAGGTATTTGTATTTGAAGGCTTAGGCAAGGCAAAAGCCGATGAGGTGTTCAGCGGTGACTTATGTGCCCTTACTGGTATTGAAGGCTTCGATATTGGAGATACCGTAGCCGATTTGGAAAACCCAGAGGCACTTCCTCCCATTGCCATTGATGAGCCAACCATGAGCATGTTGTTTACTGTAAACAACTCGCCATTCTTTGGCAAAGAAGGGAAATACGTAACATCAAGACATTTGCGCGATCGTTTGTATAAAGAAACAGAGAAAAACCTTGCCCTAAAAGTGGAGGAAACCGAATCGCCTGATTCCTACATCGTGTATGGCCGTGGTATTCTTCACTTGTCTGTATTGGTAGAAACCATGCGTCGCGAAGGTTATGAATTGCAATTGGGGCAACCAAGGGTGATTATTAAAGAAATTGATGGAGAGAAATGTGAACCAATTGAATTATTAACGGTGGATACGCCTGAAACTTCTTCAGGTAAGGTCATTGAATTGGTGACGCAAAAGAAAGGGGAACTGAAAGTGATGGAGCCAAAAGGCGACTTAACACACATTGAGTTCGAAATTCCTTCTCGTGGCTTGATTGGTTTGCGAAACAATATTTTGAATGCGACCGCAGGAGAAGCGATTATGGCGCACCGTTTTACAAAATATGCGCCCTATCGTGGTGAAATTCCCGCAAGAAGCAATGGCGCTTTGATTGCCCATGAATCAGGTGCCTCTTTTGCCTATGCGATTGATAAATTACAAGACCGTGGTAAATTCTTCATTAAGCCTGGCGAAGAAGTGTACATGGGACAAGTAGTAGGCGAACACATCCGATCGAACGACTTGTCGATTAATGTCACCAAATCGAAAAAACTCAGCAACGTTCGTTCGGCAGGTGCAGACGACAAAGCTAAAATTGCCCCTCCAATCATCTTCTCTTTAGAAGAAGCGATGGAGTACATACAAAAAGACGAATACGTTGAAGTAACTCCAGAAAGCATTCGGATGCGTAAGATTTTACTGCAAGAGCATGAACGTAAAAGAGCTGCGAATGCTGCTTTGGCATAAGCATAATTTTGAACTTGCCTAACCTTTTGGAGCGGGACTACCCTAGCCGAAAGAAATGAATGTTAGACAAGTTCTTTCTAAGAAATGGAAAAGAGGTTAGCGTAATGCTAGCCTTTTTTATTTGCCTCAGAAAATTCTAACCAAGCTATTCAAGAAAATAATCTGAGTAGTGTGAGCTTCATCACATACAAATTCAGATGCCGTGTTTAGCTTTGAAAAACTTACTTAAGCAAGTAAGATGAGGTGTAAGCATTACGAATCTACATCTTAGAAGACTGTTTAAGGTGAATGCTACACGTTCAACTGACTGAATATGAGGATTATATACTTTCTGTCGCTCCAAACTGTTTTATTTTTTACCTTGTTAGCTTGTTCTCAATCAGCAGAGAAGGAAAGCGAGGTAATTGTAAACGCTAACATCAATCAGGAATTACTAGCCGAGGGTTTGCAGATTATGAAAACACAGTGTTTTGCTTGTCATTCGCCTGAGGCTACAGGGAATAACAGGATTGCGCCGCCTTTTCATGCAATTAAGCAACATTATATGCAAGATGGTATGAAGTATCCTCCATTTCATGCTGCGATGAAGCTCTTTTTGAGTAACCCATCAGAAAAACAGGCTAAGATGCGTCATGCGGTGGAACGTTTTGGGTTAATGCCTAAAATGAGCCTGACAGATGCGCAAGTAAAGGCTGTTACCACTTATTTGTATCATACAGATATTGAAAAATCTGGTTGGCACTTATCTGGAAAACCTGGCGCAGAGATGAGCAAGGATAAATCGTACAAGGAGCAAGGTATGGAGTATGCGATGGCAACTAAAGCTGTGCTAGGAAAAAACTTAATGACTGCCCTAAAAGCGAAAGGTACAGCAGGTGCGCTTGCTTTTTGCAATGAACGAGCTTTACCGCTGACAGACAGTATGCAACAGCATCTTGGTGTTGACATTAAGCGCGTTTCTGACAACAACCGCAATCCAAGTAATCAAGCGAATAAAGAAGAGCTTGCCTATATCAAAACACAAAAACAACGCATTAACGAGGGTAAAAAGCCTGAACCTTTGTTGGTCGAAGGGACGAAAGAGGTAGTGGGGTATTACCCGATTATGACCAATCAGATGTGTTTGCAATGTCATGGGAAAGCCAATGAAACCTTGAAAGCAACTACCTTGTCAAAGATAAATGAGTTGTATCCCAAAGATAAAGCCATCGGTTATGATGTGAATCAATTGCGGGGTATTTGGGTAGTGAAGATGCCTAAAAGTCTTAAAAGAGATTAAGGTATTTTACATGATATGCGAAATTCATGGTGTGGGTACACAAGTACTCATCAATTGAACCATGATCTGGGTTGTGCCTCAAGCCTAGTCTTGAGTTGAGCCTTTGATGCCTTCGAAAGTCTTTTCAGATAATTTTTAATTACTACAACGCGCTTAGTTCATTAGACATTAAGATGTTCAGGCGTGTTCAATTGGAAACCTATAAAAAAATGAGAACTCGAATTATTCATGCGATTGCAGGTTTTTTTATCATGACGAGCATATTACTGTCTATTTATGTCCATCAGAATTGGCTGTGGTTTACTGCTTTTGTCGGAGTAAACTTGTTTCAATCATCCCTCACAAATTGGTGCTTAATGAATGATATTTTGGTTAAGCTGGGCATAAAGGATGAACGTGAAACGGTTCATAATTGTGAACGGTAACTCGCTAAAGTCGCTAGCACAAAGTTTACAAAAATGTCTTGACTTGAGTCAGCTAAATTTTTACCTTGACGTGAATTGTAAATTATTTAGTCAATGTAAATTTAATTATTATGGCATTAAAGTTAGGTAAAGTAGTAGAGCAAGGTTGTTACAAAGGAGATAAGCGCGTAGGTAATGCAAAGTACCTTCACAATTGTGTAAGTGAGGGAGGGGACAATGTGCAATGGAAGTTTGAGGTAGTAGATGGAAAAGGGGTACTGCAAGGGCATGTCATCGCATCTTTAGGGAGTAGTTTTCAAGGGAATGAAACCCAACAAAAAGCTCAGATTATTAAAATTGCTAATGAACAAATACCAAAACAATAAATTGAATTACTGGTTGAATTAGATTCTTGTATCTATTTTATTGAATATGAAGGTGTTGAGCTAAAAAGTTTAAAGCATTTTTCCAAACCTTCTTCAGTACCTAAGTTGAAGAAGGTTTTTGTTTGCGCTTTTGTTACAACTAAAGCCAAGCTTAGTTGACTGCGAGCCGCAAGATAAACTTGCAGAGCGCTTGCTACTCGTAGCTAAATTTGTGGCAAAAGACTTGCGAATGGTTAAGTAGTTTATCGATAGTACCTTCCTTTTTTACTGTTTAGGAAAAGCATTCAACCCAAACAACATTACTCGAAGTTGGGTTTGATTGACGCTAATATTGGGAATTTCCCGTAACACGTGCTTTTGCTTTTGAAGCAGCACTTGGGGCTTGGCGGAAACTTCCATATCGGTGTCGCTGCGTTGAAAGTGAATGGTGATTTCTGCTGGAGATTCGGCATTTTGAAAGTCGATGAGCAAACGTTCTGCATTGGCCAGGGTCAAGGTTTGCCCGTTAACTTTTTTCAAAATATCATCTTCACGAAGGCCAAACACATTTTCTTTGGCATAACGCACGTAAAAAATCTCCAGCTCTGGATCATAACCAATCGCGACTTTTCCATAGTTATACACCTTTACATTGGCTTCTGGCAAGTATTCCCAGCCTATCTTTTCAAGATACTCTTTATAAGGTAATGGCGCATCTCCAATAACATACTTTTGAAAAAAAGTGCCAATTTCTGGATAAGTCATTGCCGTAATTTCCTGAATAAATTGATCATCATCAAAGGGCTTAGATGGGCCATATTTTTGGGAAAGTGCCATCATTACCGATTTTAGGCTTTGTTTCCCTCCACTTAATTCATTTAAACGAAGATCGAGCATCAGTCCGATGAGCGCGCCTTTGGCATAAACATTCAAATACATTTTCTGGTATTTGGGTTCTACAATGCGTTCGCTCATTACGGTAAAAGAAATGGGCTTATAGGCTAAATCGCTCACGATTTTTCCACGCCACTCGTCCAAAAAAGTGGAATAATCCATTAAACCTGATTGAATCTGAATGAGGTATGAAAAGTATTCGGTAACGCCTTCATACAGCCACAAGTGTTTCGACATTTTAGGGTTTCGAAAGTCGAAATTTTCAATTTCTTTGCTGTGAATATTCAGTGGGGTAAGAATATGTAAAAACTCATGGGCGGCTACACTACTGATGATTTCTTTTAACTGGTTATAATCATCGTATTCTGGCAGAAAATAGAAGGAACAATAAGAATGCTCTAAGGCTCCA
>JBMYQA010000333.1:0-6244 GCA_049600855.1 Flammeovirgaceae bacterium | reverse complement strand
TTAATTTGTAGTTCCTTTGCATACGCCTTTGCCCAACAAACAGCCATTATAGAAGGGAAAGTCATTAATGCAAAAAATCAGGCCATTGAGTTGGTCACCATTTCTATTCTCAATTCTGCCACAGGTACAGCAACGGATAAATCGGGAAATTTCCGTCTTGAAGTCCCTGCTACTCAAGATTTTACTTTGGTAATTAAGCACATAGAATATAAAGAAAAACGCTTCCAACTGAATTTAAAACCGAATGAAGTCAAATCCTTAACGATTCAATTGGGTGAAAAAATCATTGAACTAGAAGAAGTGGATATCATCACCAATAAAGAAGAAGAAAAAACGCGGGATGAAGCAGGAACCTTGTATTTAAAGGCACGAACCATTCGCAGCAATATCAGTGCATTTGGGGATTTTAATCAAGCCTTAGTTGGACAAATTGGCGTTGTTGGCAATAATGAATTGTCTTCGAGCTATTCGGTACGTGGCGGTAATTTTGATGAAAACCTCGTTTATGTCAATGACATTCAAGTTTACCGTCCCTTTTTAGTTCGATCAGGCCAACAAGAGGGCTTAAGCTTTGTCAATCCTGAATTGGTTGAAGGCGTTTCTTTTTCGGCAGGAGGTTGGCAGCCCAAATATGGTGATAAGTTATCATCCTCTCTCAACATTACGTATAAAACTCCCAGTACTACTCGTGCCTCCTTAATTGCAGGTTTGTTGGGAGGCAGTGCCCATTTAGAAGGCCGAACAAAAAATGGGAAATTCACACATGCCACTGGGATACGCTATAAAGATTCGAGGTATTTATTGGGAAATACCGAAATCCAAGGTGAGTACTTGCCGCGATTTTTCGATTTACAAACCTTTATTACGGTCGATTTAAGTGGTAAATCCCAAGAGCCGCGTACCACAACCCTCAGTTTCTTAGGTTCTTATGCTTCAAATAGCTACGAAGTTGAGCCTGAAAACCAAGTCACCAACTTTGGTACTTTCCAACAAGCATTGCAATTTAGGGTCGGTTTTGATGGAGATGAATCACTAAAATACAACACGTGGCAAGGCGGCTTAAAGTTGAGTCACTTTTTTAGTGATCGCTTTAAAACAAACTTGATCGTATCGGGAATGAATACCCAAGAGCGCGAGTACATCGACTTAGAAAAAGGCTATTTGCTTTGCGATGTAGACAAAAATACTTCTTCAGCTACGTTTAATGAATGTGTGACAACCAGAGGTGTTGGTGCCCTATTTGACTATGCTCGAAATGCGCTAGATGCTACTATTTTTACCGCAGAAAGTCGCAATGAGTTCAGGGCCAGCCCAAATACCAATATTGAGTTTGGATTTCGCTATAATTATCAAGATGTTGATGATATTTTGGATGAATACTCCTTCTTTGATTCGGTCGATTTTGTAACGGTTACCAATAATGTGGTGAGTGAAAATGAATTGGTCACCAATACCCTTAGTGGCTATTTCCAAAGCACACACTTCCTCGATTCAACTAAAACCTTAACCTATGGCCTACGAGCTACCTATTTTGACTTAAATGGACAACTCCTGTTAAGTCCAAGGGTACAGTTTTCTTTACGACCCAATTGGCGGAGAGATATTGCCTTCAGCTTTGCAGCAGGCGTATACCAACAACCCGCCTTTTACCGAGAGCTTAGAGGTTTTGATGGTCAACTAAACCGAGATTTACTTGCCCAAGGCTCGCTCCATTTAATTGCAGGCATGGACTATGATTTTAAAATGTGGGGCCGTCCATTCAAATTATTGAGTGAGGTTTATCACAAACGCTTGTGGGATGTAGTGCCTTATGATATTGATAATGTTAGATTGCGTTACTATGCCAATAACAATGCTGTTGCTAAGGTGACTGGTTTTGACGTACGCCTGAGTGGTGAATTCATTAAAGATGCAGAATCTTGGATTAACTTAAGCTTACTTACCGCCCAAGAGGATGTGGAAGAAGATGGCAGAGACTACATCAGAAGGCCGTCAGATCAACGAATGACTTTTGGCATGTTTTTCCAAGATCATTTCCCAGGTGATCCTACTTGGAAAATGAATATCAAGTTTGTTTTTGGTACAGGCTTACCCTACGGACCTCCAAACTCCTTCCGATTCCGACAAGCTTTACAGGGTGGAAATCAATACAATCGCATGGACATTGGCTTTTCTAAATTATTAGTACTCAACAGTAAAAACCCTGGTTCCAAATCACTAGAATCCTTATGGATTGGGCTAGAAGTCCTCAACCTACTAGGTGTAGATAATACCATTGCCTTCACTTGGATCACCGATTTTTCCAACAACCAATATGCAGTACCCAACAGCTTAAGCCAACGCTTCTTTAATTTAAGAGCGGTATTGAGGTATTAAGCAAATTACTACTTATCCTTGTAGCATTTTCGATTAACTAGAGCAATTGCAGCATGCTTCATCAAGTGAAGGCCTACTTAAATTACTTATGGCACGCCAAAAATGAGAAAGAAATCACCGCTCCTTTTGTGGCTGAACTGTATACCGATGTCATTAAATCGGTAAAAGCGTATTATCAATTCAGCGAATTAGAAGCTTTACGATCAAAACTTCTCAAAGATGAGCAGGTGTTGGCGGTAACCGATTTTGGTGCAGGATCAAGAGTGATGAAAAGCAATCAACGCAAAATCAGTGAGATTGCAGAACACAGTTTAGGGAGTCAAAAAGAATGTGAGTTACTCTTTAAGCTGGTCAATCATCTGAAGCCTGATGTCATGCTTGAATTGGGAACCTCATTAGGGCTCAACACCATCTATCAAGCCATTCCCCAATCTTTCAACACGTTTTACACCTTCGAAGGCTGTCCCAATATCGCTGAAATTGCCCAACGCAATTTTGATCACTTTAAGGTCAAGCCAGAACTAATCATTGGCAATTTAGATGAAACCCTTGCTGAAACGGTTTCAAGCTTAGAAAAGATCGATTACGCTTATTTTGATGCCAATCACCGTTATGAACCTACGGTGAATTACTTTAATATTTGCTTGAAGAAAGCCCATGAACACACCCTTTTTGTGTTTGATGACATTCACTGGTCGGCAGGTATGGAAAAAGCTTGGGAAGAGATTAGAACTCATGAGCGCGTAACGCTTTCCATTGATTTATTTAGTGTGGGATTAGTATTTTTTAGGAAAGATGAAGAGAAAACACATTTCACTTTAAGGTTTTAATGCTTAACGTTGGTTGATGTTCATTCAACACATCAACCAACGCTAAGCATCACTTCAACGATCAACTTACAGGCATCTCTTCTTCTTGCAGTTTTTCACTCAGTTGATCTGATGATTTTTTTTGCTCTCGAAACCTTCTTGCAGTGGCAATACCAAAACCAACTCCCATCACAATGGTTCCAATCCAAAGTAGGTTGATAAACGGTTTTTCTAAGGCGTTTAGAATTACCCAATCGCGTTGAGAAGTGGAAACACTGAAGGTAAACTCACCTTTTTGAGGATCAACGTAAGTAAAAGCAATGCGCAAGCCTAAACCAAGCATGACTTCTGGTAATGAACCAGCTCGTCCATCCTTAATCATAAAGATTGGTCGCGCATAATACGTGTCTTCACGCCCTAAAATACGGATTTGTGCCTCTACAGCGGCATCATTTGGTCCTAAAGTAACTTCTGGAATATCTGAGATTCTTCTTACCCCATCCAAAATGGCGATGTAATCATTTAAAATAAAGGTATCCGAAGCGACTAACACATGTTCCTCAGGCTCACTCCACTTTTCTTCCTGATCAGGGTCAGGCATATTAGTTACGTGCATGTACACATCCTTATTCCAGAAGGTGCTGATATCTGGAGAAGGCACTAAGCCCATCCGCTCATTATCTTGAATACGAGGATATAAGGTGTATACAGAACCATCGGATTTGCGGTAATCTATTTCGAAATAGGTATTCTCACCATATACATGAAGCGTATCGCCGCGCTTCTTATAGACTTTGCCATTTTGTACAATGTCTTTTTTGGCAATGCGCTTATACAAATCTGTTGTAACAATTAAATCTTCTTGATTGATGTATCCTGGCACTTCCTCAGACTCCATACGAGGGCCTTTGTAGGTGACTTCATAGTACGGCAAGCTGACTTTCACCGTATCGCCTTTTCGAACGTATAGCTTGCCCTCATACACTAAATCTTGAGTAGCCAACATCTTATTCGGAATTCCGGTACGCAATAACAAATCTGCATCAATCTTGACAGGAAACTGATCTGACTGGAACTGGTCACTGGTTCCAAGCTCTCGAACGCGCATAGGCTGATCGCGAAATAACAACCAGTTTTTCTTATTCATCTCATCCGAAAACTCCTTGCTATACAATAAACCAGAAGTATTCACCGAAATCACCTTATTATATCCCGCAGAGAATAACATGCCAACTAACATTAAGGCAATTCCAAGGTGTGCCACTGCACCACCCGAAAGTTTGGCATTGCTTCTTAAAAGTCGTATCAAAATGCTTCCGTTCGTCACAATCGAATAAACACAAGCCAGCAATAACGCAATGAACTTAGGCTCACTCATTCCCCAAGCGATTATGATCAGCGTAGTCGTTACAAAGGTGATCATGAGCGGTAGCGCAAATACTTCCAATACCTTTTTCTGTTGTACACGCTTCCACCAAAAGACTTGACCTGTAGCCGAAAGTACGGCAATGGTTAAGCCAAACCATAACTGCCATTTGGTGTAAAACTCCACCTGATCAGCAGGAGGCGCAGCTTTTGACTCGATGCCCAGGCCATTCATGATGGCGTTAAACACTGGGATGGAAGTAGGCATCAACACCTGAAAGGCCGACATGCACAACACCAAAGCACCTATGAATATCCAAAACTCACTGGTATAAACGCTCAATTCTTTATTTGTTGCAGGAATACTTTTCCACCTCCACACTAATAAACCCACAGAAATCACCGCAAAGAAGAGTAAATACACTAATAATTGTCCTGAAAGGCCTAAATCCGTAAAAGAGTGTACAGAGCTTTCGCCCAAAATGCCACTTCGCACCAAGAAGGTAGAATACAAGATGAGCACAAACGTGGAAATGATAAGAATCATTCCAGCATGCAAACCAGATTTTGTGCGCTGATATACAGCCATCAAGTGAATGGCAGCTACCCAAGTTAGCCAAGGAATGTAAACGGCATTTTCTACGGGATCCCAGTTCCAATAGCCCCCAAAGTTAAGGGTTTCATACGCCCAATAAGCACCCATCATGATTCCAATTCCCAACACCAGTGCCCCCACCAACGACCACGACAAAGCAGGTTTAATCCATGCGCTGTATTGTTTCGTCTGCAAGCCAGCCATGCAATACGCAAAAGGCACTAAAGTTAATGCAAAGCCTAAGAACAAAGTGGGCGGGTGGATGACCATCCAGTAATTTTGTAAGAGCGGGTTTAATCCTGTACCGTCCTCTGGAACAAAGTTTGGATTCACTTTGAAGGTTGGATCATTCGGCAACGCATCACGCAATAAGATGAACGGATCGCTACCTAGCTTAAGCGCCCACTCTAAACTTTCTAGATTTATAGGAACAACTCCTAAAATCATAGAAAGCAAAAAAGCTTGTACCAACATAAAGATACCCATTACATGGTTTTCCCAATGTTTGGCTGTTTTTATGACGATTGAGCCAATGAGCACGTGCCAAAAGGCCCAAAGCAAGAAACTTCCCTCCTGCCCTTCCCAGAAACAGGAAATCATGTAATGTGTAGGCAAGTTCACCGAAGCATGACTCCATGCATAATGGTATTCAAAGTAATGATTATAGATGATGGTAAATAACGTAGCTACCACTCCTAAAACAGAAAAACCATGAATGTAATACGCCCAACGCGCCATTTTATTCCAACTCGCTTTCTCTGTAAGATTCACTTTTTGAGATGCCGCAATGTAGGCAATAGCAGCTACTAAAGCGGCCACAAAAGCCACAATAACCAACTGATGCCCAAAACTTCCGATGCCTGTATGAATTTCTTGCATGTATTTTCAGTTTGATCCAACCATTTCATGGGAATTGGAGCGCAAAATTACAACAGGATGAACGATTTATTGTTTTTCAAAAGCTTTTTTTTCCATATTCCACACTTCTAGTTCAAAAAGAAAGTTATTGGGCACATAAATCATTACCTCATTGGGTACAGCCTGTTATTATGCCTTGCCTACTCAGGTGTCCATTTCACACAAGGAGCTACGAAATCGG
>JBMYQA010000332.1:0-6246 GCA_049600855.1 Flammeovirgaceae bacterium | reverse complement strand
ATCACCTAAAGACTCATCCGTAAATTGGATGCTAGCCCCCTCTTGAATGGAGGTTGAAGTTGCAGAAAAATCAGCAAATAATTGTGGAGTGGTTGGATCATCTTCATCCCCTTCAACAACGATATAGCCAATTTTAGTCGTTTTGTCCTTATTGTCTCCATTAACGGCGAGCAGACATACACTATAAACACCTGCATTAGCATAACTTACAGCAGGGTTTTGATCTATAGATGTACTCGGGCTTCCTCCTTCAAATGTCCATTCCCAGCTGGTTGGATCACCTAAAGACTCATCTGTAAATTGGATGCTAGCCCCCTCTTGAATGGAGGTTGAAGTTGCAGAAAAATCAGCAAATAATTGTGGAGTGGTTGGATCATCTTCATCCCCTTCAACAACGATATAGCCAATTTTAGTCGTTTTGTCCTTATTGTCTCCATTAACGGCGAGCAGACATACACTATAAACACCTGCATTAGCATAACTTACAGCAGGGTTTTGATCTATAGATGTACTCGGGCTTCCTCCTTCAAATGTCCATTCCCAGCTGGTTGGATCACCTAAAGACTCATCCGTAAATTGGATGCTAGCCCCCTCTTGAATGGAGGTTAAACTTGCAGAAAAATCAGCAAATAATTGTGGAGACATTGGCTCTTCATCATCCTCACAGGCAAATACAAGTGCAAACACCAAAAAATATAGAAGAACTAAATAGGATCGCTTTTTCATAAAAATAGATTGATGAGTGAATTAAAAGGAAAAGCCCTTTTCTATAGTATGATTAAGTTTATCTTTTGTAAACCATTTTTCAAAAAAAACTTGATCAATTATTTTAACACACTATAAGTCGCGCTACTTTTCACTTCTAGCTATAATCTATACTTTCGCACTAATACCAGTAGGAATGTGATATGCGTATTCAAAAAAAGCTCTTCTCTAGTTGGATCGGTTGTTTATTTTTAGGATTAATGGCCTGTGGCGACCCACCACAGCGTGAGCTGGTATCCGCACCAGCCCATCTGATTGAACGCGATCAAATGATTAAGTTGATGGTGGAAATGCAAATATTAGAAGCCAAAGTCATTGAAACCGCTCGAACAGACAAAGCGAAAGCCTTTAAAGTATTTATTGATGCCCAAAAAAAATTGATGGCTCATCACGGTATTGATAGTGCGCAATACTATGAGAGCGAACGTTATTACATGCAGCAAATCAGTGAATATCATGACATGATTACTGCAGTAGCTGACACCATTGATTACATGAGAAATAACATCAAGGAGCCAGAAGAAAGCGCAAAGGCTATGGGAAGTGATGGCTAAAACTTTCCGAGCATTGGATTGGTGCCAATGCTCGGAAAGTCTTACCAATCAGTTAGTCGATCTCCATACTTCCTCCATCATCTCCACTTCTACGGTTTCCACCTCTTTTTCCTCTGCGCGCATTTCGATCTAACGTACCAAAGCGATACATAAAGGAAATATAGCCAATTCTACTTTCTCGTTTACGGACACTTTGTTGATTAAAGTTTTCCCCCGAAGTATTGAATCCAAAACGGAAATTATCAAAGATATCACTCACTCTTAGTGTGACGCTTCCTTTTCCTTTCAATACCTTTTTTCGAAGTGCGGCATTCACGCCATAAAGCTCCAAAATTTCGCCTTGTGTAATGGCAAATGGCGCGCGGTAACGGCCTGTGATTTGCAATTGAAAGTCCTTTTTAAAGTCCCAAGTAGAAGTCAGTTTGGCACTCCAGCTCGTTGCTTCATTATTCAAATCAGCTTCTACATTTGAGCCATCCACTTCATTTTTAAAAATATTGCCACTCACATTTAAGTCCCAACCTTTGGTGATTTTTCCTGTAAAAATCAATTCTGCCCCGTAAGAACGCCCTCCAGACAAGTTCACGTAAGTGGTGGTAGAAACGCCCTCATCATCCACCGTCTTGAATCTCCGAATCATGCCATTAATCTCTCGCCAATACACCGATGAACTTACAGTAATTTTTTTCCAGTTGTGGGAATAACTGACTTCATACACATTAATGTATTCTGGTTGCAAAAAGGGATTACCTTGTCTGATGTTGAAGGAATCAGCCACATTGATAAAAGGATTCAATTGGCGGGTACGTGGGCGATTAATTCTGCGGCTATAGCTCGCCCGAATCTCATCATTTTTACTGATTTCATAACTTAAAAAACCGCTTGGAAATGCATTTGCATAATCGTTTTCAAAAGGAGGCTCATTACTATTTAGCAAGGTAGCATCTGTGTAAGCCTGTTCTAATCGAATACCAGCCTGGGCAGTCAATTTCCCAAAACGCCGCGTATACATGCCATAAATTGCGTGTACCTGCTCTCGATATTCAAATTCATTATTCAGCTCATCATCGCTCACATATTGACCGAGTTCATGATCAAAACTTTGGGAGAAAAAATCATTGCGAATGGTTCGGATAATACTTTTATAACCCAATTCATACCTCACCCTTTTATTGACTGGATTGACATAGTCAGTCTGTATGGTTGTGACATTGGTATTGTTATTAGAAAAGTTATTTTGTAAAAATGGATCTACATCTGCTGGTGTGAAGTCTAACTCATAATCTTGTTCTTCAAAAAAGCTAAAACCTTCTTCAGGAGATCGCGAGTGGCGCGCTTCAATGGTTAGTTGTTGCTGTGGACGTTGGAACTTTTTCGTATAGCCGATATTCAAGTCAATGCTTTCTCGATCACTATCGCTTTCGGTATCCCGAAAACTTAAGGCGGTTAAGACTCCTTCCTGATCTAACGTCTGGTATTGGATCTTATTGAGCCTTTCAGAAGTATTGGTGCTGTATAAGGCACTTGCCGAAAGCAGATTTTTCGAATTAAAAGAGTAGTCCACGCCCAGTTTCATCAAATGAGAGGAACGAACTCGATCCCCATCATCGTCTTGATCTAAAAATGTGGAGCCAGTGTCTGAAATGTTTTCCCGTAGGTTTGCCCCTGTTCGGAAACGCGAATCGTAACGATAACTGTAATTCGTACTCAGGTTCCACTTGCCTTTTCGGTAACTTACCGTACCTGTTGCATTATATTTATCCCGCGTTCCCACATTTAATGTGGCTACCCCGTTAAGTCCTTTCAAAGCGTTTTGTTTGGTGATGATGTTGATGATTCCCGACATGCCATCGGGATCATATTTAGCTGAAGGGTTAGTCACTACTTCAATACGATCAATGGTTGAAGCGGGAATTTGATCCAAAATTGCTTGACGACTAGCCCCTGTTAATCCTGAAGGCTTGCCATCAATGAGTACCGTTACATTTTCACTTCCTCGTAAGCTAATATTTCCATCGATGTCCACATCAACCGAAGGAATATTTTGTAGGATATCATTCACCGTCCCTCCTTCTGCTGCAATATTTTTTGCAACATTAATGACTCTACGATCTAAGCCCAGCTCCATAACATTGCGTTCAGCAGTAACCTCAACCGCCTCCATCATCGCTGCTGATGGGTTTAAACTCACGGTGCCTAAATCTTGTTCAATGCCTCCGCCTCGTGGGGAAATTCGAATTGGCGTTTTTGTATAGGTTTCATAACCAATAAAAGAGATTTTTAGATGATAACCACCAAGTTTAATTTGGCTAATTTCAAAGCGTCCTTTTCCATTAGTCACGCCACCTGTCACGGTAGAATCACGCATGTTGATTAAAACCACCGTAGCATACTCTACGGGTTCCTTCGTAGCTGCATCCACAATTTTGCCAGTTAACCGTCCAATGGCTGGCCGCTCACGACCACCTCCCGGTCTACCTTGTCGTTGTGCATAAATAGAAATCGTGTGAATGAATAGGAATATAAGAAGGGGTAAAATGTGTTTCATTTGCTTGTAAGTCTTCATAAAGATAGTGGGAGAAAATTAATTTGAACATTCAGCTGCTACACTTTGCAAGGTAGTAGAAGGGAGAGCACCAAAGAAAAAAAATCAATTTAAGGAGCTATAACATCAATGTACGACTGAATTTCACCCAACAGCGTTTTGTGGATACGCATCCAGTTTTAGCCAGTTAGCATGTTTCGGTACAATTGCGTTTAAACAACACACTGTGTGGGATTCGCATTTTTTTAACAAATTAATAGGGAAGGGTATTCAGATGTGAACGTGTTCTAAATATAACACAAGGTGGAATAATATTTGGTTTTTCTATTATTAGAACTTGTCTAACATTAATTTATTTCGGTTCCAAAAGGTTAAGAAACCCTTGCTTTTTCTTGAAAGAGCGCTGCTATTACTGCAAAAAAGCGTCCCGGCGGGGAACCGCTAAATTGAGTGCATCTTAACTCTTTTTCACTCGAAAAAACTAATATTAAATAAGTTCAATGCTAAAATACACGAACAGTCCAGCATCTATTTACGGAGCCCATTATGAAACCTAAATTGTATGAATACTGATTTTTTCATTTAATTGCTAGCAAGATCAGATCTCCTAAATATTTCCCTACAATGGATAGGAGCGACATGAGACCTATGCCAGCCATAAAACCGGTAGTAACACGCAAAAAGTTATTGCTTTCCCGATTAAATACAGCTTGTGTAATTCCATCAATGTACGTAGGAAATATCAGCACTAACGTCCACCAAATGTTTAATACAAAAACACTGAACAGGAAGAAAGGAAATGTAAAGTAGCCGATGTACATGCCTGTACAGCGTGCACAAACGGGAAACTGCTTGCCTTTCCAGAAAAATGATCTTTCTGGTTTTTGGTGACACATCACAAATCCAATTTCTTTATCTTTTAATTTTCCAATCATGCTTTTGATGGCTTAGTTTGGTGTTTGCTTAATGATGAGTAGCTATGAATTACTCAACACCTAGCACTAAGCTATCAAATTCTAAATGGAAATGGAAATAAATTCATGAGCATATTTAGCTACATTTTCTTATACAAATATAAAGATGGATTTTTCGAGGATAGAAAATAAAAAAAGTCTACTTCCTGTTGTAAAGTAGACTCATAAAGCGATTGAGCTAAACACTATAAATTTGAGATAGCACTATTTTTGTTATTTGGCTGATTTCTAATTTGCAACCAATATTCTTCTCGAATATTTTCATCAATGTAAACGGGATGTCTTTCCGCATTTTCGCGATCTTGTCCATCTTTCTTGCAATTTGAAATCCAGTATAATTCACCTGTTTCAATGTCAAAATAATTGGATTGCGAAAGTGATTTATTGAGGCATTTAAATGCCTTTCCTTTATAACGAAGTGTTGTGCCTGATTGAGAAAGTTCAACTTTTCCTATACGTGCATAACCTCCTGAAGGAGATGTTTTATTCTCAAGGTACATGATTTGAGCTTGATATCTCATACTTTTGTATTTAGTTGTGGAGTTTATATTTACGTTTTTCATCCAAAATAGTTTAGCTGATGAACGATTTTATGATAAGTGGTAAGTATTCATTAGAAGTGTATACCAAGATCATTTGCCAAATCATGGTACCATCTACCCAACCTAAGAAATATAAATCGCTTTTTTGAGGACTGGCATACCAAATAAATGGAGCTGCAATAGCATAAGATAAAATAAAGCCAATACTAATCCATCGTGAATACAGGTAACTTACAATAATGCTGCATACGAGTAATGCACCGATAGCAATCCATTTGCTTGGAGGTATTCCAATGGAATTGGGTAGTGTTTTGAGCTGAAGGCGGGTATCGTCAGCAAAATCTTTGATATCAAAAGGGATGGTGATGGCAAATAGAAAAAGAAAACGTTCCAGAAAACCAAGTGCTGTGGTGCTAGTTAAACTGAGTTGAGGCCATAAGGGCATGAGGTAAGAAGAACAGGCCCATACATAGGCAATTAAGAAAATTTTGAGAAAAGGCAGCTTTCTTAATGGCTTAATTTTGGTAAAGCCTAAGGGCAATGGAAAAATGTACCATAAGGTAAGTATTGCCAAATGGCCCAATAAAATGAGCTGTGCTAAAGTGAGTTGCCAAGCAAAGTATAGGGAAGCAAAAGAAGAAAGGGCGAATAAGACTTTCAGTAATAGGCGATTTTGTTTCATAAAAATAAACTTTTCGCCTGTAACGGAATCTGGTAAGGTAAATGCGATGATATTATAGCGCGCGAAAGTAGCAAAAAAGAGTAGGGCAATGGGAGCAATAATCGCCTGCTGTTGAAAGATAAAATAAGCCAAAAAAGTGCTAGCAGCGGCGCTTAACGCAATCCAAAGGTTTGAGAATACCGTG
>JBMYQA010000331.1:0-6252 GCA_049600855.1 Flammeovirgaceae bacterium | reverse complement strand
CCTTTTTTGCAGAATAGCAAGTATTTTTCACAAAGTGAGAACTGCTGGTCGTTCATGCTTCTTGATGTTTTGGAAGCGTGTTTCCAACTCCACAGAATTTTCGTATCTTGAAAAAAGCTTCATTAATTTCTTTAAGCATGAAACAGCTCCTTGTCACCTTCGCTTTCGCCTTTTGTATATTCGCAACCACCAGTTGTGATTCCCCCTCATCTGGTGAACATGAAAAAATTTTAATTGACTTACTCAACAAAAATGATTTGAAATTAACTGAAGAGTTAATTGAAAAATACATCATTGCCTACCGAAAACTCAAAGCTTTAGGTCCCAATATTGCGGAAGAGTTCAATAAAAATGGCTTTAACCCATTAACTCAGTACCAACAGATTGAGCAAATTATTGTAGAAAGTGGTTTTGATAGCTATGCTCAATTTGTAAAAACCAATGCTCGCATTGCTTGGGCATTCAGTTTAGCACAAGGTCATGCTGGTAAAGAACGCTTCTCGAAGCTACAATCGGATTCTGAACAGCTACTCATTGAGCAAATTAATAACCCCGATGTACCCGAAGAAGTAAAAGTTGAATTGCGTAAAAATCTGAAAACCTTACAAGATAATTGGAAAAAGAATGCTCCTTGGGCAGATTATTCTCTAAAAATTATTTCACACCTTACTTCTGATGAGGACACAAGACTTATAATGAAGTATGAAAAAGAATTATTGGAGCTTTTTGCGGGTGTTCCCATGCCTGAAGTTCCACAAATGAAGATGTAATCAGAACAACATGATGTATTTATTTTTTGACACAGAAACAACTGGATTACCACAAAATTGGAAGGCTCCTGTTCAACAAGTGAATAACTGGCCTCGTTTAGTTCAAATCGCTTGGTTAATGTATGACGTACAAGGAAATTTATTGAAAGAACAACAATACATTATTAAACCCAATGGCTTTACCATTCCGAAAGCGGCATCCAACGTGCATGGCATCACTACGGAAAAAGCCATTCAGGAAGGAATTGAACTCACAACTGTATTAAACGAGTTCAACCAAGATATCAACCAAGCGGATGCCTTAGTTGCCCACAATATGAGCTTTGATGAAAAAATTGTAGGTGCTGAATTTATTCGTGGAGCTTATCAAACAGCACTATTTAAACGTCCGCGATTATGTACGATGCTTGCTACCGTTGATTTCTGTAAAATTCCAGGGAGGTATGGATTCAAATGGCCGAAGCTCTCCGAATTGCACATCAAACTATTTGGCAAAGATTTTGACGATGCCCACGATGCTTTAGTCGATATTCAAGCTACAGCCAAATGCTTTTGGGAATTGAAGCAGTTAGGTGTGATAAGCAGTTAACCAAAAAGAATGAGGTTGAGTGATTTAACACCCAACCTCATACAAATGATATTTTGTTTTAGCCGAAAGAAAACGTTCAAACAGCCTCTAATCAAAGAACTCTTTCATGCGTTCCATAAAACTCTTATCACGCTTGCTTGGATTTGGATTAAAATTAGAAGAATCTCTTAATTTTTCTAAAACCTCACGCTCTTTGTCTGAAACCTTTTTGGGAGTCCATACATGTACGTGAATGAGTTGATCTCCTTTGCCAAAACCATTAATATCTTTAATGCCTTTTCCTCTCAATCTTAACACTTTTCCACTTTGACTACCTGGCTCAATGTTGATTTTAACACGTCCATTGATGGTTGGCACTTCCACGGAGGTGCCTAAGGCTGCATCGGGGAAACTTACATATAAATCATAGTGGATGTTATTGCCATCGCGCTTGAGCTCTTTATGTTCTTCTTCCTCAATTACAATGAGTAAATCGCCAGGGACGCCACCTCTTTTAGGCGCATTTCCTTTACCACTCATCGCCAACTGTACCCCTTCAGAAACCCCTGCTGGAATATTAATTGGAATCACTTCTTCCTTATATGTTCTTCCTTCACCTTGACACACTCCACAGCTTTCAGAAATAATTTTCCCTTCGCCTTCACAAGTCGGACACGTACTCGTGGACACCATTTGGCCGAGCATGGTATTTACCACCTTCTTTATTTGCCCTGTACCATTACAAGTATGACAAGTTTTGAGTGCAGTACCATCCTTTGCACCATTCCCCCCACAGGCTTCACAGGCTACATAGCGCTTTACTTTGATTTTTTTCTCTACACCATGGGTCACTTCTTCCAAAGTTAGCTTGAGCTTGATGCGGAGATTCGAACCTTTCCGAACGCGTGAACCCCCTCCACCTCTTCGGCCAAAAATATCACTGAATCCACCTCCACCACCAAAGATGTCTCCAAAAGCAGAGAAGATGTCATCCATATTCATTCCACCACCACCGCCGAAGTTGCCATCAACTCCTTGATGACCAAAACGATCGTATCGCTGACGTTTCTCAGGGTTACTTAAAACCTCATAGGCTTCGGCAGCTTCTTTAAACTTATCCTCCGCACTTTTATCATCTGGGTTTTTGTCTGGGTGGTATTTTATGGCGATTTTCCGATATGCCTTTTTAATCTCATCTGGAGCGGCATTCTTACTTACCCCCAAAACCTCATAATAATCTCTTTTCGCCATGACTTCTGAAATGTTATTAATTCTTTGATTATTGTGTAGCTTACTTAAGCGTGATTACTTTCAGTGAGCCTTGTCTCGTAAGTATGGTGCAATGCATTACATGCCTACGACCACTTTTGCAAAGCGAATTACTTTATCGCCTAATAGGTATCCTTTTTCTAATTCGTCAATTACTTTTCCTTTCATGTCGTCACTTGGAGCAGGAAATTGAGTAACTGCTTCGTGGTATTCCGTATCAAAGTCTTTCCCAACAGGGCTTTCCATTGCTGTTAAACCTTGCTTAGACAATACTCCTTTCAACTTTTTATAAATCAATTCATATCCCTCGCGTACTTGCTCAAGTGTTGTATTTTCTTGATCGTAATGCTTATCTGCACGCTCAACATCATCAATAACAGGAAGCAATTCTAACAACAAGTTTTTATTTGCTTGTTGTAAAAATTCAACTTTCTCTTTATTTGTTCGTCTACGAAAGTTCTCAAACTCTGAATACAAACGGAGGTATTTATCTTTAAACTCTTGCAATTCCTTTTGTGTTTTTGTCAATTCATCCTCCTCTACCACTTCTTCTTTTACCTCTTCCTTCTCTTCTCCATTATCTGTTGAAGCTTCTTCTGTTGGTGTTACTTCTTCTTTTTCTTCAGAGCCAAGTTCTTCATTCTTCTCTGTTACTTGGTCATCAGTATGTTCTTTTGCCATGTTCTGCCTAATTTTTAAAAGGTTGAGTAAACTCTGCTATTGAATTACTTTTGTCAATCAATTTTATTGCCAAGGCACTAGCTGTGCCAAAATGTCGCCAAAAATACACGCTATCGTTTTAAAACCTGCCATAAACGATAGTTATTATTTGAATTATGTGTTTATCATTCATTCATCCACTTTGGGATTATTCTTCTCAAAGTATTGAATCAACGCTTCTGCATGCTGTGTGGTACGCGTTGCCCACTTCAATCGAATGACATCTTTTTCTTCTTCAGTCAACTGCCAATTCACTGCCGATTGGTGTAATCTTCCTAAAAAACTTTGCATACACAAGGCAGCACTTACCGAAAGGTTATAACTCTCGGTAAATCCAAACATCGGGATCGTAATGAGTTCATCAGCCGCTTCAATAGATGCTGGAGCTAAACCTGCTAATTCTTCACCAAATAGAAAAGCGGTTTTATGACTTAATGGCAGTTCGTTTAACGTCATCTTGGCTTTAGGCGAGGTAGCAACTACTCGATAACCTTGCGCTTTTAATGCGCTTAGGCAACTTGGTGTATCTTCATATTCATGAATATCTAACCACTTGGTTGAACCTACTGCTACTTTGGTACTGGTTTGAAACTCACCGTATTTGCCCGTAACAAAATGAGCTTGTTGCACACCCATGCATTCACAGGTTCGCAATACTGCACTGGCATTTTGTGGTTGATAAACATTTTCCAGTACCACCGTCATATGATTGGTACGCCAATCCAACACGCGTTCAAACAGCTGCTGCTTATGATCAGACACATAATCCATCAAAAAATTCAGCAAAGCCTTATCTACTGCCATGATCTCTTTTTAGTTTTAGAAGTTGGCAAAAATAGAGCTTCATTTAGTAATCCTCAAATAATAACTTCCCGATTTGTGGCAGCTTATTTTTTGAGGATTACTTATCAAAATACTTGAAAAAAGATTACTTTTTAATATACTATAACTGATTTTCATTAACCGCTAGGGTAAACAACTGATTTGCTAATTATGATTTTAGTTAAATTTCATCCTCATTTAGTTACATTTTATCAAGAAAGATTGAATAAATTTGTGGATGATCTGTATTGAATACATTAACTTTAAAATTCCTCTAAACACAATTACACAAGCTCGTGATTCATTGCTATTATTTTGTTTTTCTGACTATACAAAGTAATACATTGAATAAAGTACCAACGATTATCAAAACTGATATATGAATTTGAAAATGCCATGGAATTATGTGGCATGTAACGCGCAACTAATGATGGGAAACAGATGGAAATTTGCAATCGGGTTTATTTGCTTTGTATTATACGCCCATGTTGCCAACTCGCAACTTTCCTTAATTGTTAAGAGTGTTCCAGTAAATACGCCTGTTGAGGACGATATCTATGTAGTAGGCTCTTTTAATGATTGGAACCCTTCTGATTCTGTTTACAAATTAGAGAAGAAAACAGATGGTTCTTACTTCATCCGCTTGCCTTTTCGTGGAGATTTTAAATATAAATTTACAAGAGGAAGCTGGAAAAAGGTAGAAGGGAGTTTTAATGGGGAAGCTATAGACAATCGCGAGTTTAAGATGGAGCATAGTACCTCTGATACCATCTATGTGAGTATTGTGAGCTGGGAAGACAAGTCGACTAATATTCCTAATGTATTTGATACCCTTCAATTAATTGTAGATAACCTGCCTGATAATACTCCGAAAGATGCCTCCATCTATGTAGTGGGTAATTTCAACGATTGGCACCCTGGTTCGCCAAAATATCGAATGCAGGAAATGCCTAATGGAAGCTATTCCATTAAAATTCCGCTATGGCTCGATCCGTTGGAATATAAATTTACCCGAGGCGATTGGAGCAGCGCAGAAGGTAGAAGGAATGGTAGAGCAATTCGCAATCGCACCTATATTTACGATAAGAATAATACAGAAATCCATGCCTCTGTAAAAACGTGGGAAGATTTGGCCGGGGGATTTACTTTTTATACGTACATTCTCATGTTTTCAGCCCTGCAAGGTTTTCTCTTGATCATTGCAGTCAATCGTTTGCAAAACAACAATCGAGAAGCGAATTACCTCTTATCCATTATCATTCTCTTAATCTCTTTAGCCCTATTTGGCCGTGTTTCTACCTACCCAAGAGAAGTATTTCAGGCTTTTCCCAAATTAATTCTAGTACCCGATTTAGCCGTCTATTTTGTCTATGGCCCTTTATTCTTATTCTATATTCAGAAACTGCTAACCATACAACCTAAATCGGCGAAAACACGATGGGCACATTTTATTATGGCAGGCATTCATGTATTGGCTTATCTGCCACTCATTATCATGCCTAAAGATACGTTTATCAGTCAGGTTAATGATTTACAACCTCACTTAGTCTTGAGCTTTTCTGAAGGTTGGAGTGTATTAAAAGAGCAAATTCTTGCGCAACAACTTCGTCTTACCTTTACCATATCCGCAGGAATCGCTTTGTTATTCAACATCTACTATTTATTCCGATGTGTGTTTCTATTAAGGGCTTATCGCAAAAGTGCGAATGCGAATAACTCGTTTGAAGAAAATGTACAATACCTCAATACCGTATTGAGTATTAAGGGATTAGTACTTGTGGTATGGGCCTTTACTTTTTTGGCCTCATTTGCCGGACGTATGACCAATTGGAATACTACTGAAATTGTAGAAACTAGCACGGATGTCATCTGGCTCGTATTCAGCTCGGTTACTTATTGTTTGGGGTATTTTGCCATGAATCAGCCTGAAATTTTTAAACTACATGAAGAGGGACTGGAAGAAGAACCTGTGGAAGAAGTAGATACCAATGCGAGCAAAGAAAATATCCTTCCGCAAAAGAATAAACTGTCGGAGATGATGATTAAGCATAAGCCATTCTTAAATCCCAAACTTACTTTGGCTGAATTGGCAGAAATGATGGA
>JBMYQA010000330.1:0-6269 GCA_049600855.1 Flammeovirgaceae bacterium | reverse complement strand
TTTTAAAGAATTCCTCAATTTCCTCACCAACTGCTGCATCTTCCTTGCCCCCTAATATGACAATCGGTTTGTTAATGCGATCGCATAATTCAATTAATCGTTTCGTGGGGAGTCGTTTCGTAGCGTGCCGTGCTCCAACAACGAGGGCAATGTATTCTTTCTGATGGGTTTCGGGCAACCATGCTAATTCCACATGATCTTTTTCCGGAATGAAGTAATCTAAACCTCCCATATCCATTTTCACTCCCAATGCTTGGGTGGTGGCCATGTAACGATCAACAATGTGAATATTCGGTAGCTTATTAATTTTGAAATTCACATATAACCATTTTTCCCAATTGAGTTTGTTAAACGCATAACTTTTTACACCCAAACGCAATTTAATGATCTTGGTCCTGAGGTTATTATGCAGATCGATAATCACATCGAACTGCTCTTTTTTTAAGGCCCTAATTAACTTGCTCAGTGGTTTGGTAAGGGTGTGTACTTGATCAACGTGTGGGTTGTTTTCCAAGATAGATGCAAACTGAGGCTTGGTACAATAATGAATCTCAACACCTTCAAGCTGAGTTTTTAATGTTCGTACCACTGGTGTGGTTAATACAATATCACCGATGGATGAAAACCGTAAAATAAGAATTTTCTTTATTTGTTGCATCTGAAAGGATTTACTTGGGCGCACCGCTTATTATTTAAAAGGAGAATCAGCTTCTTTTGCCATATGGTTGTATACAATTTTATCCATCATACTGGGGAAAAGCTTATTCAGGAATACGGTCAGTTTTCCTTGGGTTGTTAGAATTAAGATTTTCTTCCTTTTTTGATTGGCTCTGTAAATTCGTGCTGCACATTCTTCTGCAGTCATCATTTTTCCTTCGTCTCTAGGCGATTCCCCCTGTTTTGAGCCATCACTCGATAAGGCTTCATTTCGGATATTTGATGCCGTAAACCCAGGACATGCTGTCAAAATATGGACTCCTTTTTTTAACATTTCTGTACGCAACACTTCTAGGAAGCCATTTAAGGCAAACTTAGAAGCAGAGTACCCTGCGCGTGCAGGCAAGCCTCGGTAGCCAGCTATAGAAGAAATGCCAATGATGGAGCCTTTGTGTTCAATAATAGAAGGCAGGCAATACTTGGTTGCATACACTACTCCCCAAAAATTGATGTCCATCACTTTTTTGATCACCGCTAAGTCAAGGTCTTCAAACAAAGCGCGCATGCTAATACCAGCATTATTGATCAATACATCTATACGGCCATATTTCTCAATGGTTAATGCTGCCATACGCTTGTTATCATCTTCAATGCTTGCATCTGCTTGAATGGCATAAGCTTCTATTCCCGCTTGTTGAAGTTCTTCAACCGTCTGATCTAAGGGAGCTTGCCTTCTGCCTGTGACCACAATTTTAGCGCCTTTGCCGCCATATTCGTGTGCCAATGCTTTGCCAATACCAGAAGAACCACCTGTAATGATGACTACCTTGTCTTTCATAAGTTGTATTCAATAGTTAAAAAGCCCTGCAAATTGAACGAATGCAGTTGGGATTATCAATAAGAAATGAAATTAAATAGGTGTGTTGCCTACTTGATCAGAAAATATACTTAATCTGAAAGTAAGTCCCTGAGGTAGACATCCTTTTGGAAGTAATGAATTTGGGAATCAAACTGTGCAGCGAGGTCGATTAGGTTATCTATTGCTGGATTCATGCCTGTCAGTTGGGCAAAAAGTTGATAGATTTTGGTAGGATGATGCCATTTTTCTTGTAAGGTTTGGAGCGATAAGGATTGATGTGATTTAGACATTTTTTGTCCACGAGCTTCTAAAACTAGTGGATGATGGCAAAATGTACTCTCCAAAAATGAGTCTGCGTTTAAAATAGTGGCTAACCAAATTTGTGCTGCTGTGGAATCCATTAAATCATCGCCCCGAACAATGAAATTAATGCCATAGTGTAAATCATCTACCAAAGAGGTAACTTGATAAGCAGGCAGCCCATCTTTACGTCTAATGATAAAATCGCCCATGCGCTCTAATGACCAGCATATTTTACCCTTGAGTAGATCGTTAAACTCAATGGTATATTCCTTGGCTTTAATCCGCCAAGCGTGGTTAGTATCACTCAACTGCAGTTGTTTATCACGACAAGTTCCTGGATAGATTCCATTGCTTGACAAACTTCTAATTTGTTTTCTGGAACATTCGCAAGCGTATACAAATTTACTTTCGGTACTGAGCTTCAGTAAATCAGTTTCATACCAATCATAGCGGAGTTGTTGGGAATAGTTTTTTTTGAAATCTTCAACTCCGCTAGGCCCTCTGGTGTAAGCGATGCCTAGCCATTCCAGTGAATGAAAAATATCTTCCAAATATTCATCGCGGCAACGAGCGGCATCGGCATCATCAATGCGAAGCAAAAGCGATGAGTTTGGGGAGGTAAGGTGGATGAGATAGGTATACAGAAAGGAAAATGCATTTCCTAAATGTAAAAAACCACTTGGAGTAGGAGCAATTCTAGTATGTATCTCATCCATAAATAGATACCCTTACTCATGCCGTAAGGATTCAATAGGGTCTAGTTTAGAAGCTTTTATTGCAGGATAAATTCCAGAAACAATTCCAACAATGGCACAAATACTAACGCCCAAGAAAATCCAGAGCCAAGGGACAAAGAAACCGCCTCCTTCATCTCCAAAAGCTAACGCAACGGCATTTCCAATGCTAATGCCCAGCAGAATGCCCACACCACCTCCAAGTAAACAAATGAGAATGGCTTCTACCAAAAACTGCTGGCGGATGCGTTTAGGAGTTGCTCCAAGTGCTTTTCGAACGCCTATCTCACGGGTACGTTCAGTTACCGAAACCATCATGATGTTCATGAGTGCAATGGCAGCTCCGAGAAGGGTAATGGTACCAATTACTCCACCGCCTAATCGCAATGTTCCCGAAATTTCATCCAAGGATTCGGCAACCGATTCACTTCGAGAAATTTCAAATGAATTCGGATCACCTAATTGATCTTTTCGAATGAGTCGCATCAATCCAGTAGCCTCGCCCATAGAAATGTCAAAGTTTGAAGGGTCTGCCACTCGAACCGTGATGGAGTAGGATGGACTTGCTCCAGCACTAATTCGATAGGCATTTTCAATTGGAATGAGTAGTGAACGATCTGCGGCTCCGCCTCCCATTCCACCACTATTTTCCAAAACACCAATCACCACAAATTTACGGTCTAAGAAACCAATGACCTCATTAATGGGATTCTCTTTATCAAAGATGTTTTTTGCAATTTCGCTTCCAATAATCACGACATTCATGCCATTCAATAACTCAATATTAGAGAAGTTTCGACCTTTAGTGAGGTCTAATGCGTTGTTTTGAAGGTAATGAATGTCTGCGCCAATAAGTCTGGAGTTTGGATTGGTTTTTTTGGAAAAACGTTTTACTTCTACTGATCCTGATACAAACGAGGTCAGGCTAATCTGATCGGCCTGCGTGAATCGCTTTTTGAATGCGAGAAGCTCTTTGTATTCCAAAGGATTTTTAGACTTTACCCTTCGCCCTCCAAAGTTTCGATTTCGAGTAACATTTTCGATGTCAAAACTATTCCCACCCAAATCGAATAAGCCTGAAGTGATTTTATACTTAATTGCATCAATGGATGTGAGTATGCCAACTAAAGACGTGATGCCTATGGCTACGATGGCTGCAGTGAGGAAGGTACGAAGCAAATTGCTGCGAATAGATTTCGTTGCTTCGCGGTAATTTTCATAATAGGTAGGATTAATTTTAAGAAGATTCAAAATCCCTTTAGTCGATTGATTGTTTTTTCTAGAGTTTATGCTTGAGACTCGTTTAGACATGGCGTATTATTTAGTCGTAGCGATCTTACAAACCAAAGATGGATTTGACAAATAAGAATTGACAAATAAAAGAAATTAAAGGAGAGGTGGGAGAATGTTAGGGTAAAAGGCTAAATGAAGCACATAAAAAAACACCTCAAATAAAGGTGTTCTTAAATAGTGTTTATCACGAATGATGGAATAAGATAAACACTATTTCTTAAAGAATTTTTCTGTTCGGTTGTCAAAACTAATGTAGTACACCCCTGTTTTTAAGCTGCTACAATCGACATTTGTCGCTCTTCCTGATAATATTTTATGACCAAAAACATCTCGAATCTCATAATCAGTAGCTCTGGAAAAGGTGAGAGAGCGTGAAACTTTCTTAGGAGAAAAGGTGATTTTATCTCGTTGGGAGTAAAAGGTAATGACTTCGGAATAATAAGTTCTACCAGAGATTTCCAAATATTTTAAACGGTATTTATTATCTCCAGCATGATGATCTACAGGCTTTCGGTATTCATTTGCATGATGCGCGCCCCTGCCATCAATTGCACGTTCAATGGTCCAATTATTATGTTCAAATTTCTCTAAGAAATATTTGCCAAGCTTTTTTTCGCCTTTTGCTTTCCAGTGAATTTGGTGATCATCAATATCAAGAAAGATGAACTGAAATTCATCTTTAACGCGAATGGCATTAGGATTAATGATTTTAGGTTCACAACCATCGGTGTGATAGATTTCAATCTTCACTTGAGTGTTTTCCTTAAAACTTGAAAGGTCAATGGTGAATACAGAGGCTTGCGGTGCGTCCATATGTTTTTTCCCATTGACATAAATGTCTTTAATACAGAAACTATTGTTTCCATCATGGGGGTTTTGCACATAGATGTTGCTGCCGTGGTATACACCTGATAACACCAACTCTCCTGCCCAAGCAGGGCTAATAGAGATAAATAACAGTATGAAAAAATGGGTGGTGAATTTACACATTTCTGTGCTAGTTAAATAGCATTCAAAATCAACTCTTGAAATTATCCTCAAATTTATAAAAAGAAATAACCAAATCAGTAAAATTTTTGATGGAATCTTACTTTCATCATTTCTGTACTTTATTCAGAAAAACTTATGTCCTATAAACCTTTCCAAAATTCGTTAAACTTACGTTAACAATCTTATTATATTTTGATTATTCATAAAATCAACTGTAAATAATTGATTTATAATGAGCTTTCAAAATTTACAATTGCTGCAATATAAGTGATCAAAGCATGAGATCAAATGGAATAATCTACTAATAATAATGAAATAAATGTATTTTTCCTCAACCTTTCTCACATTCCTCTAAGTGAAAATACACTTACCAAAATAGGATCATTCTTATTTAATAAACAAAAAGGTAAATCATTGCATTTAATACAATAATCGCTCAGTTCATTTATTTACTTATAAATTTGAGCTTTCTTTTATTGCAACGATTGCGTATAAATTCAGATATATTATCTTGGCGCTTTTTCGATAAATAATCATCTTCGTTAGACAAACAATCAGAATTTCCGTTATAAAATAGCTTTATGAAAGTTGTAGAATACATAGCGCAGAGTAAGAGTACGCTATTTTCATTTGAAATACTTCCACCACTAAAAGGACAAAGTATAGATTCTTTATTCAAAGCCATAGATCCATTGATGGAATTTAAGCCTTCATTTATTGATGTAACTTACCATCGCGAGGAGTATGTGTTTAAAACACATGATAATGGCTTATTGGAAAAGCGAGTGATTCGCAAAAGACCTGGCACAGTAGGCATTTGTGCTGCTATTATGAATAAATACGGTATTGACACTGTACCTCATCTAATTTGTGGAGGCTTCACGAAAGAAGAAACTGAAAATGCCCTCATTGATTTAAACTTTTTGGGTATCGAGAATGTGTTGGTGCTACGAGGTGACTCCATTAAGACGGAGCCACGCTTTTTTCCAGAACCAAATGGGCATGCCTATGCTTCTGATCTGCTTCAGCAAGTGGTGAATATTAATAATGGCATTTACCTTGAAGAAGAAATGCAAAATACATCAAAAACCGATTTTTGTATTGGAGTAGCAGGCTACCCGGAGAAGCATTTTGAGGCTCCAAATATAAATTCGGACTTGAAATATTTAAAAAAGAAAGTAGATGAGGGAGCGGATTACATTGTGACGCAAATGTTCTTTGATAATCAAAAGTATTTCAAGTTTGTTGATGATTGTAGAGCAATGGGCATTACTGTTCCAATTATTCCCGGATTAAAACCCCTCACCACTAAAAAGCAGCTAAGCATTTTGCCAAGTATTTTTCACATTGACATTCCGCAGGATCTTGTAGAAGCGGTAGAAGCCTGTAAAGACAATAAAGGAGCGCGAGAAGTAGGAATAGAGTGGGGAATA
>JBMYQA010000329.1:0-6298 GCA_049600855.1 Flammeovirgaceae bacterium | reverse complement strand
TCTCTAAGCTCTTTGACTTGTTTTGCTGAAATTGCCATTCTTATTAAAGAATTATATTTTAAAAATTAATATACAGAACATATAGGGTTAAAAGCATGGGTAGCTTTTAAAAAAGAATAGTGTTTGTTTACTGAGGAAACAAACACTATTAAAGGTTTTTGAATTATGCCGTCTTTTTAGCTGACTGCGCAATTCTTTTTTCTTTTTGCCTTCCTCGGTAGGCTTCTTTTACTTGAGCTTTCAAATCATTCAGCTCGCTTCGAATTCCTTCAATGGCTCCCGCATCACGATCAGCCTTCTTCTTTTTAAAGAAATCCGACTGCTGTGCTTTTAGCTCAACAATCTTTTTTTCAATTTCTTTGATGTCCATCACTCCTAAAGTTTATAGGGATGATTCCTCACCTTCCGATGAGGAACGATTTCCGATTAATAAATTAGTTAGACGCTTCAGCTTCTTTTTGCTCGCCATCTACGGCTCTTTTTTCAGCTTCAGCAGCTTGCATTGCGGCCTTATCTTTATCGCGCTTGCGCTCAGAAAGACCTTCTTCAATTGCTTTGCCGATAGCAGCTGTAATTAAAGCAATTGACTTATACGCATCATCATTGGCAGGGATAGGGAAATCGATTTTCGAAGGATCCGAATTTGTATCTACCATACCAAATACAGGAATATTCAAACGGTTAGCTTCTTGTACAGCGATGTGTTCTTTTTTCACGTCGATTACGAAAAGAGCAGCAGGAAGCCTTGTCTGGTCGGCAATACCGCCCAACACACGCTCTAGCTTATCTTTTTCACGTGATTTCATCAAACGCTCACGCTTTGCCAAGTTTTTGAACGCTTCGTCTTTCATCAACTTCTCAATCGAAGCCATTTTCTTGATTGACTTGCGTACTGTAGAGAAGTTAGTGAGCATACCACCCAACCATCTTTCTGCTACATAAGGCATTTTTAAACGAGAAGCTTCTTGGATTACGATGTCTTGCGCTTGCTTCTTAGTAGCTACAAACATCACTTTTCTGCCTGACTTCACGATAGCTTTCAATGCATTACATGCAGTGTCTAAGCTAGCTAAAGTTTTATTCAGGTCGATAATATGAATGCCATTGCGCTCCATGAAAATGTAGGGAGCCATTTTAGGATTCCATTTTCTGGTTAAGTGACCAAAGTGAACCCCGGCATCAAGCAAATCTTTATATTCAATCTGAGACATTGATTAGCACCTTTAAATGAATGAAATAATTAACGCTTGCTGAACTGGAATCTTCTACGAGCTTTTCTTCTACCATACTTCTTACGTTCCACCATTCGTGGATCCCTTCTTAAAAAGCCTTCAGGCTTCAATAACAAACGATGTTCAGGGTTAATCTCTGTCAATGCTCTTGAGATAGCCAATCGAACAGCCTCCGCTTGACCAGTAGTACCACCACCAGCTACATTTACCTTAATGTCGTACTTGCCAGTTTCTTCACACAAAACCAAAGGCTGCTGTACAATGATTTGTAAAATTTCAGTAGGAAAATATTCTTTTAAATCTTTCTTATTTACTGTAATCTTACCTTCTCCATCTTGCACGTAAATACGAGCAACCGATGTTTTTCTTCTACCTATTGTATTGATAACTTCCATTACAATTTAATTTCTTTAGGTTGTTGACCAGCGTGCGGATGCTCTGATCCTGCGTACACATGTAAATTCCTGAATAATTGTCTTCCCAAACGATTTTTAGGTAACATTCCTTTTACCGCCTTAGCTACTAAAGCAGTAGGATTTTTAGCTAACAAATCTTTTGAGGCAATTGATCGTTGACCGCCAGGATAACCCGTGTGGTGGATATGCATTTTATCATCCCACTTATTGCCAGTCATCTGAACTTTTTCCGCATTGATTACGATAACATTATCGCCACAATCAATGTGTGGGGTATAGCTAGGCTTACGCTTACCACGAAGTAACATCGCTACTTCGGTGCAAAGTCGACCTAACACGAGGCCTTCGGCATCTATCACAACCCATTCCTTATTAACGGTTTTATCATTCAATGATACCGTTTTATAGCTATTTGTGTTCACCCTCTTAGCTTTTTAGATGTATTAAAAACTGTTTGACATGGTATAGGACTACTCGGAGACAGTTATAAGAGCCTATCCCACAAAAGGATTGCAAAAATATGGACTTATATTTTGATATGCAAGTTCGCTTCTAATATTATTAGATTTAACTGAAATTATTTTCATATTAAAGTAAAACAGGAATTAGTGTTAAAATGAAAACCGATCTACTAAAAACACTTTTTGAATTTACAGTAGATCGGTTTTTGGGAAGCTCGTATTACAATGTTACCCTATGCTACAATTCCTTTTTGAAGAATCATCAATGCCACGGCTCCATCTTTAGGATATTTTTCGGCAAGGCTTTTATCTAGTTTTCTCCAACGTGCATAACGCATGGCTTTATCGTCTTTGATGTGCGTATGTGTAATATGAGTGTAAAGCGAATAGTTGGGTAAAAATTTATCAATAATAACTTCAGGAGAAAATCCTAAAAAACCCCAAGGTTGCTCACTAGCGATGCCATGTGGTACATGAATGTCTACCAATTTACACACTTTACCACTAGGAATCGGTTCTTTAATTAAGCCTTTATTGATTAAATCTCTAATCGTGAGTTCGCTCACATTTTTTCTCCTAGACTTCACTTTCAGTTTTGTTAAAATGTAATCCAGTGTCATGCGATTCGCCACACGTTTGAATTTTTGGAAGTTTAACGTATGTTGAAGCAAGTCTTTATTTTTATAAAATCGGGTATTGGGTTCGTGCCCAATGAGATAAAAGCCTTCGGGTTTCAGAATAGCATCTATTAAGTCAAAATGCGCTTTAAGATTCAATAGGTGATGCAGTACGGCATTTGTCACAACTAAATCAAATGAGTAATCTTTGACTTTGGGTAATTCTGCCAAATCTGATAGGTATACAACAGAAATCTCTTTATGATCACGCTCAATTTTTTCCCTACACTTTTGAAGCATATCAGGAGAAAGATCAAAGCAAACTAGCAGCTCAATTCTCGAACCAAATTTTTTGATCATTTCCAGTGCCCCAAAACCAGTTCCACAGCCAAAGTCGAGTGCGTGAATTTTAGCAGGAAGCTTATCTTCTATGCTAGCTAATGCAGTTTGAAAGAAGTGATTTTTATCAAATAAGCCGATTTGCTTCGTATCATATACCATTGCTTCATGATAATGGTAGATGTTACTAATTTGATGTATAAACTCTTCAACAGGCAACTCAACATTGATCTCTTTTAAATAAGAAGCAATTTTATCTTTAGTTTCAGAGTGATAAGCCTGAGTGTCTGTTTCTCCCATTTCTAAAATGAATTATGTAAAAAATAAACGTCTGCCAAAATCCATTGACAATTCCCATTCATTTGAAGTATTGATGCATTGAAAAGCATAACTAAATACATTCATCACAAATGCTGCAAGATAAAGAGATGCTGATAAATAATAAATCAAATTGCGGTTTTACTGACAAAATTCGTGAAGTAATCCCAATTTCCGTTAAAAACTTGCTAAAAGGAGATGCTGAATAAACAGAAAAGGTTACAGTAAGTTCAACCCTCAACAACAATGGAAATAGGTGTACACCCCATTTTTGTAAAGTCAAATTACTCACTAAAACTGTTTATTTAAGTCAAATCTTAATTTTTATGAAAACAACTAAAATGTTTATCACCGGAATGGCAATGTCTTTACTTGTTGCCTTTACAACTGTTCAAGTACAAGCGCAATGCTCTAGTAGCGCGAAGAAATCCCACTACAAAAATGCGAGCTGGAGCGGTTGGACGAATGGAAATCATGGTTCTAATAAAACGGTAGTCGACTTGGCTGTAGGAACAGAAGATTTATCTACACTTGTGGCTGCTGTAAAAGCAGCGGGTTTGGTTGAAACCCTTCAAGGAGATGGGCCTTTTACCATTTTTGCTCCTACTAATGAAGCTTTTGCAGCTTTGCCAAAGGGCACTGTGGAAAAATTACTAAAACCAGAAAACAAAGCGGAGCTGGTAAAAATCCTTACCTATCATGTAGTTTCGGGAAATGTCACGTCTTCTAAGCTTTATGACAACCAGCAAGCAGGAACTGTACAAGGCAGCAATGTAAAGATTCGCATTTATGAGAATGCCATCAAAGTAAATGACGCTACGGTGATTAAGGCCAATATTCAAGGTAAAAATGGAGTGGTTCACTTAATTGATCGCGTGATCCTTCCACCTTCAAACAACTAGTCTCACTAGTATTAGAGGTTGGATGTACATTCCAGCCTCTACATTTGTGTTATTCATCCAACAAACTAGCGTTAAAGTTGTCATATTTATAACTGAAGTGATTTATCGTTTTCTTGATATTCTCCCATTTGAAAACCATCTAATACGGTTTTTAGTGAGCTGACAATGATTAACTTTTTACTTTTAGCACCTGACCTTCATCCTCTTTTACGTTTTTAGTTCCTCTAACACTTCTAACACTGGCTTGATAATCGACTAAAAAAGTGGTATATTCAATGTATCAATTCATTGTTGTTGACCTATCTGATTTAACCTTCCGCGACTTCTATTTTTCATCAAACATTTTTTCCTCATGCAACTTGTCGCAAAACTCAATGATTGGGCACATCACCATCAAGCGATGTGGATTGATGCCTTACGCGTTCTGTTGGGTGGTTTCATATTTTATAAAGGCATGTATTTTATGGAACACACCTCTATCATTTTAGAATTGATTCAATCGGTGAATTCTGAGTGGGCAATGGTGGGTATCGCCCATTATGTAGCCATGGCTCATTTAGCAGGTGGGGTACTGATTATTATTGGATTACTTACCCGAATTGCCATTTTGGTACAGCTTCCTGTTTTAATTGGTGCTGTTATTTTTAATGCGTTAAATGCTGCTGCTCCAATGGAATTAACGGCAGCCATTGTAGCTCTCGTACTGTTAATTGCTTTCCTCTTATATGGATCGGGCAAGTATTCCATCGATCATTTTATTGGGAGAGATCAAGGACAGGATTTTTAGGCTACTAAAAATCTCCTTTATTTGTTGTTCGTAAGGGGACTAAGCTTAACCTTACGAACAACTCATTCGATCACTTTCCTCCTTTAAGCTACTCATATAGCACTCCAGCCATTCCTTTCCATCAACTTACCAAAACTTCCACCAAGGTTTTTGAGGCTTTTCTACACGAGTAGTAGCTTGTTGTTTCGCATATTCTTGTTTTAGCCTTGCTTGAAGCAAGCTATTTTGTTCATCAATATACACTTTCATTTCTTGAAACTTCTGCTGCATCTCATCTGAAAGTTCGGCTATGGCAACTGGCATCAATAAAATGACTTGCTTGATGGACATCTCTTCGGCCTCTCCCATGTCCCAAGTTTCTGCATAATCGTATAAAAGATTTACCCCATCTTCCCAGCTCATACCATTTACACGGCAGTCGGACCACATGCCAAGAGTTTTATGACGAGAAATCCAACATTTGATAAAATAAAAGTGATCAGGTTGCCTAAGTAGAGGACTAATTCCTTCAAATAATGCTTTATATAAACTTTGGGCTTCTTCCCCCAAAATATATGCTCGATCAGTATCTACCACTTTCCGTTGCTTACTCATCACCACTTTCCAACCACTTTCTACAATTGGTTGTTGCATGGGATCGTAAAACATGTTTTCAGTGATCTCTAATTGCTTTGCAGCCGTATCGCGGTGATCGATCTCATAAAAATAGTGAATGACGGGAAAGTCAATGTAGGCCAATTCATCCATAGCACCTCGAATGGAAATCTCTTCATCGCCTCCAAAAAACGTAATCACTTCCTGAATCTCATGTCCTTCTTCTGGGTTGCGAGCAGAATAAAACATATTGATCCCCATTTTTGGATCTCGGTCTCTTTCGGTTAGTTGACATTGGAAATCAAACTGAAACCGATCATTATCAAAAAACTTGCTTGGGTCATCTGCTGGCATTTCCTTCTCTACCACCTTCATGTTGGCAAAGGCGACTTGCAGACTTTCAAGTGCGATTTTCTGAAACTCTTCTTCTGTCATAATTATGTTTTTTGAAGCTGTATTGAACAGGATTGTTCCTTAAAGCTAACTTATTTTAGGGATTTATTCCGCTCTTTTGCTTTTTCTCTATGTTAACCTTTTACCTGATTTCAGCCATGCTTGAAATGACTCCGTTCTATTAATTTGCTACCGTACACAAAAAAATATGCCCAAAAGCTTGCAAAATCTTTAGCGAG
>JBMYQA010000328.1:0-6345 GCA_049600855.1 Flammeovirgaceae bacterium | reverse complement strand
TTGCTGTAGATAACATCAGCGTTTCTACCTCTGGTGGTGGAGGCGGAGGTGGTGGAGGCACCACAGCTGTAAATGTATCTATCACCTTTGATAACTACCCAGAAGAAACTGCATGGGAGATTAGAAGTGGATCAACTGTAGTAGCTTCAGGAGGAACTTATGCTTCTCAGCCTGATGGTTCAACAATTAATGTAAATGTAGATTTAGCAGATGGTTGCTACGACTTCGTAATCACCGATGCTTATGGTGATGGTATTTGCTGTTCTTTTGGCAATGGTTCATACACCGTAACAAGTGGCAGTACTACGTTAGCTTCTGGTGGCTCATTTGGTTCTTCAGAAACCACTAACTTCTGTGTAAACAGCACGACTCGTCAAGCTGTGATTGGTTCTAGTGACTTCGACATGAATGTATTCCCTAACCCAGCAGAGGTTTCTTCTACCGTGCGTGTAACACTTCAGAATACTACGGATGTAAATATCCAAGTATTTGATATGCAAGGAAGAGAAGTTCAGAAGCAAGCGTTCACTAAAGTTTCAGGTGCTATTGAAGCGCAAATCGGCTTACAAAACTTGAATTCTGGTGTTTACTTGATCGCTGTAACCACGGGTGAAGGTGTTCAAAAATCATCGAAACTAGTAGTAAAATAAGATATATGACCCGCTAAGCCTTAACTTGGCTTAAATCTAGTAAAATTGTTAGTACTCCTAGTCTGCATTTGCGGACTAGGAGTTTTTTTGTAAAGTGAGTGATTAATTATCAGGCAAGTTCTTTATTTAATTCCCACTACATATTCCTTCTTGGGCGACTTTACCGTGTAGGTAAACTTTTCCGTTTTGGTTTTGCCTGGTTTAATTTTTAAATTCCAAAGGAGCCTGCCAAATGCTTCTAAATAAGATGCTGAACCTTTCTGATCTAAACTGATTTCAATGAGTTTGTTATTTGAAATGGGGATTTGATCTAAAACCTCAATTGCTATGGGAACTGATTTGTTATTGGTAATGGATATTTCATAACTCAGGGTTTCCTTCTTTGTACTTCCAATGAATTTAGAAGTGCTGGAGGTCTCAACTAATGTTCGATTTACCAAAATATTAGCATCTCTGCCCATCGAAACGAGTAGCGTATCTGATGCAATGTCTGGGTGAATGGAAGATTGCCCCACATAAGCATTCTCAAAAAAGACAGCAGCAGTGCCATAATCCAAGTGATGTTTGTGCCAGCCGCTTATTTTTGCTAATAAAAACGCGCCTTTATTTAATTTGGGAACAGCATGATAAATGTATTCGGTAGGTAATTGGTAATTTTTTAAAGTCATAATATGAGCTTGGTTATCGCTATTCACCGTTTGTTTGTTCGCGATGGGATATTCGATGTTCAGTTGACTAGCGATGGAATGAGTAGGAATATTACTTGACACTTTTGCGTTACTAGAAGAAGCATAGGCTAAATTTGTAGTTCTTAAGTTTAAATTATAACTCTCCACTTTATAAGACTGATTGTTAGCGCGATATTGTGAAATTTGAGCGATTAATGGGTTTAATATAGGACGGCTATTGTCTATAGACGGACTCCCTGTAGAAATGGTCATTTTTACGCCATCCCAATTTTGTGCAGTATTTTGGAAAACATGTGCTTTATAGGTTAACTGCACATCGTTCGCAATACTTTTAGCCCTTAACTCGTAAGATGGTTTCCAGCCTGCATTTTTCACTACATACTTACAAGTAATGGTTACCTTTTCTCTACTAGTTGAATAGAGCTCAATCTCCATATTACTAGTAGGAATTGTCGTGTCTTGCGTTTTGATTTCCTTAACCTGTTTTGTAATGCGATTCTTATCGTTTTTTAGTGTTGTTGCTTGTTGAGCTAATGTTCTTAACTCTGTCTTGATTTGCAGGTATTTTTCTTGATAGTTATTGCTTAATTCGATGACTTGTGCAGGTGTAAAACCTGATGAACTTCTACCAAGGTCAATATTTTTATCCAAAATCTTTTCCATACCTTTTAAGATAGTTTGCTGGTCATGAATAGCAGCGAGTTGATGATTGATCTGATTGATCTGACTTTGTAGCTGATCTTTTAATGCTTTTTGCTTGGGATCAACTTCTTGAAGCAAAAAAGTCTTTTTATAAGTAGCTGAAAGTAACTTGCCAGACGAACTTTTTAGGTGTACCGTAAAACTTGAAGGAACGGCAAAAACGGAAATTCCAGTGAGTATGACTTTTTGAGTGCCTTGCGTGGTGGTGAACTGAGCTTGGCGTGTGAGCGCTGCACTTTGACGATAAACCATTACTTCATGAATGGTTGAATGTACTGTTGAGTTGCATAAACCATTGATGCTGATTACAAACAATAGGAAAAAGGGTATGAGCTGTTTCATAAAGATATATTTAAGGTAACGGTGAACGAATGTTTTAAATACGCTTATAGGGTTAATGATGTGAATCTCTTGTAAATCAAACTTATCGGAATGTTTGGGAAGTCGGTAGTAAAAATGAGTAGGTGATTCGTATGACTTAGTAAAGGAGGAATTTCATTTAGGGACTGTTTTCAGAAATGCTGGGATGCGGTGTCATATGATGCAAGAAAGTTGCTTGCTGAAATTGAAGTTTATGAGAGAGTTAAGGCTTTTTTTATCACTATTTAGAAAGATTCCAAAAAAGGCATTTCCCTTTGTTTACTAATGCTTTGGCATATACCTTTGACCAACCTGCATGATCTGTGGGAAAATCCTTTTCAATCGTTTGTTTTACGAAACTAAAACTAAATTCTATACCTAAATGAGCTGGTTAACTAATGCATTGACAAGTTCGATAGGAAGGAAATTAATCATGTCTCTCACGGGATTATTTTTAATTTCATTCCTTGTCGTCCATTTGTCAGGAAACATTTCCCTTCTATTTAAAGATAGAACTACCTTTAATGCCTACACTGCTTTTATGTCTACACACTGGACCATCCGAATTATGGAAGTCGGCTTGGTGTTGGGGTTTGTATTGCACATTGCAAATGCTGTAATTCTGACCAGGAAAAATCGAGGCGCTCGACCAGTAAAGTACGCTTATGAAAAAGCCAGTGCAAACAGTTCTTGGTTTTCCCGAAATATGGGATTAACAGGTTTCATCATCTTGTTATTCTTGTTACTGCATTTGTACCAATTTTGGTTCTCGTACAAGTTTGGTGAAGTAGCACTCGATGAGGCTGGGGTAAAAGATATGTATGCAATGGTTCATGCCACTTTTGATCAGCCTATATTTTTAGGAATTTATGTATTAACCTTTGTGTTGTTAGCCTTCCATTTGAATCATGGTTTCCAAAGTGCTTTCCAAAGTCTGGGGCTAAATCACGTGAAGTACACGCCTTTTATTAAAACCTTCGGAAGTATCATTGCTTTTGCTATTCCACTCGGTTTTATAGTAATCGCAGTAGGATGTCTATTTGTTTAGATTGATTTTAAATATGTGGTTTTTCTGGCTTAACTTTAAACAATTTAAGCTCACAAGCTAATTTAAGAGTGATTAAAGTGGCCAATACATAAATAAAGGACTTATGAAACTAGATTCAAAAATTCCCGAAGGCCCTATAGCGGAAAAGTGGGACAAACATAAATTCAACATTAAGCTCGTTAACCCTGCCAACAAACGTAAGTACGATATCATCATTGTTGGTACAGGCTTAGCTGGTGCTTCAGCGGCTGCTTCTCTTGGAGAACTGGGATACAATGTCAAAGCTTTTTGTTTTCAGGATAGCCCAAGACGTGCGCATAGCATTGCCGCACAAGGAGGCATCAATGCTGCTAAAAACTATCAAAACGACGGCGATAGTGTATTCCGATTATTTTACGATACCGTAAAAGGTGGCGATTACCGTTCGCGTGAAGCGAATGTCTATCGTTTGTCTCAGGTATCTGTCAATATTATTGATCAGTGTGTGGCGCAAGGCGTTCCTTTTGCGCGTGATTATGGAGGTTTATTAGACAACCGCTCATTTGGTGGTGCTCAGGTATCCAGAACCTTTTATGCGCGTGGTCAAACGGGTCAGCAATTGTTGCTAGGTGCGTACAGTGCTTTGGCACGACAAGTAGCTGCGGGTAAAGTAGAAATATTTCCTCGTACCGAGTTGATGGATGTGGTGTTGGTAGATGGTGAAGCAAAAGGCATTGTTACGCGTAATTTGATTACTGGTAAAATCGAATCGCACTCAGGCCATGCTGTAATACTGGCTACTGGAGGGTATGGTAATGTATTCTTCCTGTCTACGAATGCGATGGGCTCCAATGGTTCAGCTGCTTGGAGAGCATATAAGAAAGGCGCTTTATTTGCAAATCCTTGCTATACACAAATTCACCCAACATGTATTCCTGTAAGTGGTAGCTATCAGTCTAAACTGACCTTGATGTCAGAGTCATTGCGTAATGACGGACGGGTATGGGTTCCTAAAAAGGCAGGTGATAAACGTGCGCCAAACGATATTCCAGAAGAAGAGCGGGATTATTACTTGGAACGTAAATATCCAGCATTTGGTAACTTAGTTCCACGTGACGTAGCTTCTCGAAATGCAAAATATGTGTGTGATGAGGGTAGAGGAGTGGGTGCTACTGGCTTGGCCGTTTACCTTGACTTCCGAGATGCGATCAAACGAGATACAGAAGAGGTGGTACGTGCGAAGTATGGGAACTTATTCCAGATGTATGAGAAAATTACAGATGAAAACCCTTATAAAGTTCCTATGAAAATTTACCCTGCCGTTCACTACACGATGGGTGGCCTTTGGGTGGATTATAACTTGATGACTAATATTCCTGGCTTGTATGCACTTGGAGAATGTAATTTCTCCGATCACGGTGCTAACCGATTAGGAGCGAGTGCTTTAATGCAAGGCTTAGCTGATGGATACTTTGTCATTCCTTATACCATTGGCGATTACCTTGCTCGTCAGAGTTACGATAAAGTGCCTACGAGTCACCCTGAGTTTAAGAAGGCTGAGGAAGAGGTGAAAGCTCGAATAGAAAAATTATTGGGCATTAATGGCAACAAAACGGTAGATACCTTTCACAAAGAGTTGGGTAAAATCATGTGGGACTATTGTGGAATGTCTCGTACCGAAGATGGCTTGAAAGCTGCGAAGAAACAAATTCAAGAATTACGTGCTGAGTTCTGGAAAGATCTGAAAACTATTGGTACGAATGATGAATTGAATATCACCTTAGAAAAGGCTTACCGTGTTGCTGATTTCATGGAGTTAGGTGAGTTGATGGTAGATGATGCTTTGAATAGAAGTGAGTCTTGCGGTGGACACTTCCGAGAGGAAAGCCAAACTGAAGGTGGTGAGGCGAAGCGTGATGATGAAAACTATGCTTATGTAGCGGCTTGGGAATATAAAGGGGATAACGTGCAAGCAGAATTGCATAAAGAAGAGCTGGTTTTCGAAAATGTGAAGCTAACCACTCGTAACTACAAAGACTAGTGCTAGTCAATCTGTTTATTTATTAATGACTATTCTTCAAACTGTACATAGATTATGAAGCTTACGCTAAAAATATGGAGACAAAAAGATGCAAAATCAGCGGGTAAAATCGTAGAATATCCGTTGAATGACATCAGTGAACATATGTCTTTCCTAGAGATGTTGGATGTGTTGAATGAGCAATTATTGGAGAAAGGTGAGGAGCCTGTAGCATTTGATCACGATTGCCGCGAAGGTATCTGTGGCATGTGCAGCTTATTTATCAATGGTCAACCTCATGGCCCTGATGCTGCTGTAACTACGTGTCAATTACACATGCGTTCGTTCAAAGATGGCGACACCATCTACATTGAACCGTGGAGAGCAAAAGCATTTCCTGTAATCAAAGACCTGACGGTTGATCGAAGTGCATTTGACCGAATTATTGAGGCTGGTGGATACATCTCAGTGAATACTGGTAACGCACGAGATGCAAATGAAATTCCGATTGGAAAAGAGTTGGCAGACGAAGCATTTAACTCTGCAACATGCATTGGCTGTGGTGCCTGTGTAGCAGCTTGTAAAAATGCATCAGCGATGCTATTTGTAAGTGCAAAAGTATCTCAATTAGCCATGCTTCCGCAAGGAAAACCTGAGCGTAAAAGGCGTGTAGAAGCCATGGTAGCACAAATGGATGAAGAAGGCTTTGGCGCTTGTACGAACACAGGAGCTTGTTCAGCAGAATGTCCTAAAGAGATTTCTTTAACGAATATTGCAATGATGAACCGCGAGTATTTCTCAGCGAAAGTTGGTTCTGATAACGTTTAAGTAAATCCAATAATATTAAGCAGGTGAGCAAAATGAATGTGGTATTTTTAGTAGGTTATTTTTAAGCTA
>JBMYQA010000327.1:0-6464 GCA_049600855.1 Flammeovirgaceae bacterium | reverse complement strand
AATGGGCACGTAGATCTTTCACTATCGTTCAAGATGACAAAGTGAGAATTGCTGTGGTAATCTTTAACGCATTTTTAACAGGCTGATTGCCAAACAACAAACCCTTATTTTTATTAGTTTTGCGCTTATGCAGCAACAATTGAAACTCTACAATTCCCTTAGTCGGAAGAAAGAAGTATTTACCCCACTAAATGCCCCTTTTGTAGGGATGTATGTATGTGGGCCTACCGTATATAGTGACGTTCATTTAGGAAATTGTCGTACATTCACTGCATTTGATGTGATTTATCGTTACCTGAACTACCTTGGCTACAAGGTGCGGTATGTTAGAAATATTACTGATGTTGGCCATTTGTTAGATGATGGCGAAGGAGAAGATCGTATTGCGAAACGTGCAAAACTAGAAGGTTTGGAACCGATGGAGATTGTTCAAAAGTACAGCAATGGTTTTCATCGCATCATGGATCGACTCAATAATATTCCACCAAGCATAGAACCCGCAGCTACAGGCCATATCATTGAGCAAATCCAAATGACCCAAGAGTTATTGGAAAAAGGCTTTGCCTATGAAGTGAATGGTTCCGTATATTTTGACTTGTCTAAATACATGGAGGTGCATCCTTATGGCGAGCTTTCTGGAAAGAAAGTGGAAGATTTGCAAGCAGGATCAAGAGCGCTAGATGGTCAAAGTGAAAAAGAAGATCCGAATGACTTTGCCTTGTGGAAAAAAGCATCGCCACAACACATCATGCGTTGGCCTTCGCCTTGGGGAGATGGTTTTCCTGGTTGGCACTTGGAGTGTTCTGTAATGAGTACCAAATATTTAGGCGAAGAGTTTGATATTCATGGTGGAGGAATGGATTTGAAGTTCCCCCATCACGAATGTGAAATTGCGCAATCGAGGTGTTGTGGAGACGGAAAAACTCCTGTCAAATATTGGCTTCACTCCAATATGCTTACCTTAAATGGGGCAAAAATGAGTAAGTCGGTAGGTAATGTAATTTTACCTGAAGAAATTTTCGAGGGCTCAAATCCGCTTTTAGCTAAAGCCTACAGTCCAATGGTGTTGCGCTTTGCCTTTTTGCAAGCACATTATCGCAGTACGATGGATTTGTCGAATGATGCTTTAGATGCTGCGGGCAAAGGATATCGCAAACTCATGAATGGGTTACGCACCCTCAAAGAGCTGAACTATGTAGCAGACGATTCGGTAGAAAAACCTGAAAAGCAGCAAAAGCAAATGGAAAGCATCATCAACTCCGTTTTTAGAGGAATGAATGATGATTTTAATACTGCGGTAGCTATTGCAGGCTTGTTTAATATGATTAAAAAAATCAATGGTATACACCTTGGTAATGTAGCCATCGCTTCTTATACAGAAGAGACGTTCAATAAAATGAAAGAAACTTTTATTGGAGTCGTTGAAAATGTATTGGGATTGAAAGACGAACCTCCTCAAGTGAATAAAAAAGCCATTTCTATCATTTTGAAGAATTACGAGGAAGCGAAACTTGCTAAGGATTATGATAAAGTAGATGCCATTCGTGCCGATTTTAAGGAGATGGGGATTGTAGTGAAAGATATGCGAGATCGCATTGAATGGGCGTATGAGGAGTAGGAGGTGTGCATTAGCTTGACATTGGAGGCTAAAAGTTAGTAGCAGAATAAACTAACGTTTAGCCTCTTTTTGCTTATTCAATCCGCTGAATTGGGGAATTAAGCCAAAACACTTATCTTCAACCATCAATAACCACTGTTGAATTTATGCAAGAACTTCTTCCTTATATTCTTGGTTTGGGATTGCTGATTGCTGGCGGAATACCTGCTTTCTTTTTCCTCAAAAAGTCTCGAAAAAAGCTAACGACATCCCCAAAGTTACGCCTGTTAAATCAAGAGGATAGCTTATTGTGTTTTCAAAAGCTTTCTAATTATGTAGCACAACGCTCGCCTTATTTGGAAACATCTATTAGCCTAAAAGACCTCGCTGCGCGTATGGAATTGCCTTACAGTTACCTACAACAAGCGATTAATGATCATGCAAATGGAAATTACGAGGAATTTATTAATCAGTTTCGGGTAGAAAAAGCAAAAGAGCTATTACATGCTGCAGATTACAAAGGGCTTCCTATGCTGCAAATTTCTACAGATGCTGGATTTAACGATTTGACGAAATTTGATCAGGTTTTTAAGAAACAAACGGGCTTAACACCAATACAATACCAAAAAAAGAAACAATAAATTGAATGATGTACGTGTGAAAACGTTTTTCCCCTCACTGCATAACCCCAGCACTTTGGCAAAATTAAAAATCATAGAAACCTGCGATGGTTCGCATACGATATTAAATGAGGAAATGGATGAAACCTACCATTCCGCACATGGAGCGCTTACTGAATCTAAACATGTGTTTGTGCAAGAAGGCTTGGAACATTTTTTAGTCAATCAACCGAGAGCAGCTGTGCTTGAAGTGGGCTTTGGTACTGGCTTAAATGCAATTCTCACCTATGAAAAGGCACACGAGTTGAAAAAAGATGTGTTATACGTGACTTTAGAACCATTTCCTATTGAGCAAACACTGATTGATCAAATGAATTATGGGAACTTATTGGGTGATGATGAGCTGTTAGATTACTTCGAGTACCTACACCATTGGGAGTGGAATAAAGTGAAACAAATCGGTGAGCATTTCATTTTTCAAAAACTTCAAGTCAAACTGGAAGATTACTTCCCCAAAGAGCTTTTCTTTGATGTGATCTATTTTGATGCCTTTGCTCCCAAAAAGCAACCTGATATGTGGAGTGTGGCACAATTTAAGCACTGTTTTGCCTTACTCAAGCCAGGAGGAATATTGGTGACTTACTGTGCGCAAGGACAATTTAAACGCGACTTAAAAGAAGCGGGCTTTGAAGTGGAACGGGTAGCTGGCCCAGTGGGTGGAAAGCGGGAAATGACTAGAGCAAGAAGGCCAAATCAGTAAGACCATTGAGAAATGTAAAAAGCCACTTCAAACGATAGAGAAGTGGCTTCCTAATTTCACCCGATCAGGTACGATTATCGCTCTAGCTCCAATAACTTAAAGCCTTGCCCATGGACATTTACGATTTGTACGGCCTCATCCGCTTTTAAATATTTTCTTAGCTTGGTGATGTACACATCCATGCTGCGAGAGTTGAAGTAATTATCATCCAACCAAATCTTCTTTAAGGCTAATGAGCGATCCATGGTATTGTTTTTATGGATGGCCAGTAAGCGCAGCAACTCAGATTCCTTTGACGTGAGTTTGTGTTCTTCTCCATTTTCGAAGGTCAACTTTTGCGAATCGTAATCGAATTGGAAGCGACCAATTTGGAATTTAGTTTGCTTTTCTGCTTCGTCATTCAGCTTATTGGTACGTCTGAGAATGGCTTTAAGGCGCATCAACAGCTCTTCCATGCTAAAAGGCTTGGTGAGGTAATCATCAGCCCCAACCTGAAAGCCTTTGAGGGTATCTTCTTTCATCGATTTAGCAGTGAGGAAGATAATGGGCACATCTTCATCTAAAATGCGTACTTCTTCGGCAAGGGTAAAGCCATCAATACGCGGCATCATCACATCGAAAATACAGAGATCAAAGCGGATATTTTTAAAGGTTTTTAATCCTGCTTCTCCATCCCTACACAGGGTTGTTTCATACCCTTTAATATCTAGGTATTCTTTTAAGATCTGACCCAAATTTGGATCGTCTTCTACTAAAAGCACATTAGCTTTGCTCATGCTTGTAAGGTAAAAAGATGGTAAATATACTTCCTTTACCAAGTTCGCTCTTCACGGAGATGTCGCCATGATGCGCATCAACCATTTTTTTTACATAACTCAAGCCAAGGCCAAAGCCTTTGACATCGTGTATATTTCCTGTAGGAACTCGGTAAAATTTATCAAAAATCTTGTTGACCATGTCTTTGGGTATCCCTCTTCCACGGTCAGCAATTAATATTTTTACGCCGTTTGAATCACTCTCCGTGCTAATGCTCAAATGCGGTGCTTCAGGAGAGTATTTATTGGCATTGTCTAGTAAGTTGTGAATAATATTGGTGAGGTGTAATCGGTCGGCCTCAATTCGGGTAGCTGTTGCGCCCAAATATTTCTTTAAAATTCCCTCCCGATTCTCCACCTGAATCACATTATTTTTGTACACCGCTTCAATGATTTCATGAATATCCACTTCCGTAATATTCAATTTAAAATCCCCTTTATCTAATCGCGCAATGTTCAATACCTTTTCCACTTGCTTGCCTAAGCGATTATTTTCATCTCTAATGACATTCAAATAACGCTCTAGTTGCGATGACATGGCTCGGATATCTGGATCAAGCAAGGCCTCAGTCGCCAATGAAACCGTTGCAATAGGTGTTTTTAATTCGTGCGTCATATTACTGATGAAATCATTGGTGATTTCTGAGAGCTTTTTTTGCCTAAAAATGGTGCGAATCGCATAAGAAAAACTGAATATGACTAAGGCAAGAAAAATGGCTGAAGAAACCAATACTAACCACATTTTCCCAAATACAAATTGCTGATGGTCTGGAAAAAATACATAGAGCATATTTCGAGTGCCAAACGGACTAGTTGGAAACAACCGAACATTATAGCCAGCATCAAGCAGTTCATCTTGATAGTCAGCATTATTGCTATAAATGAAGTCATCGTTGGGTTTATCCATATTTCGGATGCCGTAATAGTAGGGCAAATGAATGCCTCGATCGGAGAGCTCCATTTTAATGAGCGAGTCCAAAATCTGATGGTTAATTAAATCTTGAATATTGCGCCCTTTGCTCACATTCACCAGTTCATTGACAATACTCGATACCATATCGGAGTATTTCATCGTTTGCATGGTTTTGGGATCATCAACGGTGTAAGGCGGTTTATTTTCCTTCTTTTCCGTACCTTTTTGAAAATCTAAATAAGCATCGGGTTCATCACTCACTAACTGGATATGCTCTAAAGGCAGCTCCGATACATTTCGTTTTTTGGCTACTCCTGATTTTCGAATCAACATCTCTTGCTCAACGCTGTAGGCAAATCCATCTTTTGAAAGCCGATCAGTGCCAATTAATTGGGTAGAGCTGATTAGTTTTTCTTCAAGCCAACGTACATTTCCCGCAGAGTCTACATTGACAATGGTGGAGTCGCGCAGAATGTTTACCCCATTGCCAATGGCTTGTTGCGTAACCTTTACCGCATCTTGCATTTCCAATTTATGCACCACTTCGTTCAATGCTTCATGAACTTCGTGCTTAAACTTTTCTTCATTGACACTTAAGGAAGTATTCAACCAATAAAACTGCAACCCAATGAGTCCAATGAGTGCAGCAGTCATGATGATGATGATGTATGTAATATTCCGTTTCTTCACCTAATCACTGTTCTATTTTAATAGCTCCTTTGCTTTTTGGCGTATGTTGTATTCAATTAAATAACTTAATTTGTGATTGGGTACAATGCCTAAAGCGCCGCGATGTTTTTTAATGTTAAGTGCAGTCCGACCATTCGGTTGGATGATTACCTGACCAACAAACTGCTTTTCATCACCTTCTAGTTGAAAATACCGTTCTTTTGCTTGATGCTTGGTAGCTATTGCATTGATGTCTGTAACATCAACTTTCCAATTCCCATGAATTTTTCCACCATATTCATGGAGGTAATTCACAATACCTAAACTATCAAATTGCTCAAAATACTTGGTAAAAATCCGTTCTTTCAGCCGATAGCTGGAGCAAGTATAGCCATCCTTCATGATGTTAGGTACGCAATGATCGGGTTCAAGTTCAAAAGTGAGTTGTTGATCGTCCGAAAAACGCACCAAAAAACTATCATTAGCAGACAAACGATGGAATCCAGCAGTCACTACTTCTTCATAAGTTAACCCATCCAAGTCCTGAAAAGGGTGAAAGCGCACTTGAGCACTTTTTTTACAGCCTAACAAGCTAATTGTGAATACACAAATCAAAAAAACGCTGATCCAAAGCTTAGTCATTTATTGTCATTTAGTACCCGTAATTGAGTTGGTTTTCATGTTCATTCATAAAGCTAAAAAATTTGATCCTTTTGACTGAACATGGAGCCTTATTTTCATGGATTCCTCCGCAACTTAACACTACTTAACGCTGTTTAACCAGCGCTTAACCTGAGTCTATTGGTGTGAAAAGTACTTTTGTTTCAACAAAGTTCAGATACAGATTATAAGTGTTGGGAATAAGCCTTCTCCTGCACTTAAGATTTCAAAAATCTCCGTTTCATTTATTAAAATCCAAAAGGCTATGTTAAAAATAACAAAAAGACTCATAATTGGTGCGTTTTGCCTGTGTTTAGCCTTGGGTGCTCAAGCTCAAGATAAAAAAGAAGTGAAAAAAGAAGAAAAACAGGTGAAGCTGGTTGTGGGGAATTCATCTTATCCCTTGTGGAGTGACGCGATTGGTCGATTG
>JBMYQA010000326.1:0-6489 GCA_049600855.1 Flammeovirgaceae bacterium | reverse complement strand
AAGTAGCGTCATCCAAAACCGCTTGTTCTTCAAACTCGTTTGCTTCCATGTGATTCACAATCTCCACTGCACGTGCTTTGGTTTCTGGATGTGTGCTGACCCAATTGAGGATTTCGGGCATATCCGCGGCTTCTTCAGCGAGTCGGTAGAGGAAATTGGCTAAACCTTCTGGGTTCATATCTGCTTTAGCCAAGTATTTTACAGCGTATTTATCGGCTTCGGCTTCTAGTTTCCGGCTATACGCTGACGAAGTTAACGTGCGCAATGTCTCTTGCACCAGCACTCCGCCTGCATCTCCTGTAGTCATGGATACCAACACAGAAAGTCCCACTTCCTTAATCAAGGTTTTCATGATGTGGTTGCGTTGAATGTGTGCCAACTCATGTCCGATTACGCCGGCTAATTCTGATTCATGTTCCGCAAAATTGATCAGGCCAGTAAGTATCACCATATGTCCGTCGGGAAGGGCAAAGGCATTGATCTCACTTTTCTGGATAACATGTAATTTGACTTCTGATCGATCAATACCGTTTTTCTTACAGATATGGGTTAATAATTGATCTACAGGTTCAACAACAGCCTCATCTTCAATCACAATTTCTCCACTTTTGATGCTCTCCCAATACAAATCACCTAAGGCTTTTTCGGTAGCATCTGTTTTTTCGCGAATGCCAAAATGGGTCATCCAATCAATTTGGGCTAACAGCAGCCATGAACCTACAAAGCCTACAACTAAGAGGATAAATCGGGTAAATGTCTTGTTCATAATCGTGGGTTATTTAATGCAAATTTGATCTGTTAAATCTCCATAGAACCACAAGGCGAGATGCTGCCCTTTCCGGACATTAATGGCCAAATACATCGAGGCTACAAATTCGCCAAAGTTTAATAAGACGATTGTAATGATGTAACCAATGTATAAATTACTAGCCTCGCTTGTGCCAAAGGCAATGTTTAAAGACCAATATACCCCCACACTGTTTACCAAAAACAAAGAAGCTTGAGAAAGCAAGGCTTGAAGGGTATGCCAGCGAACGAAGTAGGTAGATTTCCGACTGCTTAAAAAGAAAATAAAGGTGGCAATCAGATTGACAATTGGCAAAGGTAGGCCAACAATTACAGCTAACAGTGACATGAGGTAGCCATTGGAGGCCCTTTCTCGCTCATTATCACTGGGTTGATATGCAAACTCTTTTTGGACAATCATAAGTCTTTATGAATATTCCACATCCAATTGGCCAATACCAACAAAATAGCAGGAATGGCAACCCATTTACGTTGGAATGTGGATTCTATCGTGCGATAAAGTGAAAAAAAGTAGTTTTTTTTTGTGACTAGGTCATAAATAATCAATGGTGGAGCAAAAAACATGATCAGTAACAGTATAAAGCCAATCGGATTATAATACATTGCTTTTGCGAAATCGCCATGTAAAACGGCTAGTACTGAGCGTGTTGCCCCACAAGAAGGACAAGGTATACCTGTAGCTCGCTTAATTAAACATACCCGAAAACCAGCCTCGTGTGCTTGCTGATGTTGCGCATAATTAATACCGACATAGATATACCCTGCTAAGCAGGCTACTAATACCAACATATAGAGCCTGCGTTTCGTTATTTTCATTACAACAACATCTCTTTCAATTTTTCGATGTTTTTCTCTTTCGTAGCATCCATAATCAAGAACCAATCTACGATAGCCCAGATACCAAGTCCACCACAAGTGAGTAATTTGGCAATTCCCACACCTGTATCTCCAATGATAAAACGATCAATGCCTAATTGCCCTCCAAGTAAAGAAACAATTAGTGAAGTGGTAGGATCTTTGAAGCTGATTGATTGCAACATCGTCCATTTGTCGTCATCAAGTTCAAGTAGAACCTCTCTAATTTGTGGTATTTCATGGCTGTTAAAGTTTTTACCATTAGCCATTAAAAACATATCAACTTTCTGTGCTTCCATTAGTGTAGATAGGATTGATTTAAAATTTACAAACTATAAATATACAAATCTTCGTGGTAAGCCATTCTTCTCAGGCCTGTTTTTTTTGTAATTGTTGTTTTGCTTAGTACAAAAGAGGTAGAGTTCCATCATATTTTCAACTACTTACCATTTGTACCTAAATTAATTAAACGTGATTTAACCATTCATAAGTCATTGATTATCAATATATTATATTGTTTTCATATTATTTACTGTTTGTTATTTCAAGTGTTTCAAACAGCTTTTCCTAGTATATTCCTAATTATTTTCGGATCATTTTTTATACTACTTCCCTTTAAATTAGACAATTCCCTAAAAACTTATCCCTGATTTCCATTCCATGAGCTATATTTATCCCCTATCAATCGAACCTAAATTGATCACGATATGAAACAGCTAAACAAGCGAACTTACCTAATTATTGGCATGCTCAGCATTTTATTAAGTAGTTGTTCGCCCTACTTAAACTATTTCCAAACGGCTCAAAGTTCTTTTAATAAAGCTGCTGAGGCAGAAAACCTCCTAAAAACCAATCCGAATGCGAGTGCTACGGTGCTTCCTGAGAGCAATTACCGAATGGCTCGCACCTTCATTATGAAGGCCATGGGCGATGAAAAAGATGAAAAGGAAAAACACGATAAAACCGATTTAGCTAGAGATGGCCTGCTGCTCAATGCTTATGCCATTAAAGCACTGAGTGAATGGAAATTAGGTATGTACCAAGAAGCCATTCGCACTTCTAGGGCATGTAAATTGACTTTTGGCAATGATCAGTCGGTACAAAATCAGCGAGATTACATCATTATCATGGCCTTAGAATCTTTAATTTACAATGATTCTATTGAAGGATACATTAGCAAATTGGATGTAAAACAGGGTAAAACTGAGCTATCTGCTATGGACAAAAGTTCATTAGAAAATTTGATGAAAGGTTTCAATATTCTGAAAGAGCAGCGGGCAGATTTAGCAGCAGATCATCCTGTTCAAAGTTATTTATTGATTTCCCAGTTGAGTTTAGCTAAAAACTGGAAAAATCTCTACAGCAAATTACAACAGCAATTGAGAAGAGGAAGAAGTGCAAAACTGGAAGGTATTAAGCAGGAAATGGATCCAATGAAGAATCAATTAAATACAGACTTAAAAGCTTGTTTTAAAGATTTTGCAGGTGTATTGGGGGATAATAAACACGCGCTTTACCAGAGGTGGAAAAAGGCTCATGTAGATATTGAGGGCATTTAGGAATCTACTGCCATATAACTACATGTATTCCGCACATTTACAGGAGAACCTGCTGTGCGGAATTGTATTTTTATCCATTCTCGTTCACTGACTCCATTTCCTCTTCTTTTGATTCCATTCCTTCTGTAAAACATTTTCGGCAACGTGCTTCATAAGCATCTTTTTCACCAAGTACTACTTTTTGTTTAGATGCTGTCAGGCGGTAGGAGAACGAAGCAACATCGCCACATTGCATACAAATTGCATGTAGTTTAGTAATAAATTCGGCAATGCTCATCAATTGTGGCATAATGCCAAATGGCTTTCCTTCAAAATCCATATCAAGGCCACAAACAATCACTCTTTTGCCTTCATTTGCCAACTTCACACACACATCGATTAAGCCTTCATCCATAAATTGCGCTTCATCAATTGCCACTACATCGGCATCACCTGCGAGGCTAAGAATTTGCTCCGAATACTCAACAGGAGAAGAAAGTGCCTCATTCGAGTTGTGAGAAACCACCTTCACTTCATGATAACGGATATCAATAGAAGGCTTGAATATTTTAACCTCTTGCTGAGCAATAATTGCCCGATTTACTCTCCGAATCAGTTCTTCTGTTTTACCCGAAAACATGGAACCGCAAACGACCTCTATCCACCCTGCTCCACTTTGGTGTTTGCTAAAGCTATTTAGTTGAGGCTCAATAAACATAATTGAAGGCTAGTTTTGATATTAAGCAGGTGAGTAAAATGAATGTAGTATTTTTGCTGGACCGACACTCCGTAGATTATTTTAAGACTAAAAAGGCGATAAAATCGTAGTTTACCAGCGTTAAATAAGAGGTTCTACGCTGCGGGTTTATCAACGAATTTTAGTATCAAAAGAAAGAGTGGAATTGCCCCAGTAAACATGCCGTATTGATTTTGCTTACCTGCTTAAAATGAGAAATTCATTAAAAATAGGCTGCGAATTTACGGGCTTATTGGGATGAATACAAGGAATAGATATGGTTTCCACCTCATCTACATTACAATAAATGTGAAGCAGGTGTCTACAGTTTTCCTTACTCAAAAGAATGAAAACTTAGAATAAATCTCTATTTTTGCGGCAATGAAACCGAGTGCGGTAATTTATTTGCAAATATGCCTCGGTTTTGTCACCTTAACCCATTCAACAAACACAAGTAGTCGAAATCGTTGGCTACTTTTTGAAATTCAATTTTATTTTTCTCAAACAAGCTTATGGACACATTAGCAACAAAGTTTGCCGCTGGAGTAGTAACAGGAAGTAAGTTAGCTGAATTAACTGACTTTGCTCAGCAAAATGAATTTGCAATGCCTGCTGTAAACGTAGTAGGAAGCAACAGCATGAATGCCGTAATGGAAACTGCTCGAGATTTGAAGTCTCCTGTGATGATCCAATTTTCAAACGGTGGAGCGCACTTCAATGCAGGTAAGGGATTAGACAATGCAAATCAGCAAGCTTCAGTTGCTGGAGCAGTATCTGGCGCATACCACGTTCACCGCATGGCCGAACTATATGGCGCTACTGTAGTATTGCACACCGACCATGCTGCTAAAAAATTATTGCCTTGGATTGACGGAATGTTGACAGCGGGTGAAGAATTCTACAAGGTACACGGCAAGCCGCTTTTCAGCTCTCACATGATTGACCTTTCGGAAGAGCCTTTAGAAGAAAATATCGAAATCTGTAAGCGATATGCAGAGCGTATGGCTAAAATCGATATGACTTTAGAAATTGAGCTTGGTGTAACTGGTGGTGAAGAAGATGGGGTAGATAATACTGATGTGGATTCTTCAAAATTGTATACACAACCTGAAGAGGTAGCTTATGCTTATGAAGAGTTGAAAAAGGCAAGTGACAATTTCTGGATTGCTGCTGCCTTTGGTAACGTACATGGTGTATATAAGCCTGGTAATGTAAAGCTTACCCCTAAAATCTTGAAAAACTCCCAAGTTTACGTACAAGAGAAGTTTGGAACCGTTTCTAATGAACCTGTAAAATTTGTTTTCCACGGTGGTTCTGGTTCTACGGTAGAAGAAATTCGTGAAGCAATTTCTTACGGTGTCATCAAAATGAACATTGATACCGATTTACAGTGGGCGTTCTGGAATGGTGTTCGTGAGAACTACATCGCTCATGAGGGATATTTACAAGGACAAATCGGTAACCCTGAAGGTGATGATAAGCCTAACAAGAAATATTACGATCCTCGTAAGTGGTTGCGTAAAGCAGAAGATTCGTTCAGGGCTCGTTTAAAGCAAGCTTTCGAAGACTTGAATAATATTGGTACTTTGGCTTAAGCGAAAGTTCACTTACAAGACAGTTTCCCCATCTTCTAATCAGTTGATGGGGATTTTTTATTGAATTTTAGGCTACCTTTTCCACCAGCCAACTGTCCACCGCTTTCAATTCGGTGTTGAAACTCACTCCAATGGCTACTACTGCTTTATCTTGATTCAAATAAGGATCGGCATAACCTGTAGATTTAATCTGCTCAATGGCAATTTCCGCGGAGCTATTTACTTTAAATTCAAATAAATAAATGGTATGATCTGTAATCACAATACTGTCTAGCCTTCCTTTCGCGACATGGATTTCCGATTGTACGTATACGCCAATTAAGCTAAAAGCGAGGTGCATGATGGTGTGGTAATACGCCTCATTACCTTGATGTAAGTCATACGGGATGGAACTCAATAAGGCATTGATATGGGTTGGCAACTTGTCTATTGTTCCATGCGTGAGTGCTTGAGCCATCCGTTGCGCAGGAGTAGAAGCGAGGGCATTGTCGCCACCTGTATAATCAGCAATCAAATATTGAAGCATGGAATCCTTTACCTCCTGATTTGGGTACTTCAAGGTATAAAGACCAAAACCCATATCTTCTTTTAGGGTAAGATATCCTGTCTGGAATAGTAATGTGGGAGGGGAAATTTTATCTAATTGATAATTACTCAACGAAGCTTCATTTACCTCAAGGCTTTCCACTTCATATAACTCATTCTTTCTCATCAATTTAATTAAAAAGGTAGGCGTTCCTGTTTCAAACCAATAATTACGAAACTTTTCAGCATCAAAGAAATTGAGTATTGAGAACGGGTTATAAACATAATGCTTCAAATCCCAAGTATACCCATTATACCAATGTTTAATTCGGTCTAATAGCTCTTCCTTACCGCCGAACTGATTTTGGATAACTGTAATGTATTCATCAAAATAGGTAAGTAGCTCTTGTTGAGTATAACCGACTACAGTCGA
>JBMYQA010000325.1:0-6514 GCA_049600855.1 Flammeovirgaceae bacterium | reverse complement strand
GTGTAGATGGCAGGATCTAAAATCACTGCTAGCTCATACAACATCCGTTCGGTAGATAATGAGGCTACGGCACAGTCAGGGTCGGTATAATTTACCGTTTCTATGGTAATGAGTGGCAAGGTGTGGCTTTCCATGTACCCATCTGTGGCTTTATTGAAGATATGCACGGTAATTTCATTATCCCGCGCATTAGGGTTCCCCCAAAACACATCAAAATACAAAATAGCTCGTAAATTATAGGTGCTATCTTGAACGTGCTCTACTTCTAATTCTCCACCAACAATATGGGTTGCTTTCGTGGAGAAAATGAGGCAACAAGTAACTAGTAAACTTAGAAAAATGGTTTTCGTATAGGTTGACATGATATTCAGCTTTATTTATTTTACAAAAAAAACTGAATTGGAGGATTTAATCAAATAAGTGTTTTGAATTACCTCATTTTAAGTTCCTCCTAACAAGTGCATCCTCTCTAATGAGCTATTTAGAAGGTACACTCTAGTTAAAGTTTTTGTAAATACCATTTGATTTTAGCTGATTCCTCACCCTCAAATTCACTTACAATAACTTTCAATTGCGCTTCATTGAAGTATTTCTGATGCAGTAATGAGGAAAAAATAGATTGCAACATCCATGTTTTATGAGGCGAGTTTTGTAAACGTGTATCATGCTTTAAAAAGTCTATAAAAGCAGAAAAGTCATGCTCTTGTAACATCCGAATCGAGTTATTCACATAGAACGAATATATGTAGTTGATTACCACAGTATCATGTCGATCAGAAGGACTGTAATCGTGTTTTCCTAAGAAACTTATAAGCTGATCTACCAGTTCATATTCTTCATATATTTCAAAAACAGATGCATCAATCCTACTCAAATCAAGCACTAACTTCAGCTTGCTTTCATCGTATGCACTAGCCTTCAAGTCGTCCATAATACTCCTGACCAATGCATGATAAGCTTGATCATCAAATCTACTGCGTTCAACAATTTCATTACGCACTTGATTTATTTCGGACACATATTTCGAATACAGTTTTATTGCCTCAAGTTGGCTTATAATCGCATCTAACTCAACTTTATAAAATTGATGATCTTCAATTTCGTACATTCATTTGTTATTTTGATATTGAAAATATAGAGGTTGCCTAAAGTTTAGTTTAGGCAACCTCGTTATAATCACCCACTTCCTCTTCTCTTCAATTCATCTGGAAGATGGTAAAACCAATCTCCAATACTTTTCGCCACTCGATCTAGTCTGGATTTATTCCGTCGCATCACATCAATGACCTGCTGTGGAGGCTTTTTTGAGTGTTTTAGCGGTTTTCCACTTGCAAACAATTGATAGGTCACCCCTTTATAGGTTACGGTAAAGTGTACAGGTCCATGTTCTTTACGTCCATTAGGCCCAATGTTGCCATAATGATGTTTTACATCAACTCCATCTTGAACAGGAATCACCTGTTTATCAGGTAAAGGCGTAGGCGTTTGATCTTTGTCTTTTTGTTTTCTTCTGCTCTTTTTCTTTTCACCACATTCATTATGTGCTAATAATTGCTGGTCAGTAACTAAATAGTTGTGTTCCCTAAAAACCTCGAAGTTAAATACTTTTTGTATAACATTTTCTTCTACTTGAAGTAATTTTCTTGTCTGATTTTTAGCTTTAACTGCTTCATTAATTTTTAGTTTTCCTACAGCTATCCATGCTTGGCGGTCTGCTGACCAAAAAGGATGTGCAGGGGTAGCAACAACAGGCGTACTTAATCCTTCGAAGAAGTAATTGTTGGTAACAGCAATGTGCTCAAATGCTCCTGTAATGGGTCTACTGACATAATCACCCTTGCGGTTTTCTTCCCAAAGCCGAGTATCTAAATAATTCGGAAGTATTTCAGTTACTAGAGCAGGGCCATCAATAGCTAACTCAGGAAGTCTAAGTACTACTTCTTGTCCAATACGATTTGCATGGTGCTCTTGTATCCACCAATTAGGTCTACGTAGTGCAATCTTGCATTCTGTTCCATCCGCTTTGATATATTGAAACTTAACCCATTTCCAAGTATATGGTGTAATTTCTTCCAAGTCAATTCCTTCATAGTCGATACTCTCATTCATGGGACTATAGGTAATAATCGCCTCTTCCCTGCCATTTAACTCTTTTTGAAGTTGAATTTCTGCTGGAGTATATTCCTGAATTGGAATGGCCTCGTCGGTAGTAGCCTGTAGTAACTTGTTTGAATCCATCAACATATCGTGTGGAGTCCAAGTACTGTTATTTTTGCTTTGCCAAGAACTAAAACCAGCAATTAGCGTGAATGTACTAGCCACAATGATTATGGCTAGTACCTTACTTCGAAATTTATTTTTGCTAAAAAACATTCGCTTATTTTTTAATATTTATATAATATCTTCCAAAAATGACCAATGCTAAAACGCTGATTAGCGAATAGTAGAACAGGTTAATCGCTTTAAAACTATGGTTAATTGATTGGGTTGTTCGTTGGCCTAGATTTGATACAATCTTCTTGATATCTACCAATCCTCTTTCCGTTAACACTTGAGTTCCTTGAACAAAGCAACCTCCAAATTTCAACTTTTCCTTATTTTTAGCCGTTACTTTGCCAGCATCTGTCGCTCCATCAGCTGCTTTTTTGAGGCGTTTTAACTTTAGCAGTCGCTTTCCTGCTGCCGCAGCTCCTCCAACGATTGGTAAAGCAGCAAGTACTCCCATGGCTGCCTCTCCATAATGCCCTTGTGCTAAACTTACACCTGCACTTGCAATGTCAGCAACCTGCGAAACAATAGGAATTTCTAACATCCCAATAACATCTAATGTATTTTGAATAGCTTCTGCATGCTTATTGAAAAACCCTCCTACTTTATCCCAAAACGAGCGTTCGCCAATAATATCCATGCCCATAAAAATATCGCTCCACTCCATCTGATCGGTAAAGGCATTTAATCCAAATCGCTGTGTACCAGCTGCATTGAGTGTAGGATCGCCTTTTTTAATCGGATCAGAGAAGCCTCCATTAGGGTCAATTTGATTCACGGGGTTATTTCCCATTGCCAAATAAGGTGACCAATATTGTGCATACGGGTCAGGAGATAACCAACGTCCAATAATTGGGTCGTACAGTCGAAGCTCAAAGTTACTCCATCCTGTTTCTGTGTCGTGTTCAGCATACTCCCCTTGATATCCAAATCGAACTCCTTTTAAGCAACTTTCCCGCATTTTGGCACCAAAAGGATAGTAATCCGTATAAGCTATAACTTCTACTTTGGGCGGATTATGGATATGTTCTACTGAAACATCATCAAACCAAATTGGAATGCTTCCTTTATTTTCAAAATATACTTTCACATAGCCACTGCACCACGTATCTGGCATTTCAATTCCTTCCCAAAATAAAGATGCTACTTTCCATTGTCCCGTTTGATCACTCATGAGCGTAATTTGCGCAGCCTTGCTATCTGTAGCTTCGGTATCGTCTTTATTTTCATAAAGCTCCATACGCACCCATGCGGTATAATAATTTAGCGTTGGCGTATTTGTTGAAGTCGTTACAGGGCGCTGACTAGTGATATTCAACACATGAGGGATGGCTAGTAGATTCAAGTTAATGCTTGGCAATGTCTGCCCACTTTCTCCTACAATGCCTTTTTGCGGAGATTGAACCGCTAACAAAGAAGTATTTTTCACAAAACTACTTCCTGCTACTCGTCCATTAGGCTGACTTACCCCACCATTTTCAGGGAGTTCATCTGCTTGAAAGTAAACCTCGGCAAACAAATCATCGCCCCGCTCCACGGGCAACCAGATATGAGGGCCACGCTGAGTGAGTGGATCATCCCCGTCTAATACTACAGACATGTTTCCAGTATGTGCCTTTGCCAAAGACTTAATCACTCCTTCATTGCCCTCATACTCAAATAAAGGCTCATTTTCTGTAGCAGCTTGTCCATTTACTAGCGTACCATCTTCGATGCTGGTAAAGAAGTTTTTGTTGCGCGCTTTCCCTTCTCTAAATACTACTCGCACATTTCCTAAATGGTCTTTGAGTTCATAGCGATCTTCCCATTCTTTGTAGGCGTTTAAGGTTTTTACACCGATTCGATTCAGACCATAAATTGGTAATTCTATCAGCTTCAGTTCATCATTATCGTCTTTTTGATACACTGCAACAATGCTCCCTCCACTTCTTACATAATAGGTTTCTTTTCCATTAACCTCTTTTTTGTATCGGAATCCTCCAACATCATATGCGTATTTTGCCGATAAATTAGTACTTGTTACCTCCGTTACTTTGCCATGTGCATTATAATTAAGGTACAAGTTATCATTCTGATTTTCCCAATCAACCTGCGTCACTAATTGTCCAATGGCATTATACTCATACTCGCCATAGCCTATGATTTCTTCTAACTGATTCGTATTTGTAGCATAGGTATAATTAAAACTATGTACTGGAGCAGCATTTTCGCCAAACCTGCCCAATCGCTCAAGTGTTTTAATATTTCCGTTTAAGTCATAAGTGACATCACGTAACGAATAGCGTTCATCTTGGTAACTTTCATAGGTATCTAATCCATCTAAGAAACCAAAGCGCGCTTGGGTCAGTTGGTCGTTATCATCATACCAATAAGCATAGCTATCTGCACCGTAAGTAGGCTCATTTACCCCCAATGGTTTTTGTGTACGCCATGAAGCAACCGCAATATTTCCTCCAAACTGTTCGGGTACTTGTCCTGCGGCGATATCCACTGCCATAATCGGATTATGTTGCTTTGCGCTACGATAATCCCCCATAAAATACTCTAACTGCAGGTTGAATACATCTTGTGGTAAGGCTCCAGGTTTTCCGTCTCCTCCAATATCGTTAGATACATCAACATTATTGATACTTTTTAGCCAACCATTAATGGTATATGCATAATCAATTCCTTGTAGTTCATCACCATCATCACCCAACTCTACTCGCTTTAATGGACCGTGCAAGTAATATTCATATTTGGCTTGAGTTACCCAAGCAACACCATCACGGCTAGTTTCTACTTTTACAAGACGTTGATCGATGTTATAGGTATATTGATGATAGAAGGCTTCTTCTGGTACATCTTTTTGATAAATTACCTTCGTCACATTCCCAAAATAATCATACTCATAATCAATCACTTTAACTCCTAACCCCTCTAATTCTTGCGCTAACCAAACCATGCGCCCAAACTCATCATAACTAAAGTAGTTTCGACTGGTTACAGACTCATTTGGATCAGGCTGATACTCTGTATAGGAAACTTGTCCCATTAAGTAATCTTGTGTCCTGTTTACACTTGCGGGAAGATTAGCTGGACGATCGTAAAATGATCGGGTGGCATCAAAGCAAAACTGGCGACTCAATCCATTAATTTCGGTAGAAGTGTTGGATTTACTTTCCAGAATATCATACACATCATTTCCTACCGTTGGTTGAAGGCTAAAGACATAATCGGTACCACGATATTCTCCTGTCTCTATTAATCGACCGCTTTTATCATACGCAACATAAGCATACCGATTATCTAACTTTTGCTGGGCATTTTGCTTAAATCGTTCCGTCGCATTCTTTGAATAAACATATTGTAATTCGCCATCATCCTTATCTGCCCGATTAATTACTTGACTTTCCACATTAAACACCCAAGTACTCTTATCAATATCCTGATAATCTACGCCTTCTTTGAGTTGTTGTACTCCATTGGGTGAGATGGTACAAACCATATCTTCTACATCGTTATAAAAACTGTAGCTCAGTTGCCCCATCGGATATTGGTAGCTCAACTGTAAGCCTGTGGTAGAGTAGTCGGTTAAGTAGGGTAAGTTTGAAGAAGTTGATAAACCTGCCAAAATGCGGTAAAAACCTTTATTTAAGCTGGTAGGTAAGCCCACTCCGTTATGTAAGCCTTCATAGACCACCTCTTCTGCCAAATCAGAATCGAGTCGAATGATTTTAATTGGAATTCCTGCATTCGTAAATCCCACAGCTGCTAACGTATAAGCTGTATTATTCACGGGAATGTGAAAATCAAAGATAGCTTGTCCTTCTGCGGAAGCATGTACAGGAATATCGTCTATCCAACCTGTAGGATGACAGTCATTAATTGTTGCTTTAAATGAGCTACCTGGCTTCGCATGGAACTTTTTCAGCACAATTTTGCGATTTGCTGAAAATTGAGCAGATTTATTTGTGAGAATATCCCCAGAAGCTAGTACGGTGAGTCCATCATGAGTGCCATCAATGCCATCGCCTAACTGCTTAGTAATGGTGGTTTTTGATCCTAATCCTGTATCGCCAACTTTCATTCCTAAGTTCAGTTCAACCTCCACTACCGGCTCATTGATGTATAAACTTGGTAAAATCTCACATTTTTCGGTGCGTACTTTCACCTCAAACTCCTGAAAAGACCGTACTTGAAAGTATACGAATTCGGGATCAGTACCTGTTCGAGCAGGAATCACGCTAATTGCTCCTCCAGGTGT
>JBMYQA010000324.1:0-6521 GCA_049600855.1 Flammeovirgaceae bacterium | reverse complement strand
ATGATTAGATACAGTAAGCTTACTGCTTCATTTCTTTAGGAAAACAAAGTTTAAATACAGTACGACCAGGTTCAGATTCTACCTGAATGGCACCGCGATGATCATTCACAATTTGATTGACCACGTCTAGCCCAATGCCTGTCCCCTCTCCGATGGTTTTTGTGGTAAAAAATGGATCAAAAATGTTATCAATAATATCTTGTGGAATACCTGTACCATTGTCCATGATATTCACGCGCACAAAATTCTCATCATCAAAGGTTTGAACGGTGAGTTTGGGCGATGGCACTGCTGACATCGCGTCCAAGGCATTATCAATAATATTTGTCCAAATCTGATTTATTCGGCCTGGTAAGCCTTTGAATGTTAGCTCGGTCGCTGCAAATTCCTCCACCAATTCAATTTGTTTTTTCTTAAACTTATGTTGCAGCATTGTAATGGTACTCCGAATGCCTTCGTGAATATTGACCCGCTGGATATCATCTGCCTTATCCATGTGCGTGTACGATTTCACGGATTTGATAATTCCGGCAATCCGATTAGAGGCTTCTTCAATTTCAGAAACCATCTTTTCGGTAGTCAGGTTATCCTCCACCCATTTGAGTATGGGCAACAAATCTTCTTCTGAAAAAATCTCATCAAATACGTCTAAGTCTGCGATCGTAAAACCAAACTCTACTAAGTTTTCGGCAATTTCATAGCCATCTTCCATGCCTTTATCTTCCAGCCATTCTGCGATGTCATCTTCTAACTCCGTTTTTTCGGATAAGCTCAATGGATTGCCCGTAAAGTTTTGAATTTTTGAAAATATCAAGGCATTGGCTCGGTCAATCTCTTCATCTGAAGCTCTGATCTTAATGACCTTTTTAAAATTATCGGGCAAAACCTGAAGGTGCGACTTTAAGGCGGTAGCACTGCGCACAATGGCTGATGCAGGATTATTTAATTCATGGGTTAGGCCAGCTGATAACTTCCCCAAAGAAACCAATTTTTCGTTTTGTTGCTGTCGTTTGGTAAAATTACGCACCCTTGAAGTCATGAAATGTACGAGTGCTTCGGTCAATTCATAATAATCGCACACCATCTCCTTCATGCGCGCCCTTGGTAAGCTTACGAGATGAGCCTCTTCAATCACCTCGCCGTAGGCATTGGCCGTTTTCAGTCGTGAAAAAGGCAACAACCCCGAAATTGCTCCGCGACCCAGTCGTCCCATCTCGCGCTGGCTATTCTGCTGAACAAAATACAAACGGATTTTTCCAGACACTACCAAATCCATGTGATTGATCTCATCGCCAGGCTTAAATAAGCGCTCCCCTTGCGGGAATGTACGACACTCACTTTGATCTACCATCCAACGCAACTGATCTTCAGGCACTTCTGAAAAGGTATCAATTTGTTTGACTAGCTCTAAAACTTCCTGTTTATCCATCGTCTCATTTTGGTTTGTCTAATTTATTGAAATCTAATTAAATTCAATGTACAATTAGACCTTGTTTTAAGATAAAGCAGAAGCCCACCTAAATTGTTGAAATGTTTGTTTAAAAAAATAGCCTCACACATTCATGCAAGGCTATTCGGAAATATGAAGTAGGTAATCGTTTAATCAATCAATCGGAAAACGCGGTCCCAGCGGACTTTTGAGGAAACTTGCCCCCAACCATCAAACGGATTTACTGACCACCACGTAAATAAAGCTTTCCCCACAATGTGATCGGCAGGCACAAATCCCCAAAAACGGGAGTCTGCTGAATTATGACGGTTATCGCCCATCATGAAGTAATAATCTTGCTTAAAAGTATATTCGGAGATTTCCTGACCATCAATAAAGATTTTACCATCTTTCAATTCTGCATTGTCATTGTACTCGTAATTTAAAATCACATGCTGATAATCTGACACATTCACAGGAGTCAATTCGATGGTCATGCCTTCTTTTGGAATCGTGAGCTCACCAAAATTATCGTAAGTCCAATCGGTATGGAATTGCTTAAATTCACCACCCAAGGCAGGATCACGCAATTCTACAATATCAATAATGGCCTCATTATCTTTAATTTTATCGACCTTTTCCTGATTCGTATTGATGTGGTATTCAAAAACGGCTTTTCCCGTAGAATCTGCACGTTGCCCCACAAAGGCCGAATATTGCCCGCGATCTAGATTGTAAAAGTTAATGCCATTGTTCAGGAACATCCGATCTTGGCGCAACATCTGATTGGCATAAACGCGATAGCTCGTTTGCATGCCTGCTGGATTTTCGATGGCTTCTCCATTAATATGTACTTGCTTATTTTTCACTGCCAACTTATCGCCAGGTAAACCTAAGCAACGCTTAATGTAGTAGGTGCGCACATCGGCGGGAATATCTTGTCGGAGATCTAGCCCTTCGTGTGGATAATTAAATACCACAGGGTCGTATCGTTTCACTTCTGAGAAACCGGGTAATCGGAACATGGGTAACTCAATCCAATCGAGGTAAGATGGGATATTGGTTCCCCAAATTTTCTGGAAAGTCAATGGAATTTGAAGTGGCGTTTGCGGAGTTCTTGCACCATAGTGCATTTTACTCACAAACAGGTAATCCCCTACCAATAATGAGTTTTCCATAGAAGGTGTAGGAATCATATACGCCTCAATGAACAACCAACGAATGATGGTGGCGGCTACTACGGCAAATACAATGGAGTCTACCCATTCGCGCAAGACACTCTTTTTCTTCTTTTTCTTCTTGCCTTTATTTTTGTTTGCTGGTTCTGTACTCATAGTTTTCTCGAATTTGATCTCGGAAGTGCGAAATAGCGAATTTTTTTTCGCATTAGGCACTAACTCCACAAAGTTTTTTGTTTTATTAACCTCCCTCCGACTCCAACGGTTATCACTCGGCAAATATTAAGTACCTTGCTGGATTTATCGGACTGCCATATTTACGGATTTCATAGTGTAAATGAGGATTGCTGCTATGTCCTGTATTTCCCGAAAAACCAATCACTTGCCCTTTCTTCACTTCCTCATGCTCTTTTACATTAATTTTTGACAAATGTGCATACAAAGTTTCATACGATGAGCCATGGGAAATGATAATGCTCTTTCCATAACCCGTTTTGCTGTACTTAACACGCTTTACGATGCCATTAGCCGTAGCAAATACAGGGGTGCCCACGGGCACCTTAAAGTCAATTCCGCGATGCATTTGTTCCTTTTTAGAAATGGGATGCATCCGCATGCCGAAGCCAGAACTTACTACATAACCTCCCCCAATGGGATTGGTACCTGGAACATGTTGCGCCTTTACTACGCTGCTTGTTAAAAAAAAGAAAATGAAGTTAACTCCTAAAAAGCCGAATAGTCGTGACATGAATGGTAACTAGTTGATCTTGGATTGTTCTCAAACGGAGCGCAAAGTAGCGCTTCTTTGAACAAAAATTCAACTATTTATTCGACATTATTACGAATCAATCAATGCATGCAATGGACTACTTACTTTCTTCTCTAAATTAACGGGCCATTCTGCTCATGTAGATCACCGGGTCAACCGATTTTCCCGCCTGACGCACTTCGTAATGCAAATGCGGCTTCGTGCTCATTCCTGAGTTACCCGATAAACCAATAACTTCCCCTTTCTTTACCTTATCGCCTTCTTCAACGGAAAACTCAGATAAGTGCGCATACAAGGTTTCATAGGTTTCGCCATGGGCGAGCATAATGTATTTCCCATACCCTTTGGGCATATTTCCAAGCTTTTTCACCACCGCATCGGCTGTAGCATAAATGGGCGTGCCCATAGGTGCTTTAAAGTCAACCCCTCTGTGCAAGGTTTTATTTCGATGGATCGGATGAATGCGCATGCCAAATCCAGAATGGATGACCACATTTCCCTTTAATGGACTAATGCTTGGCACCTCTTGCGCATTACCAATGGAAGTCACAAAAATCATTAAACAAGCGGCAATGCTCGTGCTCACCATGCCCGCCTTTTTGATGATGCGTTTCCCGTTTAAGGCTTTTTTATCTTCGGCTTGAAGTTGACTAAGCCCACCATCTCCAAACTGACTCAATACCTGCAAATAAGCTTTGTGAAAAAGCTGTCCTTTGCGCATTTCCTCTTCTACAGCACAACAAATGTGATCTAAAATCTCACCCCTCAATTTTTTTTGAGTAAGTCCTCGTTTTTTGATGTCTGCTTCAATAAAATCGATTTGCTGGATGGATAACTCCATGATCGTCTTTATTAATTAAAATGTGTTTTGTTAAATAATTAGAGACCAACTTATTTTGGTTCTACAGCTAATTTGGGCAAGCCCAATACCAGTTGCATCGTCTGGACGAAAGCGGCAAACTCATCTATTTTTTCAGTGGCGGTTGCATTGCCCTGTTGCGTTAATGAATAATACTTTCGGATGCGCTTGCCAATTTTCACCGTTTCGGTGCTGAGTAAGCCTTCTGCTTCCAGTTTATGGAGCAAAGGATAAAGCGCTCCCTCAGTGATGACGATTTTTCCTTCAGATAATTCCTTCACGTGCTGCGTGATCTCATATCCATATAAACGATTGTTTTCGGCGAGTAGCTTTAGCACAATCGTTTTTAAGGTTCCTTTCATTAGTTCTTTTGAATACATACACAAATATACCTAAGATTCTTATGTATAAAAGAATTAGGTATCATTTTAACATTATTTTTCATACTGAAAGGAGTATTGAACATCTGTTTGAGGTGTAAAAATGTAGGTATAAAGGTGATGTAGTGGAAAAGTTTAGGTGGTGGGGAGTAAAGTGGGGAAATGGGTGCAGCCACAAGAGTCCTTGTGGTCTGCCTATGATCACATCCTTTTATACTGGAAGTGATGAAAGCTCCGCTCGGAGTTATTGATGGAGAATAGCTCGATCCAAATGGTTTTGAGTTTTAATCCCTTTTATAGTGGCCGCAGTGGAGCTGAAGACACTCTCGGAGAAATTTTTGCAGACTTACCTGAATTGGAAAACCAAGTCTTAATCCTTGTTATACTGGAAGACCCTCTTGGAGTTAAAGATGGAACCTATGATAGACTTTATACTAGATCAGTCTTAATCCCTTTTACAGTGGAAGACGCTCTCGGCAGCAATTCTCACTTTGTAAAAAATGCTTGCTATTCTGCAAAAAAAAGGACTTTTTTGTCATGTCGACGTAAGGAGACATCTAAGTGTCACGTAGCTAAACGAACTCATCTGGCTTATTTGGGCACATGATTTCGTATTTTAATGGGCACGTAGATTTCTCACATACGTTCGAAATGACAAAATAAGAATTGCTGCCCTCTCGAAGAGTAACTTTTGGAAAACCTGATAATCAATACATTAACACACCCTCATCGGGGTAATGCAATTTATTCCCCGAAAAACCATATGGAAAACCGACCATTTTCCCGTTGCCCAAAGATAAGCGTTATTCCTGAAAAAAAGAGGCAAGTCCTACTAAAATAGGAATTACCTCCCTGCCTTTACTAAGACTTCTTCTGATTCGGATTCAACTGTTTTCCCTTATTCCCTTGATTCTTATCGTAGGTTTCATTGGTTCCAGAAGTCCCTTTGTTCGGGTTTTTAATATCCGCGTCGTGATTATGTTTTTTTGACATAATGATATGATATTAAGTGATACATAGAAAATTTAAACTTCCTGATAATAAGTAAGGGTTGCCCTCAAGCGATCGGCGTGTTCATAAATGTCTTCTAGTTTTTCAATCAGCACCTTTTCTTCTTTTTTCGCCTCGGTAAACAGCCCTAAATACTTTTTATTTGATGAATTAAAATGCAGTCGGCAAATGGGCTTGCGGTTATTATCGTCCAGCAATACCCCAAAATAACTTTTGGTATCGCGGGAAAATATCCGATCCAGCGCCACTTCTTTACGCAAAATGGCTTTGATGATGTTAAATGCTTCCAACTCTTCTTCCGTCGTCACAATGCCATTTGGATCACTTGCAGCTTCCAGCGTTTCTGCTGCTGCTGCTTCGGACGGTTCTTCATTGTCTAAAGCCGTCCGAAGCCGATCGTTGATCATTTCGTTGATGAGGTTTTTGCCAGATTTCTGCACCAAAGTGGTAAACTGCTCCAACACCCGTTGCGTCACCCGACCCGTATACACTTTGGAGGCAAAGTATTTGACAAACTCTTCACTCGGTTCCTTTAGCTCATGAGATAAAATTTCGCGAATTTGCTTGGAATATTTCAGGTCGCTTGCCGTATTCACAATGCTTTCGACATCAAACAAGCCCTTTTGGAACTTTTTCAGTTCATGTGCCGTGCTTTCGGTGAAATTCTCGAAAGAGAATTCGAGAAAAGGCTTGTCATCCATTTTATTGGCTTCATCCAGATCGGTGTCGGCTTCATCCTGATGCCGATTCTGGAGACCAATCTGCGGACCACCATGCTGATCGCGGGGTCGGTGCCCGACCCGGTCGCGTTTTTCGCCTCGCGCCCCGCTTTCATGACGCTGCTGATCCTGATGCTGCTGGTGCTGCTGCTGTTCGTACGCCGGATGGTGCGCGG
>JBMYQA010000323.1:0-6594 GCA_049600855.1 Flammeovirgaceae bacterium | reverse complement strand
TCTAAGTTTTGCGATGTCCGAATACGGAAACTTATGTCCGAATATGAACAGTTCTCTTTTCCCTTCTACCTAATGCAATACTTGCAAAGACGATCCATTGATCTTGAAAACTGTTCCAAATCCTCAATTTACGACAAAATCTATCCTAAAAAAAATAGGATTAAACACAACACAAAGTAGTTAATACACTAATTAACAGACACTTACAATCAGAATTCACGAATTTATTACAACTTCATTAACTTTTTGAAGTATACTTGTATAAACAATGACACGAAATAAACCACAACACACAATCAGTTCGTACTCACTAAACAAGCATTTATGATGGAGGTGTTATTTAAAGAGCGGCAAAAATTCAGACAATGGTGGTTATGGGCGATCTTAGTAGTTGCATCCTTACTGGCCATTTGGCCAATGTACATTGCGAATGAGCACTTGGTTTGGCCTGTCATTTTACCGATACTCATTTTAACCAGCAGCATGCTCCTACTCTTTTACGTGATGGAGCTTCGAACGATGGTCAAAACAGATGGTATTTATTACCAATTCTATCCGATCCACTTTAAATACAAAAAAGTAACGTGGGATGATTTAGAAAGCTTTTACATCAGAAAATACAACCCAATTAAGGAATATGGAGGTTGGGGAATACGTTTTGGATTTAATGGCAAGGCGTATAATGTGAGCGGAGATATGGGTTTACAATTAACCTATAAAAACGGCAAAAAACTACTATTAGGAACACAAAAACCGGGAGAACTCGACAGCATAATTGAAGATTTAAAATTGGATTTAGATCTGCAAAAACACACAGAAAATTAATACCAACTATTGCCACAGTTATTCCAGTGTAAAAACCTGCGATAATTGTGGCGATAACCACAAAAACAGACGAATGATTTTCACACAAAAACCGTTATGAATTATACTGGACAAAACTAAAAATCACAGATTGTAACTTTAATTGATCACAAACACTTAAACAACAAACACAATGATACTACTTGGATTTTTAATCGTTTTATTGATACTTTCTTTGGGCAAATTATTTATGTCCATTGATCGTTTCAAATCCGTCACTTTCGTAGAAAAAAGAGCCACCAAGCCAGACGAGCAATTTGACGAGTTGCTGTTTTTCGACAGTCAACACCTATTAGCAAATGAAGGCAACTAAGTGCCTTTAACATTCGGGATAGGATGTACCATGTGCCCGTATCCTATCCCAAAATAATCCAATAATTTCAGGAAGTAGCTATACCACCCCACTTTTGGGCAATAGATGCTATTGTCTTTTGGTGGGCACACTAAAGTTGTCTTATTTTTAATGAGCTGAAGATCGAAAATGATTAAGCAATAAAACAAAACACAATGCCTCTATTTCCATTCAAATCCCCCAAACCAAATCAAGGCCTCGTAAGAAGCGGCTTTGGAAGGTTTGTAGCCATCACAAAAGGTAATATTGCCATCGTTCCTTTCTTTCATCGAATGGAACGGGTTGATTTGAGTGAGAAAAAAGTGGTGATTGCCAGAAACAAACAATGGCCGCTCATGACAAAGGATGGTGAAAAGCTCTACGGAGAAGCTACGTTTTATTTTAGTGTATTACCAAATGAACATGATATTAGGAAAGTGGCACAAGCCATTGGAGGAGAAGAAACCTTTAAAGAAGGATATTTAGAAAGCTTGATGTTTCCAAAGTTTAATGAAGCGCTTGAAGTAGTTTCGACTCACTATGCTCAAGAAGATATTTTGTCTGATATTGAGCAATTCCAAAGTAAGATATGGAATATTATTGGTGACGATTTAAACGGCTTAGGAATTCATCATATATTGGTTAAACTTCATAAGTAGTAAGTTATGAATATGCAATTATATTGGTTTACACTTTTAATGTGCTTCATCATAATTACGCCAGCCGTCCTCTACTTAATATCTTTTAAAAAAGCTCCACAAGGCTTAGCATTATTAAGGACCGGATTTGGAAGGACTAAAGCAGCTTTTAGCGGCATAATCGCATATCCGATTATACACCAAACGAAGTTGGTAGATATCAAAACAAAGGTAATTACAATTGAAAAATCTGGAAGAGAACATTGGAAACTAAAAGACAATTGTAAGTTAGAAGGTAGATTTACTTTTTATGTAAGAATTAATGGAAATGAAAAGGATGTGTTAAAAGCGGCATTTTGGATTGGTGATGATACCATTGAATCGAAAGTTCTTCCTAGATTTAAAGAACTATTTGAACATGCAATAATTACTATTTTTAATCAAACAAATGCTGAAAACTGGAAATCGAATCGAGAGCGCTTGAAAATGGAAATTGTCAGCAGGATTGGCGCTGATCTCTACGGATTTATTTTGGATGACTTAGCAATTGACCGCGTGAAAGTGCATTGATTTCGGAACTTTTATTTATACTTGTTTAACCAACAACATCTTTAATTTGAAGAACTATGTGGGAGCTTTTAGAAGAATCATTGAGGGCAGTTAATTTTCCCTACACCTTATTACTAGGTTTAGTTTTGTTTTATTGGTTAACTGTATTTTTAGGGCTGCTCGATTTAGACTTCCTAAGCATTGATGTGGATGTAGATGCTGATGTGGATGTAGATATGGATGCGGATATAGATGCTGGACATCATGGTGGATTTAGCTTTGGAAAGCTACTACACTTCTTCAATATTGGAGAAGCCCCATTCATGATCATTATGACTTTTTTAAGTCTCTACATGTGGGTAGGTTCTATTTTATTTAATCACTTTATGCAGAATTCATCGGGTTTACTAGCCGCAGGATTTGCTATTCCATTAATTATTGTCTCTTTATTTTTAACGAAGTTTAGTTCGTGGCCATTTGCCAAAGTATTTAAAGCATTAAATAAAGAAGAGGACACTAATGTAATCGGTAAACTCTGTGAAGTGAAAGTAGGTGCTTCTGATAAATATTTAGGTCAAGCAGAAGTAAACGGAGAGAAATATCATCAACTTATTAATATAAAAGCTGTTGAAGGAGTTGAATTAAAGAAAGGTGAGCATGCTTTGATTTTAGAATATGTTGAGGATGGTAATTACTATATTGTTGAACACTCAAATCAGTAATCAAAAAAATTAATTTATTAATCAATTAAATTCATCAACCATGTTGTTAGACATTCTTCAAAACTTAGGTTCGGTAGTTATCTCGGTGATTATTATCGTTATACTAGGTGTACTTATTTTAATTGCCAAGGCCTACAAAAAGGTTCCACAAGGACAAGCTCTTGTAAGAACTGGAATTGGAGGATTAAAGGTTGCTTTTAACGGAATATACGTGATCCCGATCTTCCATAGAATGGAGATGATGGATATTTCCATTAAAACCATCGAAATTTCAAGAGAGCAGGGAAATGGATTGATCTGTCAGGACAACTTAAGAGCAGATATCCGAGTGGCTTTTTATGTTAGAGTTAACCGAAGTATTACCGATGTTGAGAAAGTCGCTCAATCAATAGGAAGTGCAAGAGCATCAGATCGAGAGTTATTATTTAACTTATTTGAATCTAAGTTCTCAGAGGCATTAAAAACGGTAGGAAAGCGCTTTGATTTTGTTGACTTATACAATCAAAGGGATGAGTTCAAAAAAGAAGTTATCCATGTGATTGGAAAAGATCTTAACGGCTACATTTTAGATGACTGTGCCATTGACTACCTAGAGCAAACTGATATTGAACACCTTGATGCGCAAAATATCTTAGATGCAGAGGGTATTAAGAAGATCACGGATTTAACCGCTACGCAACACATCTTGGCAAACCAAATCCAAAATGAGGAGAGGAAAAAAATCAAGCAACAGGATGTTAGTGCGCAAGAGGCTGTATTAGAGTTAGAAAAGCAACAAGCCGAAGCGGAAGCCAAACAAAAGCGTGAGATTGCCATTATTACTTCACGCGAAGATGCCGAAGCAGAAAAAGTGCGTCAGGAAGAACGTTTGAAGAGTGAGCAGGCTCGTATTCAGGCAGAGGAGGAAATTGGCGTGATGGAGCACAACAAATCGCGTCAGATTATTGTGGCAGAGAAGAGTAAAGAGAAAACGGAAGCCGTAGAAACTGAAAAGGTAGTTCAGGCTAAAGATTTGGAGATCAATGAACGTGAGCGCGTGGTGGAGCTGGCTCGAATTGCCAAAGAAAAAGCCATCGAGGAAGAGCGTAAAAATATTCAAGATGTCATTCGTGAGCGTGTGGAAGTGGAGCGTGCCGTAGTTCAAGAAGAAGAGAAAATCAAGGATACGCGGGCAATGGCTTCCGCTGAGCGTGAAAAAGCCGTAGCCATCAAAATTGCTGAGAAAAATGCAGAAGAGTCTTTGGTTAAAGAACTGAAATCTGCGGAAGCCGCTAAAGAAGCAGCCAAGTTCAAAACAGAGCAGGAAGTATTAGAAGCAGAGGCGGAAATGAAGGCTTCAGAAAACAAAGCTGTAGCGAAGAAAACCATGGCAGATGCCAATGCCGCTGAAATTGCAGCACATGGTTTAGCAGAAGCGCAAGTCATGGAAGCGAAAGCAGAAGCGGAAGCGAAGAAAGGTGAAGCGGAAGCTCAGGTGATTGAAGCAAAAGCAGAAGCGGAAGCTAAAGGAATCGAAATGCGTGGTGAGGCTCAAGCGAAAGCCAATGAAAAAATTGGTTTAGTAGATGCTGATTTAGCCATCAAGAAAGGTTCTGCGGAGGCTGAGGTCACCGAAAAACGCATGCTTGCCGAAGCTACTGGCTTATCAGCGAAAGCAGAAGCCGAAGAGAAATATGGTTTGGCTGAAGCTACCGTAATGGAGAAAAAGGCATTGGTAGAAGCACAACGTATTAAAGCCGAAGCTGAGGCCATGAAAGCCGCTGATGGAGTAACCACTGAAATGGAGAAATTCAGACTCAACTTGGCTGCTCAGAAAGAAATTCAATTGGCGAAAATCAATGTACAAAAAGACTTAGCGGAGGCACAAGCTGCGGTATTGGCTGAAGCATTAAAATCTGCAAACATTGATATCATTGGTGGTGAGACGATGTTCTTCCAAAATATCATGAATGCCATTGCCAAGGGTAAAACCGTTGATGGTTACTTACAAGGAAGTGACACACTAACCGAGTTAAAGACCAACTTGTTAGGGAATGGTGCTCAACCCGTAACCGAGCGCATTCAGTCATTCATTAAGCAGTTTGGCTTAAAAACGGAAGACATCAAAAACCTGAGTCTCTCTGCCCTGCTCCTCAAAATGGGAACTATGGCTAAAGATGAGGATTCTAAAGGAATCATCAGCAAATTAATGGAAACGGTAAAACATGCCGGAATTGGCGATTCAGAAGTAGCTAGTTTCTTATAAAAAGATATCGTTCAAACCTTGGGGCAGTTTCCTCTGAAGCTGCCCTTTTTATATTTCGCGGGTTAGGTTATTCATCATCAAGCCGATCAAACTCAATGCTCGCTACCACTTGACCGTGGTCTGATTGCCAAATCGGCACAGCATCACCGCTCAGCGTTTCATCAATCAGATGGTCGTTAAACACTTGGATGTTCATGACTCTGCCTATTCGGTTTTTATTTGAGTCGGCAAACTCGTTACTCACTAAAATATGATCCAAACACTCGTGATGCCCATTGTAGATGTGGGTATAATACAAATCTTTAAAACTTTGGCGTGCCTGAATATTCTTGCAATTATGCAATAACACTGACCAGCTCATTTTCTTCAATTCCATCCAATCTTTAAATTTCACCCCTGTTGGCTTATGCACCCAAGGCCGTTCGCCCGCAATCAAATTAGTAGTCACCGCCCCTCCTGAATCATTCAAATCTCCTAAAACAACTACGGGATAATCAGGGTATTCTAGGCGATGCTTGATAAAGATTTGCCGAATCGCATTGGCCTCCGATGCCCGTTTAATTAATGCCCTTAATTGTCCTTTTGATTTTTCTATTGGATTGTGTTCGTCAATCCCGTTGGGATAAACAGGACGTTTTGATTTTAAATGGATAACAAAAACAGAAATGATAAAATCATCGGCTAATGCGATTTCCGCTCTCAAAACTGGTCGGGAAAACTTTTGTAATGGAATGATGTGATCTGTACTTTCTTCTTCATCATCTAATAAATCAATTTTTTCGGGAAAATCAGTGATGACTTCATAGTTTTTAATGGGAAACTTGGAGAGCAATCCGACTACAGGCTTTTTTCCCGAAGGTGGTGTGGTAATTACATGTGCCTCTTTGTAAGCCGAATTTCGAGAAAGCAATCCTTTAATGGCCTCTTCATGAAATATTTCCTGAAACCCGACAATATCTGCCCGCATCTTTTTCAATTGCTCATTGATCCACCTCGCCTTCTTTTTATACTTTCCCAATGAATACTCTCGTTTATCGTAATACTTGGTATTGGGCAACACCAAATTAAATAGATTGAAGGTTCCGACTCGTAATTGTTTAATCATATCATAAAAGTTGACTCTAAAAGCTTTTGTTACTGATTTGATTTAAGGGGTTAATTATCCGTTTGCTCAACGCTAACTTATTTCTCAGCAATTCTCACTTTGTCATTTCGACCAGCGGGAGAAATCTACGTGCCCATTAA
>JBMYQA010000322.1:0-6612 GCA_049600855.1 Flammeovirgaceae bacterium | reverse complement strand
TCGAAAAAACTTTTGATTAACTTGAGGAAATTGAGTGCGTTTTGGTAATTGGCTTGTTTAAAAAAATCTTTAGAGTTCCGCTCTATTGATCGTAACTTATTGAATGCTAGATCGTAATCTCCATAGTCGTAATAAAAGAACATCTCACATAGATTCTTTTTCAAGACCCATTCTTTGCCCATCTTCTTTTCATACCACTGATCGGAATGATTCAGCAATAAGACACATTCTACCACTTTTTTATACTTTTCTTGATGGAAATAATATAAACCAAGGTTAATGATGGCATTTAACTCATCTTTTGTTTCTAATAACTTGTGATGTTTGTTCAATAGATTTTCTAAGATACCAGCCGCTTTATCACTTTGATAGTTAAAGGCATAATTGGCTGCTAATAAAAGGGCGTACTTAGGGTAAAATGTTTCATGGAAGCCCTTCATGCGATCTAACTCTAGCTTCATTTGATCGAGATAGTGAATTGAATCTGAGAAGCGTTTACTCCGATAGAGTACGTGGGCAATCATGTGTAATAAACTGAGTTTATAGAATTGTTGTGAAGGGGCAAAGCCATGATTTTTTTCCAATAACTCGTATTGATTGATAATGTAAGGGGCAAAATCGTAATAATCCTTTTTAACCAATACTGCACTTCTGGCAATGGACATTAACTTGTACAATAGGCGCGGACGTTGGGAAACGGCTTCTTCTAGGTTGTATTTTCGCAAATTGTCCTGAATTACTTCATCAAAATCCATCGTTTGGCCACTCAATTGTAGTCTCCTGAGTTGTTGTTTGATGACACTGTTGGCAATATTTGCGCGCTCATCTTCATCTGCTTTCTGCTTATTTTCCTCATACTTTTTAATGATGATGGATAGTTCATCTGCAAATTCACTTTGCGCATGTTCAATCTGCAAATTATAGATGGTATTTAACAAGTCAAAAAACTCAGCCTCTAAAGCAGATTTTTCAGATTTATGAAGAAACATCCAGGCGATTCGTTCACGGCCTTTGTCAAAAAGGTAACGCGCGAGTGAAATCATTCCCATAATGGAAGAGCTTGTTGACGTATCTTCCTCCATTCGCTTCAATACCACATAATCAATCACATGCCGCATGAGGCGTTTCCTAAGGGCATGATAGGCCACTTGATTGTACGACTCTGGATAAAGCATGGCTACAATTTCTTTAGGTTTGTAGCTCTTGGATTGTTTTAAAATCCGAAACAGTTCTAAGTCCTTCCTATTTTTCGTTTTCCGTTGCCGTTTTACAAAAGCAGAAAACTCCCGTTGATCTTCTTTGGAGAATGTCTCGATGATGGTTTTTAAATTATCCATTTAGTAGGAATAATGTGTTTGATCTTAAGTAGGTAAGTAAAAATACCGTATTCATTCTTAAATACCTGACTCATTGAAATTTAGTAGTTTTGTGGGATAAGTCAAATCCACTTTTCAAATTCAAGGTGAATTTATTTATGAACGACTGTTGGAGCATCGTTCATCTATTCACGTGGGTTTAGGGCATCATAGAGAAATCCGATGATCATCTTTAAACAAAAAAATCAAACAGTCTATTAAAAAAATAAACTTAGCTACTTTGTGCCTTAATCGAATCTTAGCAAACATTCGAATGACTAAGTGCTAAGTTTAACACTAGCTACTGACCTTAAACAACTTGCAGGAATTTTTATAATAAACCCTTTTATTAAGTACGCTTTATACGCAAAGTACGTAATTCTTTTTTTATCTTTAGCTTACGTATATGTATCATTCATAACTAGTTGATGGAAGAACAACATACCATATTAATCGTAGATGATGATCCAATTCAATTAAAAGTAGTTTCTGAATTATTAAAAGGAATGCCTTACCGTTTAATGATGGCTCAGAATGGTGAAAAGGCAGTAGAAATTACCCAACGAAAGCAGCCCGATCTGATTATTATGGATTGGCAAATGCCTGCGATGACTGGTATTGAGGCAATTAAACGCATTCGTAGTGACTACAATAATAATGATATTCCCATTGTGTTGACTACTGGTGTAATGGTTTCAGAAGATTACCTGCAGTTAGCATTTAAGGAAGGGGCAAGTACTTATTTGAAAAAACCCATTGGGAAGCTAGAACTCCTAGCTTGCATTCATTCCATGTTAATTTTGACGGAATCTAATCGGAAAGTGCATGAGAAGAAACAAGAGTTGGAAGAGCTCGGGCAGCAAAAAGATCATATGATTAGCGTGGTTGCTCATGACCTGAAGTCTCCACTGAACAAGTTACAGGGTATGATTCAGCTGACGCAAATGGAAGGAACCTTGAATGCGGAACAGGCCGATTACATCAATCGGATGAAAGGGATTATTCAAGATGGGAAGGAGTTAATTCGAGATTTATTGGATATTTATTCTTTTGAACATCATGGTTCCGCCATTAACATTGTGACCATAAATATTCATGATTTGATTCATGATTGTGTATTTGCTTTCAGTAAACAGTTAAGCGATAAGCAGTTGGATTTCCAATTGCACATTGAAGACGATGCCCTTCAATTGGCGACTGATCCTAGTTTTTTAAAGCGAATTTTAGATAATTTAATTTCCAATTCAATTAAATTTTCAGAAATAGGCCAACCCATAGATTTATCGACTTACAAAGAGAATGATTGTTTGTATTTCTCAATTAAAGACAAAGGGCCTGGCATTAGTGAGGAAAATAAGGAAAGGATGTTCCAAAAATTTCAACGTCTGAATGCCCGTCCAACAGCAGGTGAGAGTTCGACAGGCTTAGGCTTAGCGATTATTAAAACTTTAGTAGAAAAACTTGAAGGAACCATTGAAGTACACAGTGAGTTGGGGGTTGGTACTGAGTTTATTGTTGGATTTCCACTGCAACTAAATAAATCGGCATAGTAGATTTTATAGTAAAACACTAATAACATTTATCAGGGGATAGTTACGTAAATCAAAACTTCAAGATGGCAGTTGTCAATCAGCTTTTTTGCATTTAAAGTTGAGGATGTTGATAACGGTGCAATCTTTGCTTTCTGAAATGTGATCCAATATAATTCGTAACAAACATGATGATAAACAATTAAACTTAATCAATAATACATAACCATGAAACTTGTAAACAGCATTAGGTTGCCCTTAATTATTATCGCAATCTTTTGGTTAGTTGAATTTATTGAAGTTATTCTGGGATTAGATTTTCATTATCTAGGAACTTTACCCCGATCCTCAAAAGGAGTTATTGGTATTTTCCTATCGCCTTTTTTGCATGGCGGCTTTTCTCACTTACTTTCCAATTCTTCCTCATTCTTCATTTTGTGCGGTAGTGTCATTTATTTTTATCCTCGGATCAGCCTCAAAATCATTACGCAAACCTATATTTTTACAGGAATAGGGGTATGGTTATTTGCCCGTGGAAGCTATTTAGAAAATGGCATCTCTCACGACACTTATCACATTGGTGCAAGTGGGTTGGTATATGCTTATGCTGCCTTTCTCTTTTGTAGTGGCTTATTTCGAAAAGATACCAAATCCTTGGTGCTCTCTTTAGCTGTTGCCTTACTGTATAATGGCATGTTGTATGGACTCGTACCTAACCAGCCAGGAATTTCTTGGGAATCTCATTTAATCGGAGCAATTGTAGGTGCTTTTTTTGCGTATCGCTACCGAAAAGTAGAGAGTGGTACAGAAGAAGTAATCCATAATGAACGATTTTATATCCCTGATGAAGGTTATCAGAATATTGAAAATCAGTATATGAAATACGAGTATAAAGAAAATAAAAGCTTGGAGGAGTAAGAATCTGGTAGTTATACTGATCTAACCAGTTCAAGTGCCCACTTAGACTTGAAAAATGCCAAACAGTATCTACTGATGAGCTAAAATCCGCCAGAGTTGCCACAAAAAAAATTATATTACAAGGTGCTAAAACTTATTAGGCTGCGTAATTGATTTCTTTTGAAAAAATGCAGCATGGAGCAGTAAGTAGATTAAAAATGGCATAAAGCCCGTTTTGTAGCGTACCAAATTCCCCAAATTAGGAGCTGCCAAACTCAAAAGAACGGCGAGCACAAGGATATATAAGAGGCTAAAAATGATGATATTTTGATAGATAGGTTTTGTTGATAAACCACTGAAAACCAGTGTTCTAATAGTGCCAAAACAAAGTAAAAGTATCAATGTATTTTCAAAGGCTGTGAATCGCCAAAAAAGATGTCCCTTTTCCCAAATGTAGGGTCTGAACAAACCTTCCCATAATGCAGTAGGCATGTGTTGGAGCAGGCTGAGCAAATTAGGTTCCAATGCTTCGAACTGAATGAGTGCCGTTTGATTTTCCGTCTCTGCGGCCATTTTCAAATTATTGGTGACAATGGCAGTAATAATCTGATCAGCATGGAGATTCGGGTGGACAAAAGAGGCTAGTCCTGCGAGCATGAAGAGCAATACGAATAAGGTCATGTATTTTTTCCACGCTGGAAATGCCCACGTTTTATCCAGCCATTCGGCAATCAGTAGTAGACCGATGCAAGGGATAAATGCGGCCAAATAATAGTATTTCATTTTAAAAATGAGATAGAGGAAAAGCAGTCCTAATCCAATCTTTATTCCTCGAAGCTTCAACGATTTGGGAGCGTAAATCCACTGTAATAGCCAAGCCATGAGTAAGAACAGTGAACCAATTAAAACGCTTTCTTTGAGTAAGCCACTACTCCAAAAAACAAAACTTGGGAAATAGAAAAAGCTAATCGCTACAAGCAGTTGTTTACCCTTAAAAAGTTGTGTGAGTCGATTGGCAAGTTGCCAGCTCCCCAAAAAAGAGAATAAGGAAAAATGAATACTCATGAGCCAGTAATTCTCCGAAAGTAAATAACTAACTGATGCTAACTTGCTAAATATCAGACCTCTAGGGTTTTTAATTTGGAGCGAATGAATAACTTCTGTATAATCATTAACGCTAAAAGTGATAAAATCAAGATACGCGATTGGGGATTGGTCATATTGTGCGGCAATCAGTTGGGCATCGTGAAAATAGCTAAAGGTATCTCCCAAAGCTTCATAGTGATGGCGATAGATTAAACCCAACCCTATACCTGCTATTATTTTGATCAATAAAGCAGGGAATAAGTGTTTTCGTAAGGGGTATTTTTGGCTCCATGTATACATTAACCAACCATACAGGCTGCAAATGATGACATTCACCAATAAGGTGGTAAGCGAAAGTGGTTGGGAAAATAGTTCCACATCATCTAGTATGAGGTATTTGAAAAACTAACGCCATATGGGTTGATATCTTGCGTGCAAGGAATCATTACAAATCTAAGGAATCGCCTGAAAACTTTAATGGTAAGAGCGACTCTACAGAAGGAACAATCCAAATGGCGCCATTTTTACCTTCTAAAATTACTCGGAAAACTTGATTTTGTTTATTTTCATATTCAGATAAAGCTTGTCGACAAGCCCCGCAAGGAGTCACTGGAAGAAACTCATCGGCATGGGCATGTTTAGCAGAAATGGCTAAGGTTTCAATAACCGCATCAGGACGATTGGCCCCAAGCCAATAAACTGCTGTCCGTTCTGCACATAAGCCCGATGGATAAGCCGCATTCTCTTGATTATTTCCCTTAATGATTTCCCCTCCAGCTAATTGAAATGCCGCGCCTACCCAAAAGTTAGAATAGGGAGCATAAGCATTATCACAAGCTTTGCGGGCTTCTTCAAGCAAGGTTCGATCAGCTTCAGTCAACTCTTGAATACTGGTATAAACATCTACATAGATTTCTAAGGTTTCTCTTCTTGGCATATAAATAGATTTAATTTTAGAAAAGGGGAATGAAGATAATGAGCTTACCTAAAATAAACAATTTTAATTTTAGAATAAGCCTACAAGATATTTGAACACTCTATTAAAAGAGTCAACTGCCATTTATCAAATAAATTTAGTGTTTCAAAGATTGAACCTATTACTTTGTCAGGCCTCATTTGAGCAAGGGTTTACACCAACTAATAGCTTGCAAATCAGCCAATGGGGTGTATATTTACCTGAGTTAAGACACTAATACCCAATCTATGAAAAAGAAATCATCAAATAAGCGACTGTGGATAATATTATCATCAATAATTGGTGTACTCATCATTGGGCTGGTTGTACTCAAGCAAATGGGAGTAGTTGGCCAACGCGCATCTAAAAAAGTTCAAATAGCCGAAGTGAAGGATGTGACAATTGTGGAGAAGGTAAGTGCTTCTGGCAAGGTACAACCAGTCGATGAAGTGAAAATTAGTCCAGAGGTTTCTGGCGAAATTAAGGAGTTGTACATCGAAGAAGGAGATTCTGTAAAGGAAGGCCAATTATTAGCTAGAATCCGACCTGATAATCTGCAATCTGCTTTAGAACGTACCAAAGCCACCTTAAATACGCAACGGGCAAATTTAGCGCAAGCTAAAGCAAGAATGGCTCAAACCAAAGCCCAGTTTATTCGTTCTAAGCAAGATTATGAGCGAAATAAAAAATTACATGAGCAAAAAGTTATCTCAGATGCTGATTTTGCCTCATTGGACCACATTGATCAAGTTGCAGCAGAGTCGATTGTCAAATATCGTACGCAGCACAA
>JBMYQA010000321.1:0-6623 GCA_049600855.1 Flammeovirgaceae bacterium | reverse complement strand
AAATCTGTTTGGATCAATTTAACCAATCAAATCGAGAAAATTAAAATTGTACTCCATTCAAATAAAGTAAGCTTGCGAATAGCTCAAGTAAGCATCAAATTCAAATCTAAGCTATTTGGATTTATAGATGGGTGAAAGTAGTATTGTATGTGCTGCTATTATGTTGCATTTCATTCATGGCAACTAAATATTAAACGTTAACCTTAGTGTTTATGCAATCTCATACGGGTTCAAATTCGGGGAAAGATCGTGACTATAAAGTCGTGAAAACGAGCTATGGAACGATTAGGTATTTGGAAATTGGGCCAATAGCTGGGGAGGTAATGCTATTTTCAACTGGAGGGGGTGCTGGATTTAATTCTGTTCGAGCTTTTGAATGGCTCGCCCAACAAGGGTTTCGCATCATTTCCATTAACCGACCAGGTTATTTCGATTTACCGATTGAAGCGGCAGCTACCTTGGAAGGTCACGCAGACATTTACCATGAAGTTATTCGCCAACTGGGAATCACTGAGAAAATTCATGTTTTTGGCGTTTCTATGGGCGGCTTATCTGCTTTATATTATGCCAAAAAATATCCTACTAAATCTTTGGTGCTTTGGAGTGCGGTAACGGGTAGCTATAAGGTCAATGAAGCAGCAGCTAAGTCGGGACTTGGCAAACTTGTGCTGTCTAATAAAGGTAAAAAAATCATTTCTTGGCTGTTAGTAACCTCTGCCAAACTGTTCCCAAAAGAAACCATTTCTACTTTCTTAAAAACGGAAGCAATCCTTACTCATCAAGAAAGAAAAGCAATTGCCAAACAAGTCGTCAAAAACCCTGAAAGCAAGCGGGAATTCCTCATTTTTGTAGACTCCATGACCCCAATGGATTTGTTATACGACGGCATGATGGATGAAATCCAGAAAGCCCGTGAATTGAAAACCATTGATTGGACTACGATTCATTGTCCCACCTTTGCGGTACACTCCACCATTGATCCTGATGTTCCTATTGAGCATGCAAAAAGACTAGAGGCCATGCTTCCCAATATCGAGATGATGTATGTGAAAGCGGGTGGGCATTTTGTTTGGTGGGGCGATGAAGGAGAACAAGTCAAAAAGGCTACAGCGAACTTTTTATTAGCGAATACAACCCATTAAAATAACAAGCACACTTTCCTAAAATCAGGCAGTCTAAAGCGCTTCAACAAACTCCCCCCTCCTACTTTCACGATTTCCAAGATCATCCTGTGAGTTTACCAACTCATCAAATCTTCTCTATTTGCAAGCTTCTCCTATGCTATCACATTTCACGACCAAACAACATAAAACACGTCATTTGAGTAGCCCAATCTTACCGCCAAGGAAAAGTTTTATAACAAGATTTTAACAGTACCTACTTGCAGCATCTTCAAACTTCCTCACGTAAGCGCTATAACTTGTTTTAATAAATGTCAAATAAAACTATCGAAAATTACTATGGTACAGCTACTTTTAATCAACAAACAAAGACTAACGAGCTTATTGACAACAATTGGGTTCCTCATTTTCCTATCCCCTACAAGCTTTAGCCAATGGGAGTTATCTTTTCCAACCGAAGCACAGAATGGTCACTTTTTTATCAAGGCACCCCAAAACACCAATAAGTTCTACCTATTTGGGCATGACGTAAAAGCCTTAGATGCCACAAACCAATCGTTGGTTGACCTGGCGGCATTTCCAGCTGATGTGTTGTACAAAGAAAGTACGACAGGCTATTCCGCCCCCTATCGCCATATGGATATCTTTACTTGGGACGAGCAAAAATGGTGGATGATACACAAAGGTCGCATCTTTAAAACGACCAATGCTGGTAACGATTGGCAGGAAGTATTAGCGCTGAGTCCCAACACCCCATATATCAGCAGCAGTTACTTTACCAGTATCCATTTTCCGTCAGAAAATGTGGGCTATGCCGTAGGTACAGCCGATAAAATATTCAGAACGCTCAATGGTGGTAATACTTGGGAAGCGTTGCAGTGGAGTACTTCCACAGCCCCTTACCGCAGGTTAAGTAAGGTTCATTTTGTCACTGAATCCGTGGGCTTTGCGCTGGGCTATGAAGTGGACGATATTCTACTTAACATTGGGGTTTTCAAACCATTTTACTATTACACGACTGATGCGGGACAAACTTGGTCTGAAACAAGCTTTCCTGAAAGCGATCACCATTATGTAGATTTACAAGTAGTTTGGGGGGATACGTGGTACCTCTCACTCACCAATCGCAACTTTATAGCTCCCAATGACAAACTCTACAAAAGTACTGATGGAGGCAATAACTGGGAGGCGATTACTTTGCCAGGCACGTCTTCTATAGCTACTGTAGTCCTGCGAGGCATGCACTGGTTTACGCCAGAGGAAGGAATTATTTTAGGATCTACTGAATTTTTTGGAGCTCCAAATCACATTTACAAAACCTATGACGGAGGGCAAACTTGGCAACAAATCATACTCGATGCGGGCATAGCTCCCTTTTTCAGCAAAATTCCGAATATAGTCATGCAATTTAATGGTGATCATGGCGTGATCGCTGGCGCATCGGGTAACCTGCTTTATTCTGATGACAAAGGAGAAACATGGCAAAACCTGCGGAAAGGCTTGCCTGATGTATACGATTTATCTTCTGACGGTGATCATACCTATGCTGCACTTTATGGGAATACCTTATTAAAACACAATGCATCAGGCTGGACAGAACTGAATGTCCCAGTCAACAACCAATATCCACGTGCGGCTTTTATCAAAGTGAGTAATTTAGGGACAGATCAAGTAGCAACGGTAGATGTGTATGGGGAATTGCATTACAGTCAAGATGGTGGCAACACCTGGCACAGCTTTTTCAGTTCACTTGACACTACTGTGCTTGACCTACAATTTACAGACGGAAAATTAGCAGCCTTGATGTATACCAACAATCAATTGCTGTACTTTCCTGATGTAGCTGATCAACAGCATAGTGAACAAATTACAGCTACCGCTACTAAACCTGCCTCTGTGTTCGAATTATTTTACATTGGTGATCAAATTTTTGCAAAAGTGGAGGCTTTGCTTTTTAGAAGAATTGGTGGTAATTGGGAAACGATAACGATTAACGACGCATTTATCCGTAGCATATTTATGGATCATACCGGAAATGCCCTCATCCGTTCTCATTCAAATGCATATCTCTATTCCAATGATACGGCTCAAACTTGGCAACCAGCTACTTTTTCCAATGCCATTTTGAATCAGGTAAATTTTGAAATTAGCAAAATCGAAGGGTTTGGTCGATTGAATGATAGCACGCATTATGCCCTGATACACGGTTCACCTGAATTGAGTAGGCGATTTGAATCCTCGCTCATCTTGTCGAGTGATCAGGGAAAAACTTGGGAATTGGCAGATTTCACCTCTTTTTCTGAGCCGAATGATCTAGGGCGCATCGCTCATGCGGTAGACAACAAGGGAAACCTTTGGATAGGAACCGCCAATGGTGCGATTTATCAATGGCTACTTGATGAAACGGTGACAGGCCGGGAAGACCCCATCAATCAGCTCTTTTCGATCTATCCCAATCCGACTACAGGTAGATTTAAGATAGATACGCCATTACCTATCAAAGCTTATCAATTATTTAACCTGCAAGGAAAGCTGATTGAAAATGGGTATTTTGATCAAAACACGGAATTAGAAATTCCTGCGCAGCAGCCTGCTGGCTTGTATCTGTTGCAGTTGGTCATGGATAATGGAAATCAAACAGCGATCAAAGTGTTAAAAGAATAGCATCGCGATTTTTTATGATCATACCTACATTGTGGGAGGTTAATCCTCCCACATTTCTAACTGCCTCATTCAATGCCCCCTCAAAAAAAATCATTTGGATTTGTAACGATTAGAAATAGTTTTGTAAAGGAAGAGCGGAAAAGCAAACTACTTGTAATAATTTGAGAAAGCATGAAGTTCAAGAGCATCAAATCATTCAATCAGTACACCAATACCAGTGAATCAAAACATGACTTCCTAGATATTGGTGAATATCCTGCTCACTTTTTATTGGCTTCCCCTCCTGTATACCCTGACTTCTATCGAATTTCCATCAAATATGGACTCGAAAATGATCGGGAAAAGGGCTTTATGTACTTTTCAAGTCCTAACCAGCCCATTGAATGGAAAACCGATACCCCTTGGAAGGGTTATTACATCAACATCACGGAAGACTTGATTTCAAATAATCAGCATTTAGAATACTCCTTCCTCAACTATGGCCTTCATGAGCCGCTGTATTTAAAACAGGAAGAAGAAATTCTCGTCACACAGCAATTCAAAGCAGCATTAGCCGAATATCAAAAAGAGACCTTTTCCAACGACTTATTGCTTGCTTACATTAATTTGATTTTTGCACATGTTGCCCAGTTCTACAAAAGGCAATTCGGAGAAAAAAAAGAACAGTATAGCCAATTAGTGAATGACTTCTTCCACCTACTTGATAATTATTACAGTCTAACGGACGATCAGCAAGCTGTCGTACAACCTTCTGTATCTCATTTTGCCAATCAATTAAATATCACACCCAATTACCTCAGTGATGTCATCAAATATTACACTGGCAAGCCTGCTTTAGAACTCATTCACCAGCACATTATCAAAGTGGCTAAGGCTTTATTGTTAAATCGAAAAAAGTCTTCCATTTCAACCATTGCTTACCAATTGGGCTTTGAATACCCCAGCTATTTTACCCGATTGTTTAGTAAAGAGACGGGTTACACACCATCAAAATACCGAAATCAGTAATTTGTATAATTTTCTCCTGATTTTGTTTGCATAATCAGCCATGCGATTGAGTGATATTTGTGCCATCAAATTCATTTTAATCTTATCGCTATGGCTTTTGAAAAAACGTTAAATTATACCATTGACAGCACCTTAAAAGGGCGAATGGGAGAAGAAGCTTTTAACAAAGCAATTGAACAACAACAAAACATTTCGGAACAAGAGTATGGAACGGTTAAGTATTTAGCAGAATTTGCGGTTCGTCCCATGTTCAGAACACCTGTACATAAAACGCCTGCCGATCATGGCATGGAGACTTGGGAGGATGTCTATTTCCCATCGAGTGATGGTACTCCATTAGAAGGATGGTACATCCCATCGGTACAAGGAGAATCCGACAAGCTCATTATCATCAATCATCCTATGCCTATGAGTCGCTCCGGCTTTACAGGACATTTCGGCGAGCCTTTCTCTAGTGTGGATACACTTGAAATTGATTTTGTTGCACACATGGGTCACCTTTCAAAGGCTGGTTATAATATTTTAGCTTATGACTTGCGAAACCACGGGAATAGTGGGGCAGCCAATGGTGGCATTTGTGGCATTGGGCGTTACGAATGGAGAGATGTAGTCGGTGCGCAGCAATACGTGAAGCAACACCCTAAATTGAGTAAGATGAAGTGCGGGCTGTATAATCGTTGTACGGGTGGTAATGCCGCTTATGAAGCCATGTACAGGCATCCTGAACTATTTGAGGACATCTTGTGCTTTTTCGGGCCAATGACTGTTTCTATGACCGCCTTAATGACTTCTTTTGCTCGTTTGATGGGCTTGGACAAATACATGGAGTTAATGGACTTAGAGCAACTCAAGCTAGGCGGTTTTACCAATGGGGAAATGCATCCTCAAAATTATTCCCACGCCGTAAAAGTGCCTTATTTTATGGCAGAGGTGTTGGATGACGTTTGGACCGACAATCCCAAAGATGCGCAGGAAATCTTTGATCATGTTAGCTCAAGTGAAAAAGAACTATTCTGGATTGAAGGGACGAATCGCAGATTTGATGGATACAATTACTTTGGCATTCATCCTGAAAAAATGATTGCCTTCTTTGATAAATACATGAAATAACACGACTTCCAAGAGTAAAGCGGTTCAACTTAGAGACTGCTTGAATCTTTTACCGCACGCCATAAAAAAGTCCTTTGGAAGCCGTGTTCCAAAGGACATCATTACGGTTTTTGTATGAGCTGATTACATCACCAAATAAATTGCGAGCTCATCCACAGTGATCAACAACTTGGCAGATGCAGGTAATTGCTTGTAATCAATTGCAGCATTTTTACTATCTTGTTTGTGTAATAAATTACCTTCCAAGTCGTATACGACTAACTTAGTATATCTTGTATTTTCAAGTTCTTCTGCTTTAAGCATTTCTAATTCTTTTTCATGCTCTTTCTCAAGATTCTGCAAAAGTGTTAGTTCATCAACACTTAATGCTTTTGCCGCTTTTTGTCCTTTTTTCCCTTTCCCTTTACTACTAGCCGCTTTATGATCAGTATTTGCAATTGCAGGATTAGACAATATCAAGAACACAAATGCAGCGAATATGAATTTATTGAGAATATTCCACGGATTAAATGCTACTAATTTCATAGGTAAATATTTAAAAGGTTTCTGGTAATTCTTTACTAGTTCGTTATCATTTTACGATTTTACAAGAAACACACTAGTAAAAGCCAAATCATTAATAATCAACACTTTTAATGAAAATTTATTCAATTAAAGCAACTTGACTCTTTTATATTTTAGAACGATTACAAATAAGATTTGTTCCGATTTTCAGGCTTT
>JBMYQA010000320.1:0-6659 GCA_049600855.1 Flammeovirgaceae bacterium | reverse complement strand
GACGTGTTGACTTGAATCGCTTTCGATGATTCACACTGATCGCCATACAGGTTTAAACCAATCCACAGTGTTTCGGTACCTTTATCTCTAAATAAAAATTTAAAATTCTGTTGGCAATAAGATTGGTAACGGCAATTTCCCATTATCCCTACCCCCACACACCACATTAGTAAACATCGGATTATATACTTCAACACTACCATATATTCTCAAAACTTGGTTTAATTTGTAAAACGTTTTCTTTGAGGCTCTAAGAGACTGTTTGATACTAAATCAATCTAAGTATCCTGTACCCTATGATGTACTTTTGATATGCTGAGAAGTTATCCTTTTGAGAATATACCACTCAGAAGACTAGTAAGGTGCTCTATTTTATTCTGGCAGTGTTTAGACGAATCGAGTGATCTGAACTTGTTCACATTCATCAGAACTTATTTAAAAAGTGCTTCAAAAGGTTGGTTGAAATAAGTTCATCCTCTAAAAATATTTAATTACAGCTATTTTATCAAACTTCATTACCTATGCTATTGACTAACATTCCCTTATCCGAGCGCGTAAGACCACAAAAACTAGAAGATTTTATTGGTCAAAAGCACCTCCTTGGCGAACAAGCGGTTATTCGCAAAATGATCGAAAGCAAACGCCTATCCTCATTCATTTTATGGGGACCTCCAGGCGTAGGGAAAACCACCATCGCACAACTCATCGCCAAAAACGCAGGTCGTCCGTTTAATACATTAAGTGCCATTAGCTCAGGGGTAAAAGAAGTGCGGGAAGTCATACAGCGAGCGAAAACACGTCCAGGAACCATTCTATTTATTGATGAAATTCACCGTTTCAATAAAGCACAACAAGATGCCCTTTTGGGCGCTGTTGAAAAGGGGATTATTACTTTGATTGGAGCAACAACTGAAAATCCTTCTTTTGAGGTCAATTCAGCACTACTCTCACGCTGTCAAGTATACACCTTAAAACAGTTGAGTAAAGAAGAGCTCACGATCTTGGTCACCCAAGCCATCGAAAAAGACGAAGTACTTCAATCACTTCCTATAGCATTACAAGAAACCGAAGCCTTATTTAACCTATCTGGAGGAGATGCACGCAAGCTACTCAATTTGCTTGAACTCATTGTTGATGCCTATCAAGATGAAGAAAACATCGTTATCACCAATGAAAAGGTAATTGCTGTTGCCCAAAAGAAAACCGTATTATACGATAAGTCAGGAGAGCAACATTACGATATCGTCTCTGCATTCATTAAATCATTGCGCGGTAGTGATCCTAATGCGGCCATCTATTGGCTGGCGCGCATGATTGAAGGCGGAGAAGATCCTAAGTTTATTGCCAGACGAATGTTGATTCTAGCTTCAGAAGATATAGGTCTTGCGAATCCCACTGCGTTGGTGATGGCCACCAATTGCTTTCAGGCCGTCAATTTTGTTGGTTTTCCCGAAGCTGAAATCATTTTGGCTCAAGTAGTGGTTTACTTGGCTACATCGCCCAAAAGTAATGCATCGTATATGGCGATTCGCAAAGCTAAGCAACTGGTGAAAGAGACAGGCAACTTAGCTGTGCCCATGCATATTCGAAATGCACCAACGAAGTTAATGAAGCAACAAGGATATGGTAAAGGCTACAAATATGCCCATAATTATGCAGGGAACTTTGTGGAACAAGAGTTTTTGCCTGCCGAAATTGAGGGGACAACGTTATATGATCCTTCCAATAATCCAAGAGAAAATGAGATGCGGAAAAGAATGAAAACCCTTTGGAAGGACAAGTATGGGTATTAATTCATCAAAATTGTGGTTGGTCAATTTAATAACTATCTTTGCACGATATTTAAAAAACTGAAATTTTACATTCTTAATATTTAACTCTTTTATTCAATGGTAGAAGATAAATTGCAGTACAAAGTTAAAGATATTGCTTTAGCTGATTGGGGTAGAAAAGAAATTCATCTTGCAGAGGCAGAAATGCCAGGTTTGATGGCGCTAAGAGAAGAATTTGGAGAATCAAAACCCCTCAAAGGTGCTCGTATTGCTGGTTGTTTGCACATGACAATCCAAACAGCCGTACTTATCGAAACTTTGGTAGAATTAGGAGCTGAAGTAACTTGGTCCTCTTGTAACATCTTCTCTACTCAGGATCAAGCTGCTGCTGCCATTGCAAAAGCTGGTGTGCCTGTGTTCGCATGGAAAGGCATGACTGAAGAAGAATTTGATTGGTGCATCGAACAAACACTATTTGCCTTTGAAGGAGGAAAACCATTGAACATGATCTTAGATGATGGTGGTGACCTAACTAATATGGTATTAGATCGCTATCCTGAACTCGTTAAAGATATTCGTGGCATTTCTGAAGAAACAACAACTGGTGTGCTTCGTCTATACGATCGAGTAAAAGGAGGAACATTACCATTACCTGCAATCAACATCAATGACTCGGTAACGAAGTCTAAATTTGATAACAAATACGGTTGCCGTGAGTCTGCTGTAGATGCTATCCGTAGAGCGACAGACGTGATGATGGCTGGTAAAGTAGCTGTAGTTGCTGGTTATGGTGACGTAGGTAAAGGTACTGCACAATCATTGAGAGGTGCTGGTGCACGTGTAATCGTTACTGAAATTGATCCTATCTGTGCTTTACAAGCAGCTATGGACGGCTATCCAGTATTGAAAATGGATAATGCTATTCCTCAAGCAAACATCGTAGTTACTGCAACAGGTAACAAAGACATCATCACTGAAAAGCACTTCAGAATGATGAAGGATAAAACGATCGTTTGTAATATCGGTCACTTCGATAATGAAATTGACATGGCTTGGTTAAACGGTACTTATGGTGATACTAAATATACGGTTAAGCCTCAAGTAGATGTTTACAATGTGGATGGCAATGAATTAATCGTATTAGCAGAAGGACGTTTAGTAAACTTAGGTTGTGCGACAGGTCACCCTTCATTCGTAATGTCAAACTCATTTACGAACCAAACGTTGGCACAGTTAGAGTTGTGGCAAAACAACGCAAACTACGAGAACAAAGTTTACATGTTGCCTAAGCACTTAGACGAGAAAGTAGCGCGCTTACACTTAGAAAAAATCGGTGTGGAATTAGAAGAGCTTTCTAAAGATCAAGCTGATTACATTGGTGTAGCAGTTGAGGGACCGTTTAAGCCTGAGCATTATAGATATTAATTTGCTATAAGAAGCATAAAAAAGCGGACTGACAATAAGTTAGTCCGCTTTTTTTACAGTGCGCTATTTTTATTTTAATAGCATATCCATTAATCCACCCATTCCAGATTTTTGTGCAGGTCTTCCACCACCTCCAAGGATATTCGAAAGATTTGGCAAACCACTTCCTTGTTGATTGCTACCGAGTACATTGGAAATTAAGCCACCAATCATTTGTTGCCCTGCTTGGCTTCCCAATACATTAGACAGTAATCCTCCCATGCCGCCACTAGATTGTGTTCCACCAGAAGGCGCTCCGCCAGAGTTCATCGCAGCATTTACTAGACCACCGAGTAATCCACCACCACTATTTCCTCCTTGTTGTTGCCCTCCTCCTAATTGAGATTGAATCAAGTTTGTAGCTAAACCACTCAAAATGGTTCCCATTGTCGAACCCGATTGGAAGTTTTGTGTAGGAATTCCTTGCTGTTGAAATTGTTGTAACAATCCAGAGTTCTGTAGAAAACCAGCAGCAGTTCCTAACAAATCACCAAGTCCGCCGCCTTCACTGCTATTTCCGCCACCTAAAAAGCCCAACACCCCTGGCGTTCCTTCTTGCGCAGCAGCTTGGGTATTTGCTTCTTTCACGTATTGTGTCATCAACTCAAATTGCTGATCATTAATTCCTAATGCGGCATTTAAACGTTTTACATGCCCTAATTCATCTGCATCCATGTCACCATCCGCATGAATCATATTGATCACATCGGTTACCAAAGCATATTTTAGATCACTATCCTTCAGGGCTCCAATGTGCGCAGTATAGTTTACGCCACTTGGGTTAGTCATCGCATCACTTACTTGCTGGATGCTTGCCTCAGAAATTTGAGCAACCGAACAAATTTGCTGCATAAAAGCCACTTCTCCTTCACTATTTTCATGATCAGCAGTAGCTACAGAAGCCAATAGCACTAAATAAGCCGTACGTTGATTTTCATCGTAATTCAACAAAGGGTTGTTTTCCATTACAAAGGGATTAAGGTCATTAAAATTCGGTTCTAAAGCTAGCTTAACGATTTTAAGTAGCTCCTTTCCAAATATACTTTTTTTCGGGAATAAGAATCAATAATTTAGTACTTAACCGATGTTAATGATTAAGGATTGTTTGCAAACAAGTGCATCATGAAATACAATTTTGTTTTCTTCATGAATTTGCCGATTTGCCAGATCAACTGTATATTCCCAAACCTTCAATCAAGAAACAAATAAAATGGAGACAGCTAAAAAATATGCACTTGTGACAGGGGCTAATCGTGGTTTAGGTTTAGCTTGGTGTAAGCAATTGGGAAAGATGGACTACACCATCCTACTCACTGCTCGTAGCCTGGAGAAAGCTACTGCTAGTGCCGAGAAACTCAGAAAGGAGAATATCGAGGTGTTTCCTCATCGCCTAGATGTAACCGATGAAACTAGCATTAAACTCCTTGCTAAAGAAATTGAGGAACAATATGGTAAACTCGATTTACTCATCAACAATGCGGGAATCAATTCTAAAAGTACCCACAATGAGATGACCTTTCTCAAAAACTTTCGTTTAGCACATCTCGATCCGAAAGAAATTCTAAACATGATTCACATCAATGGAATTGCTCCAATTATTGTAGCCAAACACCTTGTGAATCTATTAGCAAAAGGTGATCAGCCTAAAATTTTGAATATGTCCTCTTGGTTAGGCTCCATTAGTCTGAAAAATACAGGAAGTAATTACAGTTATGCCACTAGTAAAGCAGCGTTAAACATGATGACCAGGGCTTTAGCGCATGATTTAACACCCGAAGGAATTATTACCGTTTCAGTGAATCCAGGTTGGGTACAAACACGAATGGGAGGATTTAGCGCAAACCTTACGCCCGAAGAATCGGTACAACGATTAATCGATAATGTTTTAAACCGCTTAACCATTGAACATTCTGGTAAATTTTTCGATTGGGACGGTCAAGAGCATGATTGGTAAAAACGAACTATATGATGATAAAAACCATCTAGCATAAACTAGATGGTTTTTATTATTTAAGAGATCATTTATAAAAACTCGTTTTATCCACAACTACTCACTACTCATTCACTTAAATCAGTAACTTACATGAAATCAACTACACTACTATTTCTTTTACTGTTCATCCCTAGCCTTGCTTGGACGCAAGACGATAAAAAGTGGGATGTAAACCAACCGCCAGGCCCGTTTAAAGAAGTTGCGTTTGTCACAGATGAAGGTACTTGGATGAACTTAGATGTCAGTCCTGATGGGCAAACGATTATTTTCGACCTGTTGGGAGACATTTACAGCATCCCCATTTCAGGAGGTGAGGCCAAGGCATTGCGCACTGGGCACCCTTTTGAGGTACAGCCTCGTTTTAGTGCCGATGGTTCAAAAATTTGTTTCACCTCTGATGCTGGTGGAGGCGATAATATTTGGGTCATGAATGCGGATGGTAGCGATGCAAAACAAATTACCAAAGAAAGCTTTCGGCTACTCAATAATCCAGTATGGACACCAGATGGCAACTACCTCATTGCCCGAAAACACTTCACCTCTACCCGATCGCTCGGCGCAGGAGAACTTTGGATGTATCACATCTCAGGAGGCAGTGGCATCCAACTCACCAAGAAAAAAAATAAACAACAAGACTTAAATGAACCATCCGTATCATCTGACGGGCGTTACATTTATTACAGTGAGGATATGTATCCTGGCGGATTTTTTCAATACAATAAAGATCCCAATAGTCAAATTTATGTGATTAAGCGTTATGATCGGGAAACGGGGGAAATTGAAACCATTACAGGTGGACCTGGAGGCGCATGTCGCCCCCAAATCTCCAGAGATGGAAAAACCTTGGCCTTTGTGAAAAGAGTCAGAGAAAAATCCGTACTCTATTTACATGACCTAGAAACAGGAGAAGAGAAACCCATATTTGATGGCTTAAGTAAAGATCAGCAAGAAGCTTGGGCAATTTTTGGTGTGTATACTGGTTTTAATTGGATGCCCAATAATCAGGAAATTGTCATTTGGGGAAATGGAAAAATTTGGCGCGTAAATGTTGATTGTTCAGAAGCGAAAGAAATTCCATTTAACGTAGCATCAAAACATAAAATTGCCGAAGCCGTTCGTTTCAAACAAAATGTCTCTCCCGATAAATTTAAAGCCCATGTGATTCGTCACGCCATCACCTCCCCTGATGAACAATGGTTGGTATTTAGTGCAGTAGGTTATTTGTGGAAAAAGCAATTACCAAATGGCAAGCCAACACGCTTAACTGCTGGTAAGGACTTTGAATTTGAACCTAGCTTCTCACCTGATGGCACTAAAATCGTGTACGTCACTTGGAATGATGAAGAAAATGGCGCTTTAATGACACTTGATTGGAAAGCTAAAAAAGCACAAGCTCAAATTTGTCAGCGAAGCAAATATGTCTAGTCTAT
>JBMYQA010000319.1:0-6662 GCA_049600855.1 Flammeovirgaceae bacterium | reverse complement strand
TAAAGCCAACTCTTTATCCAAATCATCAGGTTCTTCAATGCTTTCGCCTTTTGCCCCTTTAATCATGATGTGTAGTGAATGAACGAGATTTTGGGCGATGTATGTGACAAAAGCAGTTAGATTTCCCCCATCTGCTTGTCGCAACGCGTTGTAGTAATTTTCTTTATCTTCTGTCTTAATAATTACAGGAGGATAGCCGTGTTTCATCAGAATAAAATTCATCAAAATACGAGCTGTACGGCCATTTCCATCATCAAAAGGGTGAATTCGAATAAAGCGGTAGTGAAACTCTGCTGCCACCAAAATGGGTTCTTTGTCTTTAGTATCATTGCGATACCAAGCCAATAAATCATGCATTTTGGCAGGAGTCTCTTCAGGAAATGCAAAATAAAAAGTTTCCCCTGTTTTGGTTAATACATGGTTGGGAGCCGTTTTATATTGACCTACTTGTACTTTCTTTTTAGTTCGCTCATCTGTAGGCGTAATGGCATCTACTTCGTAGGATTCTTTCAACAATAAGGCTTGTAGTTCACAAATAAACCCTTCAGTAAGTGGACGTTCCTCCTTTAGTATATCTAAAATCCATAAAATAGCTTCATTATGTCCTCTTACTTCAATATGATCTTTTAGCGGTTTACCACTAGCAGTGATGGCATGAAGAATTAATGCTTTCGTCTCGCCATAGGTCAATGAATTTCCCTCAATGTGATTGGAGTGGTAATTCCAATCTAAGCGAAACTTTTGCATAATTCTTTTTTCATCCTCAGGTTTTAACGGACGAAATTGGTCTAGCTTCTGCTTTAGGGCTATTGCTTCTTTGATGATTTCCATATTCACTAAATTAAAGAACGCTTTTTTTATCGCCTAAAATCGCCGCTAATTCTGTGAACTCACTTTCCAATGTATTTATTCCCTTTCACTCGGAATCGCCAAGGCAATAAAGCATCTTCTTCCGCATAATCAATCCCAACTCTTGGCCCAATGAGCAACTCTTCTTGGGGAAAGTGTACCCCTCGATCTTCTAACCAGATTTCATCTCCCAATAAATCGAGCCCATAATGTTGCTTATTGATGCCGAGTGCTTTTGTTACTGTACCTGGTCCTGAAGAAACTTGTGCCCTTGTCACTTTCATTTTCCGCCTTTGCTCAATGAGCTCAATCCCAGCTACGGGTTCTATCCCACGTATCAAAATGGCATCTGCTTGTCCAGCTCGATTTGTGACAATGTTAAATAGCTGATGAATGCCATAACACAGGTAAACATAGGCAAAGCCACCATCTCCAAACATTACCTCAGTACGCTTGGTGCGCTTGTTCGGATAGGCATGGCAAGCCTTATCGGTAGCCCCACAATAGGCTTCGGTTTCGGTAATCATGCCCACTGCGTAGCCATCTTCTAGTTGAGTACATAGAAACTTTCCTAGTAGCTGTTGCGCAACAGCCACTACATCTGGATTCCGATAAAACTCGCGAGAAACTTTAGGATGCATTTTCATTAGTTGCTACAAGTTCTTCGGCTTCTTTTCCTTGGGTAATGTACCGAATTTTAATTCCTAAATACCCAACAAGTACCGTCATAATGGGACTAATGATATTAAAGAAACAGTACATCAAATATTCTCCAGTAGCTACATTCAGTACACTCGACTGGAAGGCTCCACAAGTATTCCAAGGAATCAATACGGAAGTTACCGTACCCGAATCTTCTAAGGTTCGACTAAGGTTTTCTGGCGCAAGTCCTCTGTCTTTAAAGGTTTTGGCAAACATTCGTCCTGGCACAACAATCGCTAGGTACTGATCCGATGTTGTAATATTAAAGACAAAGCAAGTAGTTGCTGTAGAAGCGATTAACGATCCTGTTGATTTGGCGAATTTGATAATCTCTTTGGTCAGTCGATCCAATAAACCACTTACTTCCATCACCCCACCAAAGGTCATTGCACAAATAATCAACCAAATGGTGCCTAACATTGATGACATGCCCTTGCCATTCAACAGACCTTCATCATCAAGTGCTGGCAAACCTGTACTGATTACCGTTTCTTGATACAAACTTTTCATAAATATGACGAAGCTTGAAAAGGCCTGATTATCTGCAACAAAGGCAGCTTTCATCTCTTCAGTCAATTTAGCAGCATCTACCGAAGCGGCCTCTGCTGCGGCCTTGATCACAATCCCGTCGTTTTGTGCTAAATGATTAATGAGTTCTCCCTGAAATATTAAGGCAAATACCCCACCAAGTAAAGTACCCACAAATAATGCTGGAATTGCTGGTATCTTTTTTACAATCATAAAAACAACCGCAGCAGGTACCAAAAAGACCCAAGGCGTAATGTTAAAGGTGCCATTAATGGCATTCAATACTTCATTAATTGAGCTTTCGGTACTCGTTACATCTTGTGTAAAACCGATAATTAAAAATAGTACTAGTGCAATGGAAATGGAAGGCACGGTAGTGTAAAGCATGTAACGGATGTGCGTAAATAAATCTGTACCAGCCATAGCAGGGGCCAAGTTGGTGGTATCAGACAATGGGGACATTTTATCGCCAAAATATGCTCCTGAAATGATAGCTCCTGCAGTCACACCAACTCCCAAGCCTAATTGTTGTCCGATGGTAATTAAGGCTACACCAATGGTTGCAATGGTCGTCCAAGAACTTCCTGTCGCAATAGATACAATGGCACAAATGATACAAGCTGCAAATAGAAAAATAGTTGGATTTAAAAGTTGTAAGCCATAATAAATCATGGCAGGCACAACTCCACTTAACATCCACGTACCTACCAAGGCTCCAATTATTAATAGAATAATTAAGGCTGACATGGCTGAGGAAATACTTTTCACAATTCCCACTTGAATCTCGTCCCAAGTATAGCCCAAACGTATGGCAACCACGACCCCAACTGCTGCGGCAAACAATAAGGACATTTGGTTTGCTCCAGAAATGCTATCATCGCCAAAAACGATTACGACACTTACAATTAAAAATCCGATTAAAAAAATTATGGGAATGAGGGCATCAATTAAGGTTGGTTGTTTATGTTGACTCATCGAAATAGTAAAGATTAAGGTTTAAAAAGGGTCAGGCTGGTTTAGTAATCCTCAAATAATAACTTCCCGATTTGTAGTAACTTATTTTTTGAGTATTACTTATTGAAGCGGCAAAATAGGGAGAATCTTCGAAAGATTGAAAAAAAATTGCTTAGGAGGCTCCTTTCACATTCACAGAAGGCACTTTCATTTAAGCCGTTAACTGCTTATTTTAGTAGATTAGCATACTTGCTTTCAGAATGTATTTTGTAATAACTAATGTATACGCAATCAGTCTTATGGAAAATAAGAAGTCTAATCTTGCTAGTTCAACAGATGATTTATGGGTTGAAGTATTTGAGGATTTTGTTGATCTGCCAGCATTTGAGTTTGATGGAACAGAGCCAATCATTCATTCAAGCGATGATTTAACGGTAACCTTTCAAAAGGCGGGTAAGTATATCGTTTATAAAGTAGTTTATAGTCTCCTTCCAGCAGATCATCCTGAGCGATTCAATTACTTGATTTATGATAGTGTTGAGCTTGAGGAAAATCGCAGAAAAGTGTTTAAGTTTTTCACGCGTTACATGGATGAAATTACCTTGGGAGAAGCAACCTATGATATAGGCATTTTATTTTCGGGTGGTAGAGTATTTTCAGAAACACATTTCATTGAGCAAAAATATAAGGTATAGCTTGATTCGATTCATTACATTTATTTTAACCTTTGTAGCCCTTCCACTCTTGCTACATGCGCAAGAGCATCAGCCTTATATTTTAGATGCACGAACCATTGATTTCGATAAAGGAAAAATGCTTTCGTTAGATGGGGAATGGCAATTTGTCTATGGCGAGTTTCTATACCTACCCGCATTAGAAAAAGCACAAAATATTCATACCATCCCCGTTCCTGGAATTTGGAATGGTCAGGTATGGCAAGGGCGAAAGCTTAAGGGGCAAGGCATTGCCACCTATCGTTTAAGCATCATGCTCGATCAAACCTATGACGAGTTAGCACTAAAAATCCCCGAACAAGCTACTGCTTATTCCCTCTATATCAATGATAAGCTAGTTGCCAAGGCAGGCATTGTAGGGCACTCTAAAAAGTATACAACACCAGAAACCAAGCCTCAAATTGTCGATTTTCAACTCAATGCCAATCAACTTGATATTGTTTTCCATGTCGCCAATTTTCACCATAAAAAAGGAGGACTTTGGGAAACCATTAGGCTTGGGAAAAAGGATACCTTAATGGCACAACAAAATCGTAACATTTATTACGATACGTTTTTGGCAGGAGCCATCTTAATTATAGCATTCTATCATTTAGGCATATTTTTACTGCGAAAAGAAGACCTTTCTGCTTTTTACTTTTTCCTGCTTGCCCTTTTCTCTGTTATCCGAGTGCTTTCTACAGGAGAAGTTTTCATTTTGCAGCTCTTTCCTTCACTCAGCTGGGAAATGCGATTGAGCTTAGAACACATCCCTTTTTACCTCCTCATTGGTTTAGGAGGCATGTTTAGCAATACCTTATTTCCCAATGAATTTAAGCGAAACATTGTATTGCCGATGTTCATTTTTTCCTGCTCCATGGTGATTACAAACTTATTAACGCCTGCCATTTTCCATTCTTACCTCATACTTCCGTATGAATTTGTGATCTTAGGTAATTTATTATACCTCGCTTATGGTATGTTTCTCGTTCATAAGCGAAAGCGAAAAAGTGCTTGGGCTTATTCGTTGGGTTTTGCCATCATCTTTGCCGCAGCCGTAAATGACATCTTGCATTCCAATAATATCATTGATACCACCTACCTGATCCCTTTTGGCATCTTTTTATTCTTCTTTTCTCAAGCTTTTGTACTTTCAAGTAAATCTGCCGACACCTTTCAGAAAGTAGAAAACCTCTCTGTAGCGCTTCAAGATATCAACCGAAACTTAGAGGTGAAAGTCAAAAAGCGAACCGAAGAAATTGAAAGTAAAAATATAGAGTTAGAATCCGCTTATACTGAGCTGAAAAGAAACGCCCAACAGTTACAAAGAAATGCAGATGAATTGCGTAAAACAAATACAGATTTAGAAACCACAAAGCTCCAATTAGAAGTGGCTTTCAAAAAAGAACAAACGTTTAGACGAGAATTAGAAAAGACATTAAAACAATTAAAATCTGCACAAGCTCAACTGGTACAATCGGAAAAGATGGTGTCTTTGGGTCACCTTACCGCAGGCATTGCACATGAAATTAACAACCCTATGAATTTCATTTATGCAGGCGTAGAAGTGCTGCAAGACCTCGTTCAAGATAATCAGGAACTAATGGGTAAATATGAGGAACTGGAACGAGCCAATGCAGATACATTTCAAGCAATCGTTACGGAAATCCAACGTTTAAAAATGGCGATGGATTACGATGATATTCAGGCAGATTTAGCACAAGTGATTAAAGACATTACACAAGGGGCAGAACGGACTATAGAAATCATTCGAGGTTTACGTAACTTTTCAAGGACGGATAATTTAGAAATGAACCCAATTGATATTCATACCTGTATTGATTCTACCCTAATTATTCTCAGAAATCAGTATAAAAACCGCATCGAAATCAAGAAAAACTATGCCCAATTTCTTCCGTTGATTTCTTGCAATATTGGGCAAATGAATCAGGTGTTCATGAACTTATTAGTAAATGCAATTCAGGCGATTGAAGATAATGGATTGATTTACATCACTACAACGGCTATTAAAAACACCTTTGTTCAAATTTCGATTAAAGATACTGGAAAAGGAATCAGTGAAGCGGATATGAATAAGATTTTTGATCCGTTTTTTACCACTAAGCCTATAGGAGAAGGCACGGGCTTAGGACTTTCCATTAGTCATGGAATTATCGAACGGCATCACGGGCATATGGAAGTAAGAAGTATCGAAGGAAAAGGTACTGAATTCATTATCCAATTGCCTTTTCATTCAGCCGAATTAGACTAAATCGCGCACTTCTTCTTTGACTAGGCGGAGTCTTGAAGTCACAATATCATTTTGGCTATCAATGACATTTTGGAAAATGGCTTTTGCCAATTCAATAGATGGTGCATCGGGGTCTAATCCATCAGATGAATTATTAATGAGGGCAATCATTTCTTCTTTTGCTTGAACCACCGCTTCCCAAGCCTCATTGCTCATGTAAATTTGCTGCGCTACATTATGATTGTATTCATTTCGAATTTCATCAATCATGACTGCTTGAAGTTGTAAAGCCGTTAACTCTCCATTATTTAAACGAAGAATGAGACTGTTAGGGGCCATTCGCTCTAAAAATATGGCCATTCGCTCATAGGCTTGTAAGCGCAAAGGCAAAGTCACTTCGTTAGAACTAATCTTTAGCTTGGCGTAATGTGCTTGGTGGTCCTTCTCAATAAAAGCTTTTATTGTATAATAGGTTACAAGTGCAACAATACCCGCAGGTACTAAGGCAAGGAAAATAATAGATAGGGTGTCCATGAGGTTTCTTTGATAATTGATGTATTGTTTTAACAAGATGCCAAATTTATAGACATCTGTAAAGCTGTTGTATAAAGGAACTGGGGCCACACGAATCACATTAGGCTCTCGCCAATCGGCAATAACTCCGT
>JBMYQA010000318.1:0-6677 GCA_049600855.1 Flammeovirgaceae bacterium | reverse complement strand
AAAATCAGGTACAAGACCGATATACCAGAATACTAATGATACAGAGAAATAGGTAGAGATTGCAAATACGTCCCAAAGCAGTGGAGAGTTAAAGTTCGGCCAAAGTGAACCAAATGCATTTGGCAATGGAAGCGGCCAGTAACCCAACCAAGGACGACCCATGTGTACCAACGGCCACATAGCCGCACAGATTACAGCAAAAATTGTCATTGCTTCCGCAGCACGGTTAATGGAAGTTCTCCATTTTTGGCGAAATAATAACAATACGGCAGAAATTAGGGTACCTGCGTGACCAATACCTACCCACCAAACGAAGTTGGTAATGTCCCAAGCCCACTGTACTGTTTTATTCATTCCCCACTTACCAATACCTTCCCAGAGCATCTCGCCTAAGAAATAGCCTCCAGAGAAAAGTAGTAGTAGGGCGATAGTAACTGCCATGAGCCACGACTTAGGCGGCTTTTGCTCTACAGGCCTACAGATGTCCTCAGTAACATCGTGATGGGTTTTACCACCAGTCACTAACGGTTCTCTTACTTGTGAAACGACTTGCATATGTATAAACCTATTTTATTGTCTTTTCGATTTCAAATGTTTCAGATAAGAAATCCCCAAAACGCTGGGGATATATGCTTATGAATCGGCTTTCGCCTCTTCGTCAATATTTCTGACTTTACTCAAGTACCAAACGTTTGGACGAACGTTAATTTCAGATAGTACGGTATACGCTCTATCATCCAATTCTGAATCCATTAATTGGCGAACTGTTGAGCTTTCATCATTCAAATCACCAAAAGTGATTGCCCCAACCGAACAGGCACTTGCACAAGCAATACTAGCATCTCCATCTCGTACCTCTCTACCTTCACGCTTCGCTTGCAATTTACCAGCTTGGATTCGCTGTACACACATAGAGCATTTTTCCATTACACCTCGTGAACGAACTGTTACATCTGGGTTCAATACCATTTTACCCAAATTGTTGTTCATGTGGTAATCAAACTCGTCATTGTTGTTGTATTTGAACCAGTTGAATCGACGAACTTTGAATGGACAGTTATTCGCACAATACTTCGTACCTACACAACGGTTGTAAGTCATTTGATTCAAACCTTCTGAGCTATGCGTAGTTGCAGCAACTGGACAAACCGTCTCACAAGGAGCGTTGTTACAGTGCTGACACATCATTGGCTGGAATACTACTTGAGGATTTTTAGCTGCTTGCTCTAACTCTTCATAGCCTTCTGCTCCTTCAGGGTTGCTGTAGTATCGGTCAATTCTCAACCAATGCATCTCCCTTCTGTTGATCACCTCTTGCTTACCAACAATCGGCACATTATTTTCTGTATGACAAGCTACCACACAAGCTCCGCAACCAAAGCAGCTATTTAAGTCAATAGCCATACCCCAATGGTGTATCGGATAATTATGTGTATCTGTGTTTAATCCGATTTTTTCGTTCCACAATACTCCCTCATAAGGCTTTTCATCTACAGTACCTTCTACTTTTTTCGCTGCTTCCTTACGAGGATCTTCCGCCTTATATCCATCACTTCTAACATCCCAAAGTGAAAGATCTTCAGGTTTCGTTTTTCCAGTACTGGTAGCAATCATAGGAAGGTGCTTATCGTCTTCCCAATCATTCGCTTGGTACTTGGCTAGCTTAGTTTCTTGGATGATGGTTTTACGTCCCATGATGGTGTGGTGCGTTTGTGTTTGAGCCACATCCGTTACCTCACCAGTGTTTTCGATGCTCACCCCAGAAGTACGAGCGAAAGCAACCATACCGTCAGCCAAAGTAGCCATAGGATAAGCATTTTCTCCTCCTGCTTCTTTCGCTACTTTACCAGCATGCTCTACTCGACCATAACCAACTGGAACCGCAATCGTGTTATCTTCTAAGCCTGGTTGTACTACAATTGGCAAGTTATAAGCAGTACCATCAACGGTTACTTTTGCCACATGTGTTTTGGTTTCGAATGTTTCTACTCCCAATTCCAAGGCTTTTTTCAACGAAACAGCCACATAGTTACCCCAACACACCCGCGTGATTGGTTCTGGCGTTTCTTGAATATAAGGGTTATTTGCATGTTCACCCCATCCCATTACTGGAGAAGAGTAAACCAATAATTCTAAATCTGTACTAGCAGCTTTGTAAGTGTTACTTACTTTAGCAGCAGCGGCAGCGCTATCCATAGCAGGAGCAGCTTCGGCTTCATCACTAGCTTCTGTAGCGCCAGCAGCCCAAATTTGTGCTAATAGGCTCTCTCCTTGAGTAGGTTCAAATATGCCGTCATGCAAGCTACGTTGCCAGAATTTTGTAAAAGACAATTCCTTTGATTGAAGTGGGAATAATTTCTCTTCCCAGAACTTCTTCAAGTAATCTTTATATTCTACACCAGCATCAGCCCAGTTCAAGAATGAGTCTTGTGCTTGTCTGGTATCAAAAATTCTGCGAATAGTTGGCTGAGCTAAACTGTATAATCCTTTCTTAGGCTCAAAATCACCCCAAGACTCTAAAAAGTGAGAATCAGGTGTATTATATGTACATTGCTTAGTCGTTTCATCAATTCGATCAGCAGTAGATACTGAAAGTTTCGCATTGGAAATTTTCTCTGCTAACTGTGCTCCCATAGGATGGTTATACACTGGATTAGCATTCAAGAAAATCACCCCATCATTTGTACCTAAATTGCTGATGAAATCGGCCATTGCTTTGTCATTACCCTGCTTCAGGTAACTAGGCTGATTACTGTCAATTGTTGTTCCATGGTTACCCAACATCTGGTTGATTCCATGTACCAACACCTGAACAGCTTGATCATTTGACCCTGAAACTACTAATGATTTACCAGTAGCTTTAACCAAATCAGCAGCTGCTTTGCTTACGTCCACGTCTACATCAGTTGCGCTGATGGTGGCGTTTCCTGTAGCTGACGCAACCGCATTGTATAATTTTGCAACAACCAATCCTTCTTGTGAAGGCTTGATGGGCATTCTGTAATCTGCATTTGCACCTGTCATTGACATCATCGACTCAAACTGATAATGTCTAGACATCGTTTTCTTGTCTTTACCAAGCTTACGCGTCTTAGCAAAATCTGGTGAGATTTCTACATCAGAAATCCAGTTGCCTAAGAAGTCTGCCCCAATACTTACTACCACGTCTGCTTTGTCGAAGTGGAAAGTAGGTAAAGAACCACCATGAGCCATTACCAGGCCATTTAATGATTCTTGATCATAGCTAACAACTTTAGTGCTTGGGTATTTGGCTTTAAAATCAGCCAAAATTTGGTGAGTGGAAGGACTAACATTTGTGTTTGTCACTACATAGATTGTACCTCCATTGCTTGAGATCGCTGATAATTGAGATTTGATTTCCTCATCAGCTGATGCCCAATCTATTTTTTCATGGCTACCACCAGAAGCTTTTGTCGCATTCTTAGCTTTCTCATTATCGTATAACGACATGATAGATGCGACTACACGTGAGTTCACACCACCTTGAGAGAAGCTTGAAAACGAATTCCCTTCAATATGAATGGGTCTTCCTTCTCTTGTTTTTACCACTACTGGGCAGTAATCTGAGCCCATTGCATAAGTAGATGCGTAGTAGTTAGGAACACCAGGATCTACATTTTCAGGCTTATTCAAATAAGGAATTGCCTTTTTTACTGGAGTTTCACAAGCAGCCAATGAAACCGCTGCCACACTGAAACCCATCAACTTTAAGAAATCCCTACGATTTGTATTCAACCCATCAGCATCAGTATTATCACCCTGTGCATCTTTGATGGGTAAATGTTCCGGAAACTCTTTCTCATTGTTCTTAACAAACTCAGGACTGTTTGTTAATTGTTCAACGCCTTTCCAATAGCTATTCTTCTTAGTATCCATGTATATTGATAGATTAAGCTAATCTCGAATTCGTTAAATTTAGAAAGTACTTTAGTATTCTCTCAAGTACTTCCCAAAAAAAGTTGTGTGGTTATCTGATTAATAATGGCATTTAGAACATTCCAAACCACCAATATCCTCAGCTTTCAAAGGCTCTTTGGTATTCTTAGCCTCATGAATCTTTACTAAGCGATCGTAATATTTATTGTCAGCATTAATTTCAGTCTTACGGTGACAATCAATACACCACCCCATAGTTAATAGCGAGTGCTGTTGAACAACTTCCATCTCTTTAATTTCTCCGTGGCAATTCTCACAATCCAAACCAGCTACTTTTACGTGCTGTGAGTGGTTGAAGTAGGCTAGATCAGGCAAATTGTGAACACGAACCCATTGGATTGGCTCATCTTTCTCAATTGCATCATAAATCTTCTTCATATTTGGAGAGGTCGTACGAATTGAGTTGTGGCAATTCATACAAATATTTGCGGAAGGGATATTCGCACTCTTACTTTTCTCTACACCTGTGTGGCAATACTTACAATCAATCTCGTAATAGCCCGCGTGTAGTTTGTGAGAGAATGGAATGGGTTGTTCAGGTGCATATCCTTGTTGTACACCAATGGTGAACATGCCATCTAATGTCTTTTGACCTGCAATCGAAACAAAAACGAATGCTGCAATGCCTACAAAAGCAGGATGGGTCACAAACTTTCGAATGCTGAAGCCGCCACTTTCTACCGTCTCTTTATCATCTTCATCTAAATCTTCTCGATCGCGTAAGTTGCGTACCAATACGGTAATCAATAATGCCATTACGCCTAATACAGCAACTAAAACAACCGTAAGTCCAGTAATGATTGCATTGAGAAGACCAGAATCAATACCGCCTGCTGTTTGTCCACCGCCAGGAGTTTCTGGACCTTTATCAATTATTACAGGAGGTTCCCACAACTTCACATAAATCAAAATATCCATTACTTCCTCATCGGATAGGAAGTCGTGATTAGGCATATACTGCTTATACTTTTTGTACAAGCTTTGAGCGTATGGATCGCCTGAATCAATTACCCGTTGGGGATATTTAATAAAAGTAGTTAACGCTTCAACACTTGGCCAACGCTTCCAAACTTCTTTCAGAGCAGGACCAACAACTTGTTGATCTACAGCGTGACACTGGGTACAATTACCTCCAAAAAGTTCTTCACCTTTAGCAGCACGTGCTTCATCCGAAGGAATCTGATCATCAGGAACTCCTTGAGCATTTACTTGGTAGGTTGAAAATAGGAGGCTACAAGCACAAAGAATAGCAATAAAATAGCCTTTCATGAAACTCATCATCTATTGTTGACGTTTATAGCTTAAATTCGTCTGCAAATGTTAATAACTCCGCAAATGTAAAAACCAAACCACTCCGATCAAACGTTGATTAAAATCATTTTTGCAGTCTTTCTTACAAAGTCCCTCCCCCCTTTACATTCACGTTCATAGTAATCAAGTAAGCAACTGATAACCAATAACTTACACATGAATTTTAACAGAATTTTTCTTATTTAGAATTTTTCTAAATTACATTTTTCAACATTTGGACATGCGGGTATACATCCTCCTACTGATTTATGTCATATTTCAAATGAAACAAGTAAAAAAATAAAAAACAGCTTGTTGAAAGTGATTGTTTTTATAAAAATACATTTTGTTATCATCTTGAATAAATTATATTCAACCACGCTAAAACACAAGCTTTAAACGATTGAAATTTGAACCATACTATTTTAACTTTACTTAAATTTAGATACCAAAGCCTATTTGTCTGAGGTGCTCATTCGAACTTTTTATAACACTATATTTCTTCCTAACGCTTTCTTATTTATATTAAAAGCTTTTTTGGGCTGATAGATTCATTGGATTAGAAAACACAGAGAGCTTAAGAGTTTGTTTGAACTTTTTCTTTCGGGTAAAACTGACCGATTTGCATCCATATTACGTTGCTTTTTCCTTGAATAGATTAACATTATTCGCGCCTAAAGCGCCTTAGCTAGCTGCTAATCAATTCAGTTTTAGCGCTAAACAAAAAATGCAAACAGGCTCTAACCTTGACTTATTATTAAGAAAAGCGTCTAATTTTAATTAGCATTCTTTATCTTGGTAGATTTGATTGGTATCACTAATACATCGTAAAAAGAACTCATACAACCTTAGGCAAAACTTCAATTTTCAATGTTTATTTTTGAAGCGCCAATAGCCCAATCCACTATGCACCCACTTACCCAAAGTTTAACAGCACGCATAAAAGATGCTTCTTTAGGAAAAATTCCGATGGAAGTGTTATTTGAATCTATTTGGGAGGTTGAATTTCGCATACCTAGAGAAGAACTTAAACAAATTAACCAAGCAGCACATCAGCTCGCTGTAGCTAATAAAGAACAAGATTTAAGAAGTTTTGCCTTAGCAGAAGTTACTTTTGGTATATTCCACTTTTACATCGCTGATTACTCAGTCGCGCTAGATCATCATACCAATGCGCTACAATGTTTCCGTGAACTTCAAGATGAGGCGGGAATTGGTTTGAGTATGATGAATATTGGTGCCACTTACAGGAGCTTAGGCGATCTTGATTTAGCACTCGAATATTCGCTTGAAGCTACTGATAAGCTCAAAAAAGCCAATAAATACCTCAAGTTTGCCTGTTATGGTTATTATGGAATTGCTGAAATGTATTTTGGCATGAAGCAATTTCAAGAATCACTCCCCCACTATGAAGCAGCCCTAGCATTAGG
>JBMYQA010000317.1:0-6701 GCA_049600855.1 Flammeovirgaceae bacterium | reverse complement strand
ATCATTCAGATTTCGAAACTTATTATGAATTATATGTCATTCAATTTAAAAATATTTTCAACACCATGGTTTGAATTCATTAATACACATTCTAGTTTGGCTTGAAAGTTATATTTTTTCAAAGAACATGAACCATCGCATGTTATCAGTTTTCAGATTCAAAGAGGCATTGTAAGACATTATAACGTGCATCTACATCAATATAGACTTCTTTTTTCGCCCTAGACAACCACTCTCTTAACACTTCGGACTTTTTCTTATTCAGAGCAGCTAAATACAGTTTTTGGTAATCCTCTCTTAAATTCGCAAAATGGGGTTTACGATAATCCTTATAATAGATAATTCTTACAGCCGGTTCACCATCTGCATTTCTAAAACGAATAGGCTTTGTAATGTTCCCCAACTTCATGGAATCTATGGTGAAAAAGATAACAGGATCCAAAATATCTGTTGAAACCCATGTTGCACCAGTGCTTCCATCTGTAAACATGCCGCTAGTCCCTTTCGTTTCTTTATCATCCGTAAACTCTTTAGCCGCATCCGTAAACTTTAGGCTGTCTATCACAATTAAATCTCTCAAGCTATCTAAAAACGCTTCTGCCTGATCAATATCTAAATCATTTGATTCGGAACGAATTAAGATATGACGCGAACGGAAACGACTCCCTTTTCGATCTAATAGGTGAATGAGGTGAAATCCAAACTCTGTTTCTATTGGGCCAACGATTTCATCAATATCCATAGTTAAAGCTGCTGCTTCAAACTCAGGAGCAAACTGACCGCGCTCAACCCATCCTAACTCGCCGCCTTGTTTTTTACTTCCTGGGTCTTGAGAATGTTTTTTTGCCAAATCAGCAAAGTCCTCCCCATTTTCAATCCGTGTTTTTATCTCAATGATTTTATTTTTGGCCTTTGCTTTCTCTGAGCTACTGATTTCGGGGTAACGCACGATTTGTCCAACCTGAACTTCGGATGCTAAAAACGGCAAACTATCTTGCGGTATCGAATTAAAGTACTTTTTAACTTCACCAGGCGTCACTTTGACATCCGCAGTAATTTCTTGTTGCATCTGTTGAACCGTCAGTTGCTCTTGCACTTGTTCGCGCAGTTCATTTTTTAGTTGATAAATAGACTTTCCAAATGCCGTTTCAAGCTTATCTTTACCACCTGCCTGAATTTCAAAATAGCGCATTCTGCGATCTAGCTCTAGCTCAATACGCCCTGGATCAATAATCACAGAGTCAATTTCTGCTTTGGCTACTAATAATTTATTAATGACTAAACCTTGCAGAATCTCACATTTTGTTGCCTCTCCTGGTGTTTGCCCATCAGCGATTACCGATTCATAAGCCCGCTCTAAGTCCGATAAAAAAATGGCATAATTATCAACTCTACCGATAATTTTATCTACCACAATAGGATCGCCTTGTGCGTTAATGTGATGAATACTCAATAGCATTAACACAAGGTAGGCAAGGCTAATCTTTTTTATAAATTTCATATTCTTGATTTTTTTTAGCTTCCGACATGATTTCCTTTTCATGCTTTCTTCGTAACTCAATTTTACGTTTATTGATGATTAAATCACGAATCTGCTCTACTACAAAACTCAACGGAGAAATTTCACTTGTCAGTTTGTATTCCAACACCCTCAAATAATAAGTATGGAGTGAATCGGAGGTTTCGAGTAACTGCTTACTTTTCACCGCCTGAATTCGATTCGTCAATTCTTCGATAAAAGGGGTATCCGCAATCAAATCTTCAAAATCGATCCACACTGAATCAACCAAATGATGCGAACCACCAAACTGATAAGCGTATTCCCGAATATCATCTAAACTCTTTTGCACAGGAGTACGAGACATCCACCGTTTTACAGCCTTCACTTTTCGAGCGTCATTAGGAATTCTCACAAACAAGCCTTTCACGATATTTTGACGCAGTTCGAAATTATCTTTATTTGCCAAATAATAATCGTTGATTTGCTCGGCTGTTACTACCGTATCTAAATGCTCTTCAATGTATTTTTTTTCATAAGCATACACCAGCAAATCATACTTATAGTCTTCTACTCTCTTTGTAACTTCTGCCTCATCAAGGTCTGTATTTTTTTCGGCGACAGTTAACATCAATTGCTTTTTTGCCCATTGGTCCACATAGCGATTTACCATATTGGCACTATCCTCTGGAGAAGTATGATATGGAACAAGCCCTTTGAGATCTTTCTGATAAAGTGTTTTGTCGTAAACCCTAGCTACTGGCACTTGATTTTTTGCTTCGTTTTTTTCACGTAAACTTTGAAGATAATCGCACCCACAAAGCACAATAAATATCAACAAAACAAGTAGTCTATTCATTTCTGTTTTCGTTGTTGGAAGATGCAAAAGTAGCCAAGAGTTCAAGAATAACAGCAAAACTTACAATTAATTTTGACACACTCCCATTTGTTCGTGATGTAAAATTGAGGAAAAGTTTTGACGCAAAATAAAGCCCTAACCTTTTTTAACATGCAGCTTCAACTTTTAAGAGTTGATGACAAAAAAAGGAGTCCATAAACAAGGACTCCTTTCTAAAAAGAACTTTTCAGCTCCTTATTCTTTTATAAACGTTTTACTAGCGTTACCATCTTCCGTTTGCACTTGCAAGATGTATAAGCCAGCAGGTAAAGTAGTGATATCAAACGTATGGCTCAAAGACACCCCTGACTTTTCAAAAGATTTAGTAAGCAGTTCTGTTCCCAATACAGAAATAATTCTCATCTGCACATCCCCTCTCAGTTCATTTGACATGGTCATATTTAATCGACCTGATGTTGGGTTGGGGAACATCTTAATGGATGCTTTCAACAATTCATTTTCTAGTGCAGTTGGGCCATTAAACTTTACGCTTGGCAAATCAAAATCTGTGTATATTTTAAATTCTCCTGGTGCTAAGGTTACGGTTTCATTTTGTTCGGCTATGTTAAGTACCTCATCCGTGAAGTGATCGTACCATTCGCCAGTATGATGGAAAATAGGTCGCAATACACGCTCTTGTACGTCTAAATTCACTAGTACAATCATATTCATTTCATCGGCACTTGTTGGATTAGCGGTGTAAGGCTGATGCGTTAATTTGACAAACTTGGCTAAATCAACCCCATTCTCGTCACTGATAAATACATCTTCTGTATTAAAAATATCGTAGGCTGTTTTTAATTTGATGATTTCAGCCATGGTATTATACAATTCTCTACGATCAGCATCATCGAAATAGTCCCACCTGATCGGCTTACGCCCAACACGACAATCTTGGTTAATCGTTCCATCATTAATGCAATAATTAATGCTAAAGTCGTAACCGACCTCTGCGAATTGCCAAAGCATTTTTGGGCCAGGTATCGCATACATCAACGCATTCGCAGCAGCAATACGCTCATAAGCCGTTTTAGGGTCGCGCACATTATAATTACCCGATGAATTACCAAAGTTCAATGCATCTACCATTTGGCGCTCTTCATCGTGGCTTTCCATGTATACCACTAAATTAGGATCATTGAATTCTCGCTCTTGGTAATTGGCCCAATTTACATTTGCAGTCGCATTTGAGAAACCTAAAATATTCTCTTTGAATGGATTATGCATAATTCCCCACAACATCATTCCTGCATTTGCCAATACTTTTTCCTCGTCATTATCACCCAAGTGCTCTAAAATTACATAAACATCAGGGTCAACTTCCCAAAGTTTGTTCGCCATACGATTCAACAAATCCACCCTTGATTGATCGTAAGCATTCCATGCCCCCACATCACCAGATTGGCGCTGCGTAAAGCCTTTAGACAAATCAAAACGGTAACCATCAACGCGATATTCTTCTACCCAATACTTATTGACCGCATCTACATACTCTTGCGAAACTTCCGCTTCGTGATTCATGTCAAAAAACACATTGAAAGGATGTTTCGCTTGCGGATTATAGAATGGATTTTCAGGAGCAGGTTGGAATACCCCATCGGTATCGAACCACATTGCACAGTACGGAAACCATTCGTGTGCATGGTTTAAGGCAATATCCAAAATAACAGCAATGCCGCGTGCATGACATTTATCGATAAACTCTTTCAGCTTCTCTCTTGGGCCATACGCCTTATCTGCTGCCATAAAAAAGGTAGGATTATATCCCCAACTGTCATTCCCTTTAAACTCCATCACAGGCATCAACTGAATTGCATTAATGCCTAAACTATCCAAATAATTTAATGAATCAATTACTGTCTGATAGCTATCATTATCCGAGAAATCACGTACTAATAATTCATAGATGACTAATTCTTCTTTTGGAGGTCGAACATAGCCCGTGGTTTGCCACACGTATTCATCACGGTTAATCTCAAAAATAGATACAGGCCCTTCTGTTTTATCGTAAGGATATTCTTTCAAATTAGGATAAACATCTTCTGGAATCCACTGATCATCTGGATCTAAGATTTTTTCACTGTAAGGATCACCCACTACGATTCCATCATCAATAAAGTACTGATAACCATACTCTTGTTTTTCATTTAAGCCTCCAATGGGTAACCAAAAATGATTATCAGAAGACTTTTTACACATGTAATTAATGTCTAACTTATAATCCGTAAGGTCACTAATTACAAACACTACATCTTTTAAAGGTGCAAATAATACCAATACCACGGAGTCGTCTGAGATGTAATTCACTCCTTTGGTTAAACCAGCAGGTAAATCTTCGATTACGCTACTTGCTGGACGAACAAAATAATCGAAGGTATCTGATTCTACCGTTGATCCTTGAAACAGCAAGGCCACAATTTCACCTGCTCCATCTGCGTTCGGTGTAAAGCTGCTAGAAATGGTATCTGTATCGGTTACATGATTTAAAAGATTACCATTTTCAAATAACTTTAAACTATCAACTACCTCTCCTGCTTTCGCTTCCACGACAATCTGCGTACCTGAAGTGGTGATTAAGGGTTCCCCTGTAGGGTTTGTAATCCGAATCTCTGTTCCGTCGGGGAAAAGCTCAATGAAGATATCGCTATTCGAATCGTTTTTTCCTTCAGCAGTTCCATCTGCATTTCTAAAAACCATTGCTAAGTTATAAGCAATAACTCCATCAGGAATGTTGTAGTAATCTTTTGGGGTAATGGTGATACTCCACATGTTTGCACCTAAGTCATCACGTTTCGTCATCTGTCCTACCCCATCATCTGCGCCCCAAGTTCCTACCGTATAGTTATCAGCCCAATGCGCGCCTGTACCATCTGTACCAATTGATGAATGCATGTATACTGTTGTAGCTCCCACCAGACCGCTCGTTCCTTGAGCAGCATTATAAATGATTTCTACAGGAGCATCTGCAGTAGGCTGGGCAGGGTCTGTTGTTACCTGAGCGATTGCAACCCCTTGTGCCAGTCCTACAAAAAGGAATAGTAAAAGTAGATTCTTCAATTTCATATTAGCCAAATTAATTAGATGTGTTATTCACGTTACATTTTCTAAATTTAGAGAGAAATCCTTGTATTTGAAGCTTCAACCGTTTGCATTTTGGGTTGTTTTTACTGCAAACGTTTACTGAAAAAATTAAAACATAGAAACCATCAGGAAATGACCGCACTCACATTATACTGGTTGTTGCTTAAAGCATAAATTCTCCACTGATCAAAAAAGAATATCAGACCTGTTAAAACTTCGTTAAAATTGCTATTATTAAAAATGCAAGGCTCAACAAATTCAATCATTGCACAAAAACTACTAATCTTGTTCCGACCTTGTCAAAAAGTTTCATCAAAACGCAAAAACAATGCGATACATTCTGACACTTACCTTAATTACCTGTTCATTCTTCAGCTTTGGCCAAGAAAGTTGGTCATTAGAAAAATGCATTGAATACGCCTTAGAAAATAATCTAAGTATCAAAACCAATGCGTTAAATATTCAGACTAACCAAGAAGCCTTAACGTTGGCAGAACATGCCCGTTATCCTAGTTTGAACTTCTCTGCTAGTCACAACTATAGCTGGGGTCGTTCTATTGACCCATTCTCTAACAGTCCGATTACAGAGCGAATTCAATCTAATAACTTCAGTTTAGGCGGTTCTGTTACCGTATACAATGGTTCCCAACTCAAAAACTCGATCAAACAAAGCCAACTGAATATTCAATCTAGTGAGTTTGACTTGGAACAATCGAAAAACTTCATTGTGCTGAATTTAGCCAATGCTTATATGAATATTTTATTTGGCATTGAGAATTTAGCCAACGCACAACGCCAAGTTCAAAACTTGGATGAGCAAATTGAGCGAACTCAAAAATTAGTTGATGCAGGGGTATTACCAAAAAACAACTTGCTTGATTTACAATCGCAGAAAGCGACGAACGAATTGCAAGCGGTACAGGCTGAAAATGCATTGGCAATTTCCCGATTAAACTTGAAGCAACTTTTGCAATTACCAGCTGATGAAGAACTCCAAATTGTGATTCCCGCTATTCCTGATCCTAATACCAATGAGGTTATTCCAACGTCGTCAGCAATTTATACCACAGCAGAAAGCATACAACCTCAAATAAAAAGTGCTGATATTCAGGCAGAAAGTGCTGAATTAGGAATTGAACTTGCTAAAGCAAACTATCTCCCTTCATTAAACTTTCAATATTCTTTAAACTCTGGTTATTCTAGTGCTCAGCAAGAGTTATTTCT
>JBMYQA010000316.1:0-6743 GCA_049600855.1 Flammeovirgaceae bacterium | reverse complement strand
CGTATTGCTGATTGATGGCTTAATGGCAATCACTGGAGCCATTGGCACGCCCGTTATTGCAGGACTTGAAGGCACACTCGATTTAACCCCTCATCAGGTCGAATACATTTATCTGTATGCATCGGGTTTCATGGTCATTTCTGGCTGTATCCTCCTATTTTTTATCCAACGGTTTGTCAACCGTGAACGCCCGCAAAGCAGCAACCATAGTTGGAAATTATATTTTAGCCTTGCGGTACCCTTTGTCGGTTTATCTTTCTTTCTTCGAGAACTTACAGGTGTGGTGGCATCGGCATTGATGGGGGCTTTTTCCTACTTTTTTCTGTTTACAAATCGGAAAATAGCTTGGAAACCTTGGATACCTTATGGTGTTCTTGTCTTGTTACTGTTATTGCCAAAAGTGCTACCCCCAATTGCCACTTTTATTTCATGGGACTTGTCTTTTAAGGATATTTTTAATTCTTCTGTAAGTGCCTCTTTAAAACCACTCCGATCTCCACTGTTTCCTTTCATACTCGCCTCTATTTTTGCGGCGTTTTTGGGTAAAAACCGTAAGTTTAACTTAAAGCCTGTTATCAATAAGACCTTAGCCGTATTTCTCATTTTGTTTCCCTCATTAGCCATCACCCGACTGATGTTGGCAAGCGGTACCGCTATGCCGTCTATGGTGGATACCATGTCCTTACTTTTCGCTAAAGCAGGGCATATGTATCCCTTATTAAGTCCGTTTATCGGCGTTATGGGAACCTTCATTACTGGGAGCACCACAGTTTCTAACATCATTTTTGGCCCAGTTCAGTTTAATGCAGCGGGTAACCTCGCCTTACCTCACGAAGTCATTCTTGCCATGCAGCTTAATGGCGCTTCATTAGGGAATGCAGTATGTCTCTTTAACATTATTGCAGCAGCAGCAGTGGCAGGGGTAGATAATTATACATCTATATTGAATAGAAACATTTTACCAGTTGTCTGTGCAGCTATAGCAACTGCGTTAAGTGGGCTATTGCTGTTAACACTTTTCTAATAAATGATTTTTACCATCTCGCCGAATACATGGTTAAAGGATCTTCCACCTTTAAATTTCGAAGAAAGTGTATATTTAAGGGCTGATACTATGTGAGTATAAAAACGGCATCCAATGCAACTTAAACCCAATTTGAAATGACAGGTTTTTGGGAATCGAAATTTACAAATGAAGCCATTGCTTGGGGATATGAACCAGCAGATTCTGCATTTTTGGCAAAAGCACTTTTTAGTAAAAATGAAGTCAAGCACATACTCATTCCAGGCATGGGGTATGGCAGAAATGCAAAACTATTTGTGGATCATGGGTTCCAAGTAACAGGAATCGAAATTTCAAAAACGGCGATTGATTTAGCGCGAACAAAAATTGGGCTGAATACAAGGGTTTATCACGGTTCAGTAACCGACATGCCTTATGACCAGCAATCGTACGATGGCATATTCTGCTATGCTTTAGTGCATTTATTAAGCGCTTCAGAGCGAAAGGCATTTATTCGCAATTGCCATCAGCAATTAGCTCCCAACGGGCACATGGTGTTCACAGTCATCTCAAAGAAATCGCCCATGTATGGGCAAGGGATACCATTGAGTAAAGACCGATTTGAACTACCCAATGGTTTGTCCGTATTTTTTTATGATTCAGATGCAGTCGAAAAAGAGTTTGGACCATATGGTTTGATTGATTTTGCAGAAATTGCCGAACCCATTAAATTTCAGGAAAATGCGCCTCCACTAGATTGTATTCTAATCACCTGTAAACAAATGGGTTAAAACACAATAGTTAACTCACTAGATCAAATGTTCAGTGCCAAACCATATATAGCGATTAGCAAGCTGACCAAATGGAATATCGAATTTAATTTGGGGCTTACGAATAAAATGGTACAAAAAGGAGTAATATTCCTCAAGGAAGGTCAGCCATGTAAGCACCTCTATTACGTTCTAAGTGGATTCGTTCGAGTATTTTACTTGGATTTGGATGGCAATGAAATTACCCATTGGTTTTGCGCCAAAGACTCCCTCATTACTTCCCCATTTAGTTATGTGAAGGGTGAACGAAATATCCTCTTCTTCGAAGCCCTTGAAGATACTGAGCTCATTCTCATTAGCACTAAACAGTTGGATAAATTGATGGATCATATCCCTAAACTAAACGAATCGTTTAGGCATATTAATGCCGAATTTGCAATGGTATTGAGTAGAAGGATCATGAGCATTCACACTGAAACTGCGCAAGAACGGTACTTAAATTTAATGAAAGAACATCCACTGCTATTTCAAAAAGCCAAATTATCTCATATTGCTTCTTTCCTTGGTATTACACAACAAAGCCTGAGCAGAATCAGAAAAAACATATAGTACCTCCGTTTTTACCATAGGGTAAATTTATTTCACTCCCAAGGCCTCAACTTTGTGGTATTGTTCATCAAAAACACATCACAATGAAAAAAGTCGCATTGATTACGGGTGCTGCGGGAGGCATCGGAAAAGCGTTTGCAAAAATTCACGCCTTACAAGGTGGTGATATTGTTGCTGTAGATCTCAATGAAGAAGGGCTGATAAGCTTGAAAAACGAACTTAGCGGAGGGAAACACAACACACAAATTTATACCATCTCTAAAAATCTTGCTCACCCCAATGCTACCAAAGAAATTTATCAAGAAGTAACTGCCAAGGGCATCGAAATTGATTACTTGATTAATAATGCAGGGTTTGGAGGTACGGGTAAATTCCATGAGCGAGTGTGGGAACAAGACCTAGCCATGATTCAAGTCAATATTCTGGCCTTGACTTCACTCACCCGATTTTTTCTTCCTGATTTTATCAAACGAAAATCAGGAAAAATCTTGAATGTCTCATCTACAGTAAGTCTTATTCCCGGCCCACTACAAGCCGTTTATTTTGCCAGCAAAGCCTATGTCACCTCATTTACCAACTCCATTTCTGGCGAATTATATGGCACAGGCGTAACAGCCACTGCCTTACTGCCAGGAGCAACAAAAACAGGCTTTGGCGCGCGTTCTGGAATGGATAAAACAAGCATTTATAAAAAGCCTGCAAGTGCGCAAGATGTAGCCAATGATGGATATAACGCCATGTTAGCAGGCAAGCTTCAAGTCATTTCAGGTTTGCCTTGGTCGCAAAGACTGACCTTGTCGATCACCCCACTTTTGCCTAAAAGAATGGTGGTCAATAGAGTGAGGAAACAACAAGAAATCAATTAATCATTCAAAAATTATGAAAGCAACAGTTTATAAAACGATACAGATTCTTTTAGCACTCTTCATGGTAGTCATTGGGCTAAACAAATTTCTCATCTTCACAGAAATACCAAACCCTTCAGGAGACGGAGGCGAATTGATGCAGATTTACATTACTTCTGGATTCTTAAAACTTATTGGTGTTTTGGAAATCTTAGGTGGTATAGGCTTACTCCTTAATAAATTCGTTCCCATTGCTTTGACCCTAATCACAGCAATTATGTTTAATGCTACTGTTTTTCATGTTTTACACGATCCATCAGGTGTAGGGCCTGCAGCTATTTGTTTGTTGTTATGCCTCGTTTTGGTTTTCGCCAATAAAGAACGTCGTTCTCAGTATCTCAGTGCATGAGATTTGGATTTATACCCCTTTAAAAGTAGTATTGTGCAAATGAATATTAAGGAACTAATCAAAAAAGTAACAAAGCCAAATCTGTATGAAAAAGGAACTTCGTTTATGTGGACTGATCCATACATCTCAACGCAATTGCTTCAAGTCCACCTAAATGCTAAAGTTGACATTGGTAGTCGCAAGCAATCGACGATCCAAAAAACAACCCAATGGATTTTAGAAAGCTGCAATTCAAGCGAAGAACTAAGTATTTTAGATTTAGGGTGCGGTCTAGGTTTGTATACTGAGATTTTTGCAAAAAGTGGGCATCACGTAACAGGTATAGATATTTCTAAAGGTTCGATAGATTATGCCATCAAATCTGCAAAAGAAAAAGGGTTAAGCATTAAGTATCAAAATGGAAGCTATTTGGATATTGATTTGGGAAAGGAACAATATGATTTAATCGTCCTCATTCATACTGATTTTGGAGTATTACTACCAACAGAACAGGAAAAGCTGTTAGAGAATATTTTTATTGCTTTAAAGAAAGGGGGAATTTTTATTTTCGACGCTTTAAAAGATAAAAATTTAAAAGGAAAGCTTTCCCCTAAAAGTTGGGAAGCCAGTGAAGTTGGATTCTGGAGAGAAACACCCTATTTAGCATTGTCAGAATCCTTCCTATACGAAGAGGAAAAAGTAATTATGTTTCAGCATACCATCATTGAGAATGGAGAGAAGGTAGAGAATTATCGTTTTTGGACCCATTTCTTTTCTCAAAAGGATATATCTGCCATGTTGAAGCAGAAGAATTTTAGAAATATTGAATTTCGAGATGATATTTTACCTGAAAGTGATTTATGGAATGGAGACAATGTACTATTTACAAAATGTGAAAAGTAGAAACATAAACTCTATAAACTATGATCGGATTAGAAACTGAACGACTTTTATTTCGGCAATGGCAACAGTCAGATTATGAACAATTTGCCAAATTTTATTCAGTTGAAGAAAATGCCAGATTTGTCGGAGGAATAAAAAGTGCAGAAGAATCGTGGCGGTTAATGGCCACCTATATTGGGCATTTTGTGCTACATGGTTATTCCTATTTGGCCGCTATAGAGAAAAAATCAGAAAAACTAATTGGAACTGTGGGACTTTGGAACTCATCACCTTGGCCTGAACAAGAGTTGGGTTACTGGCTATTGCCTGAATCTCAAGGCAAAGGTTTTGGTGTAGAAGCTGGGCTTGCCGTAAAAAGCTTTGCCTTAGAAACACTAAACTTTAAATCATTAGTTAGCTACATCGATCCGTCGAATGAAGCTTCCAAAAAATTAGCATTACGCTTGGGTGCCAAGTATGATCAAACGATTGATTTACTTGACTTTGGTCCGCACCTAGTGTATAGGTATAAATAATACCACATTCATTTTGCTTATCTGATTCATTCAGAAGTGGAATTCAACAAACTCCTTGAAAGTAGCTCATGTTAACCAAACTCAGACAAGCACTCGAAACCATTCAATCCATACCTGATGAGGACTGGAGAAAAATGGAACCACTTTTCAAAAAAAAAGCAATTCAAAAGAATGAACATCTGCTGCAAGTAGGTGAAATCGAAAAATATTTATACTTCATTGAAAAAGGAATTTTAAGATCCTATGTCGATCGGAACGACAGTGAGGTTACCTTGGAGTTTTCTTTTGAAGATACCTTGTTTTCTTCTTATGAATCCTTTATTCAGCAAGTAGCCTCTCGTATTCATATACAAGCCATTACTCCTTCCATTATCTGGCGAGTCAGTTATCCGAATCTGCAAAAAATTTATCAGCAGACAACAATTGGTAATTATTTGGGCAGAGTTGCTGCGGAAAGCTTGTACATCGAAAAAAGTACAAGGGAACTTGACCTCCTGACAAAGTCGGCAACACAACGCTACTTAGATTTATTACACAAACAGCCTGAACTCATCCAAAATATTCCCTTAAAACACATTGCCTCTTACTTAGGCATTACCCCACAAGCGCTCAGCAGAATACGAAAGGCGATTTCTTAACCTATGTTCAGTGTTTTTACATCGGGCATTCAGAACTTTGTCCATGAATCATTTTAAAATTGCGCTAATCAGTATTGTTCTTGGCACGAGCACTGGACTCTCCACCTTGTTTTTGATACCTAGTGATTATGAATTAATGGTGTGGGTAATTTTAATCATTACACTGGCATGGTCATCCCTAAAGCTGTTCCAGCAAAAGCTATTTTGGAATAGCTTCTTATTTTCGATTGCCACAGGCGCAATCATAACAGTTACACACCTGCTTTTTATAGATGCTTATCTGCAAAGCCATCCAACAGAAATTAAAATGCTAGATACCATCAAAATCTTCGATTCCTACACGCTGACTTTGCTGCTGTTAGGACCAATCTACTGGCTTATTTTAGCGAGTATTTCGGGATTAATCGTTAAAGTTTACACCCGCTTAAAAATCCCATCATCGTAACACTTTCAAAAATCACCAAACTTATTCATCCGCTTATCAAGTACCGCAAGCCTTCAATTCAAACTACAAACGGTCGTTTGGATTTAAAGTCGATGAAAGGTAGTATTGTATCAGAAAGTTGTAATACAAACAAAATACAAATCGTGACAGATTACTATAAAACCAAAGAATCCGTAGAGGAATACATCCAACTCGCAAAAGATGTAAATGGAAGCGAGTTGATTGAAAAGCTCAAGCATTTTTTACCACTAAACGCAAGCTTACTTGAACTCGGCACAGGTCCAGGAACGGATTGGAATATCCTTATCAACGATTATTCAGTAGTTGGTTCTGACAATTCACTCGCCTTCCTCAATCACCTCATGGCTGCCAATCCAGCAGGGCGTTTCATTGAATTAGATGCGGTTACCCTCAATACAGATGAAAAATTTGACGGCATTTACTCCAATAAAGTACTGCATCACCTGCAAGACAGTGAGTTGAATGATTCGGTGCTAAGGCAAGCTGAACTGTTAAATCCCAATGGAATCATTTGCCATTCCTTTTGGAAAGGAGAAGGCACGGAAATTTTTAAAGGCCTTTTCGTGAATTATCACACCAAGCAATCATTACAAGATGTTTTTGAAA
>JBMYQA010000315.1:0-6750 GCA_049600855.1 Flammeovirgaceae bacterium | reverse complement strand
AAATGAACAAATAAAACTGTAATCAAATACCCAAGAAGTATAATCAAAAAAACTTGAAAATTAGGATTCATGGCTAAGTTTGGACTTGGTATATTTTTTTTCCGGTTTGATCTGAAATAGAAATTAATTTTCTGTCAACCAACTTCTTTAAAGCTTGTTTAATTTTTGAAGCAAACAGGGGTGTTATTAAATGTAAATGGCTAGCTAAGTCCAAGGCTTTCATGTGTTGGATAGTGGGGTATCTCGGAAATAACTACTTTTTGCTATTAAAATAAATGAGTTTGTACAGCCACGCAGCACGTAGATTTCGACCGTCAGGGAGAAATCTACGTGCCCACTTGAATATGAAAGCATGTGTTATAATAAACCAAATGAGTTCATTTAGCCAATTAACACTTAGAAATCTATCAAAGCGGGAGCGCAAATGCTTCTAATTTCTAGGAATAGCCCCGCGTTTTCCAAACTCAATCACGTTGACATCACTAATTTTTCCTGCGTTAATCTGGAATTTGAGCATGGTCTTCACCCGATGAAAACCATGATTCCCAAGGGCTCCAGGGTTCATATGTAACAATTTTCGATCAGGATCGGCAATTACGCGTAGGATATGAGAATGCCCGCAAATAAATAGCTGTGGCCTGATTTCGTCTAACTGTTGTTTTAGTTGCTTCGTGTATTTGGGAGGATAGCCACCAATGTGTGTGATCCAAACCTTCACGCCTTCACACATGAAAATTTGATGTGGAGGAAATTCTTTTTGGATTAATTTATCATCAATATTGCCATGCACGGCACGCAAGGGCTTTACGGCTGCTAAGCGATCTGTTACCTCAAATGATCCGATATCGCCAGCATGCCAGATTTCGTCACAATCTGTTACATGTTTGAATAAAGCTTCTTCTACATGGCTGTGTGTATCTGAAAGTAGGGCAATTTTCATGGAGGTGTTGATGCGTTAGTGTTAGGTTGGTGAGGGATGACATCGGGTTCAGAAACCCGATGCAAGCTAATGAGCGGAACGATCTTCAAAGTCTAAGGATACTGAGTTAATGCAGTAACGCAAGCCCGTCGGGTTGGGACCATCATTGAACACATGACCGAGGTGCGCGTCACATCTTGCACAGGTAATTTCAGTGCGAATCATCCCATGTGAAGTGTCTAAATGTTCATTCACTTTGCTTTTGTCTAAAGCATCATAGAAGCTCGGCCACCCACAACCTGAATCGAATTTGGTGTTCGAATCGAACAATTCATTTCCACAAGCCGAGCACCGATAAATGCCATCGCCTTTATGATTGTGATAAATGCCAGTAAATGCGCGTTCTGTGCCTTTCTGACGGGCGATATAATATTGTTCAGGAGTGAGAATCTCTTTCCACTCTTCTTCTGTACGTATGATTTTATCTTGATTATCAGCCATGATGAGTTTTTAGTTAAAACGATCAATACCTCCATAACAAATGTGGAAGGGAATTGGTTTTACATGCCGAGTTGTCCGCTTTTATACTGGCGCATGAGTTTGTTGGCAAATATAAACTGATTTAATTCTTCAGAAGTAGAATCTTTAATACTGCTGCTACTGCCTTCCCAAACTTTATGACCCTCGTGCATAAAGATGATGTTTTCCCCAATTTCTAACATCGAGTTCATATCGTGAGAAACAACTACGGTGGTGAGGTTAAACTCATGGGTAATTTCCTGAATGAGGTTATCAATCATTAAAGCCGTTTGTGGATCAAGGCCAGAGTTGGGCTCATCGCAAAACAGGTATTGGGAATTCATGACGATGGCACGGGCAATGCCCACGCGTTTTTGCATGCCACCACTAATTTCCGAAGGCATTTTCTTTTCCGAACCAGAAAGTCCTACCCGATCGAGGCAATAGTACACCCGTTCTTGTTTTTCCTTAGTCGTCATGGAGGTGAGCATGTCGAGGGGGAAACTAACATTTTGTTCTACCGTTTTGGAATCGAATAAAGCGCCTCCTTGAAAAAGCATACCAATCTCCCGACGAATTTGCTTTTTTACATCTCTTCCCGAATTGTAGAAATCTCGATTACTGTACAGCACTTCTCCAGTATCAGGCGTAATTAACCCAACAATGCATTTGAGTAACACACTTTTTCCCGTACCACTCGCACCAATAATCATATTGGTTTTTCCTTGGTAAAACGTAGCGTCAATGCCTTTGAGTACTTCTTTATCGGCAAATGCTTTTTGAATATTTCTGATTTCAATCATGTTGTGAAATTAGTTGTGGTATAATCAGAGCAGCAATTGAGCTAATAAGAAATCTGCGCATAATACGGCAATACAGCTATTGGTTACGGCAGAAGTACTGGCTTTACCCACTTCCAAAGCACCGCCTCGGGTATAATATCCTTTAAATGAAGAAATGGCAGTAATCAAAAAGGCAAATACAAAAGATTTGATTAAACCAAAGGTCACGTTGAATTCAATAAAATCAATCTGAATGCCATATTCATATTCATAAGGCGTGAGGAGTCCTCCTAATGTTCCGGCCACATAACCACCAGCAATTGCTAGAAAAGCCGCTAAAACAACCAACATGGGGTACATGACCACTCCTGCCAAGATTTTTGGAAGCACCAAATAAGAAACCGAATTAATCCCCATTACTTCGAGGGCATCTACCTGTTCAGTGATTTTCATGGTTCCTAAGCCACCGGCAATACTGGAGCCTACTTTACCCGCAAATACCACAGCGGTAAAGGTCGGAGCCAATTCGAGTAAAGCCATATCTCGCACTAGCGTACCAATGATGTAGAGCGGAATGAGTGGACTAATGAGGTTGTAGGCAGTCTGAACGGCTGTTACGGCTCCGATGAATATGGAAACAATTACCACAATGAAAATCGAGTCGATGCCAATCAGAATACATTCTTCGAAGAACTGGCGCAAATACACCCTGGGAGATTCCATATTGGTGAATAGCCGCCCCATGAAGATCATGAATTTGCCAATACTTTTCATGGATAGATGGTTGGTTTTTTTGTATCGCCTTCAAAGTTAATAAATGGAGGCAAATTGCCTAGTAATGTTACTTATTACTGACGATCTTGTATAAACCAGCTGATTTCAGGTAGTGAAGTAGGAGGCTTGGATTACGAAGAGTCTGCTCAATTCCTTGATTTAAAGTTAAACCGAACTAACACCAAAACAAGCTATAAAAACGTTAGGTTTAAAGGGAAAGAAATTTGGCGATAGCAATAAATTCGTTACATTTTGCGTAGTGAATTTTTAACAGCTATTTTTTGTGCTCCATTTTCTGATAAAGCAGTTTCATCAATTAACCTAGTGTGTTTGCAATGAAAAGAGTTAGTTGTTTTTACGTGTTATTCCTGCTTTGTTTTAATCTGTCGGCAAATCAGCTAGATACTTTAGTGGTAAAAAGAAAGGCTGATTTTATTGTAAAAGTTGGTGAACGAATTTCTTTTCCAGCTGCCACAGGGTTTTCTACGTATAAAATTGCACTTTATGGAAGAAGTCGTGAATTAAATGAGCTATTTAAAGAACTCAAAAATCGGGAAAGCCAGTTGGAAATTCACGGAAAACCGTTAGAAGTACTTCATTTTAAGCGCATGAAGCAAGTGGAGCCTGTGGATTTATTGTACGTTTCAGGTACGAGTAAGATTCGGATTAGTAGTTTAAATGAACAGTTGAAAGGGCATCCTTATGTTATTCTTACCGAAAACTTTCCCTTTGGCACCTCAATCTTAAACATGCACCTCGATAAAAATCGCGAGATATTTTTTACCATCGAACCTAATGTATTAAGAAGTAACGGCGCAGTCATTGAACAGAGCTTGTTAGACGATACGAGTAGAATTACGTCAGCCGCAGAGTGGGCTCAACTTTTGGCTGCGGCAAGAAAGGAGGTGGAAAAGCAGAAGGAACAAATTACGGCACAAAAAGAAGAATTAAGCAAGCACAAGGAAATTATCACCGATCAACAAGAAGATATTGAAGAAAAGGAAGAAACCATCAATTATCAGCGTGCTTTTATCTCGATTATGATAGGAGCTGTGGTGATTATCAGTGGTTTAGGAGTGGTACTGTTGCGCGTAAATCAGCTCAGAAAAGCAGCACTGACAGAAGTGCGCCTCAAAAATGAGGATATCATTGCCAGCATTACGGCTGCTAAACGCATTCAGGATTCCATATTACCATCCACACAATTGTTGAATAAATACTTCGTAGATTCGTTTGTGTGGTATCAACCAAAAGATATTGTTTCAGGGGATTTTTATTGGATGGAAGAGGAAGGTGATTATTTGTTTTTTGCGGTGGCGGATTGCACAGGACATGGTGTGCCAGGGGCAATGGTAAGTGTGATGTGTAGTAACCTGCTCACTAAAATTGTCAAAGAACTGCAAGTCAAACAGCCCAATAAGATGCTGGATTTAGCTGTAGCGCTTTTGGAAAAAAGCTTTGCGAAAAGCGATGTGGAAATGACTGATGGCATGGATATCGCAATTTGTAGTTACCATAAAGCTAGTCGAGAATTGAATTATGCAGGTGCGTATAACTCCCTTTATTTGGTTCGAGCACAGCAGATGCAGGTGATTAAAGCTACACGACAACCTGTAGGTAAACACCTGAAGCCCAAACCTTTTGAGAATCATCAGGTTATGATGCAAGCGGGTGATCAACTGTACTTGTTTTCGGATGGGCTAGTTGATCAATTTGGGGGACCAGATAACAAAAAGTTTATGCCTAAGCAATTCCGTAAACTATTGTTGGATCACCATCAAGAAACAATGAGCGCTCAAAAGATGGCATTGGAACAAGCATTTCTTCATTGGAAAGGAGATTTACCACAAGTAGATGATATTTGTGTAATGGGAGTGAAAATTTAGGCTTTACGGGTTAGAATTGAGACAGTTACTGTAAATTAGCCCATCATTGAAAGACGGTTTGAATTTTTTGTATCGCCGAAAGAAAAAGTTCAAATAGTCTCTGAAACCCTGATTGAGATGTCATCACATCATATTGTACGCGATGAGCAAGAACCAGCGCTCATTCTGGCTAGTCCTGAATTATTGAATGCAGAATGGCTAGGCGATTTATTAGCTTGGAGTCCCGTGGTATTGATTTTAGAACCTGCTTTAGCTAAAGCTTTAAGTTTAGGCATAAAACTAGATATCGTATTATGTCACTCCACGAGTGAAGCAGCTGTTCGTGAACAAGTTGAATTTCAACAGCCTATCGAGGTGATGGGTACAACAGACGTAACCGTAGCAAAAGGCATCGAAATATTAGCCAGCAGACAGCATAAGGCGATCAATATTAGTCAGTTAATCGAAGAACCCTTTACGCCGAGCTTCCATCAAGAGCTAGATTTAGTGTATTATGTGGGAACAGGAAGAGTTGTACGTTCAACTCGAAATGGATTTGAAAAATGGTTTCGAAAAGGAAGCCGCATTAAGGTGATATCAAGCGTTGAGCAACTCCATACTTCAAATTTAAGTAAATTGGAAGCACAAGAGTTTGAAGTCATTCAGGATGGATTAATTCGATTAGCGGCTGCTGAGTATTTTTGGGTCAAGGAAGCGTTGTAAGAAAAATATGAAACTTTCAGTAATTTTTGAAAGTAAATCATGCTGTTTTTCAGCTTTCTCTTCTATCTTTGCGTTATCAATGATTTTCATCTCAATTCAGCGATATGAATATGAAAGCATGGCTTGAAGCCTTTCGGTTACGTACACTTCCTTTAGCCTTAGCGAGTATAGGAATGGGCAGTTTTTTAGCAGCAGCCGAAAGCCGATTTCGTTTAGGGGTGTTTGCCCTCTGTTCACTTACCACTATTTTTCTTCAAATTTTATCTAATCTGGCTAACGATTATGGCGATTCCATTCACGGGGCAGATAGTAAAGATCGGGAAGGGCCACAGCGAGCAGTTCAATCTGGAGCCATCTCTGCGCAAGCGATGAAAAAAGCCATGATGCTATTTGGAGGATTATCGCTCATTTCAGGTTTAAGCTTACTTTATGTTGCAGGATTAGGTTTACAAACCTTATTGTTGTTTTTAGGTTTAGGCGTGTTGGCCATCATTGCCGCCATTACCTACACCGCTGGAAGTAAACCCTATGGCTACATTGGCTTAGGAGATATTTCGGTACTGGCCTTTTTTGGCGTATTGGGTGTAATGGGAACCTTTTATTTGCATACTGGCGTAATTGCTTGGAAATATTTACTGCCCTCGCTGAGTTGTGGTTTTTTTGCCATTGCGGTATTAAATGTAAATAATATCCGAGATATTCAATCAGATACCAAAGCAGGTAAACGATCGATTCCTGTGCGTATCGGTCGTGAAAAAGCCGTGATTTACCATTGGGGCTTGCTCATAGGAGGCATGTTATCAGCAGTGGTTTTTGTACTGCTTGACTTCTCGAGCATTTATCAGTTGATTTTCTTGGTGACGATTCCATTAATCATTAAAAATGGAAAGGCTGTAGCCACCTTGACCCAGCCTAAAGAACTTGATCCATTCTTAAAACAAATGGCGCTAACCACCTTAATTTTTGTGCTGACTTTTGGAATAGGACAGTTGATTCCTTGAAAAAGTAAATCAGTTTTATGTTGTGTATTAGTCTCATTTTGTGAAAAATGCTTGTTTTTTGCGAAAAAAGCTCTTTTTGTCATGTCGACGTAAGGAGACATCTAAGTGTTAAGTGGCTAAACGAACTCATTTGGCTTATTTTGGTACATGATTTCGTATTTTAATGG
>JBMYQA010000314.1:0-6761 GCA_049600855.1 Flammeovirgaceae bacterium | reverse complement strand
TTACTAGAAGCCGATCCGAATAATCCACAAATTCCTATAATGGCAAAACAGCTTAGTCAGCAATTAAAAGCAAAACGGTGGTTGTCTACGCAAGAGCGTGCTTTTGCGATGTTAGCCTTAGGGAAGATTGCGAAAGCAGCGAAAGAAAGCAAGGTCACCGCAACCATCCTAGCAGATGGAGTGGCTGTTCAAAGCTTTAATAGTGGACAAACGCTCACCCTAAAAACTGCCGATGTTGCAGGTAAAAAGGTGACGATTGATGTAAAGGGTGAGGGAAATTTGTATTATTTCTGGGAAATGGAAGGGTTGAATGCTTCAGGAGATTATGTGGAAGAAGACAATTACCTAAAAGTAAGACGTACCTTTTATGATCGAGCGGGGAATGTACTTGCGCCTTCAGCAATCAAGCAGAATGATTTGGTGGTAGTTGAGATTAGCCTACAAGCTGATGTGATGAGTCGACAGGTTGAAAATGTGGTGGTTACGGATATGCTTCCCGCAGGCTTAGAAGTAGAAAATCCAAGAATTGGAAACCTGCCCAATATGAAATGGATCAAAGATCAAAGCTTCCCGCAACATACCGATTTTAGAGATGACCGAGTACACTTCTTTACCACAGCAACAAGTAAAGCTAAAAATTATTACTATGTCGTCAGAGCAGTATCGACTGGAACCTTTGAGCTAGGGCCAGTTAGTGCTGATGCCATGTACAATGGCGAATACCATTCCTATCACGGAGCGGGTAAAGTAACGGTGAAGTAGTAGGTAAATCTTTTGTCTAATTAGCTTATACATGATAGTTGGTAACAAAGAGGTATCAGATGAAGAAATTCTGAAGCGAGTTGAACAGTGTAGCATTAATGAGATTACAGGAGCAGTGTCTATCATTACAGACATGGCTCAACAACTGAAGTCATTAGCTGTATATGCTATTAATAGTGCTGAAAATACTGGGCATTCCGGAAAGGGTTTTGGACTAGTTGCAGAGGAAATTGATAAACTGGCAGAGCTGACTGTGGTGTCTAAGTCTGAAATCGAGCATGCATTTCAAACTGTTCAAGCTGATTTGAATAAATTGGAGCAGCTGATAAAGAATCATGACAATACTTTTATTGATCAGTTACATAGCGTGTTAGCAGGTTTAGCCAAAGTTAGAAGTGAAGGGGCTGTAATAAGACCCATTGCAGCCCAAATTAACCTACTTTCCTTAAATGCTGCCATTGAAGCAGCTAGGGCAGGTGAAGCGGGTAAAGGTTTTGCAGACACCGCTAATGGCATTCGGCAATTGGCTGAACAGGCAGAAGGAGCAACTCTTGAAGTGGAAGGTTTGATTGATGATGCAATTAAAGGTTTGAAGAATATTTATCATTTCTTAGAACTCGAATTTACCCTCGAAGAGAAAGAGGTGATAGACGACGAGCCTTTATTTATTGCTTCTAAGAAGTCTAAACAAAGCAAACCTTCTTTGTTGAAGCGTTTTTTAAGTTTTTTTGATATTGGTTAAATCATAACAATAGGGTGAAGTTGATGGCTATATTTATGAAAATAGGTGTGCAGTTTATAACCATTTTATTACTGCTATGGAGCATGGGGGTACATGCACAAACCGCTTCAAGTGGTTATGAGACGATTTATTATCCAATGGAAGACAATGTGCAAATGGTAGAAATAAGAATTAGGATAAATTTATCTGAGCTAAGCGCATTTGATTATAATTCTCCTCTGCCTAACCACGTAAGGCCACATCCAGCAATTTATATTTTTAGAGATGCAAAAGGAAAAATCATAAAATCTTACAATTCCTGTGGATACTCACCACACCATTTCGACTTAGTTCCTCCACAGCAAGTGCCATTAGAAAACATGACCGCTCACAAAATGGAGCGCTATAGAATTGTTCAAAACTGTAAAAAAAGCAGTCAGAATAATGGAAAACGATATGGAAATCTAGACCTCACTAAAGCTAAATATGGCCTCATCGATAGAAAGGGTAAAGTCGTTATTCCTCCAATTTATTCAGATATACAATACTCTCCTAGCTTAAAAATGATAGTTGCCAAAAAAAATAAAAAGTTTGGTATCCTCAATGATGAAGGAAAAGTCATACAACCCTTTAGGTACGATGAACCAATCTTGTTTTTGAGCAATTATGAGCCAGTGGTGGCAAAGAAAAATGAGAAATTTGTTTACATTGACCGAAAAGGACAGATTATTAGCCAAAGGCCATATGATTATGCCGATAAATTCTGGAACAAAAGAGCTATAGTAAAAATTGATGAGAAATTTGGCTACATAGATAGTACTGGTACAGAGGTTATTCCCCTAAAATATGACAGAGCTACGCCATTTTATCACAATACGGCAGTTGTAGGTATAGGAGGTAAATATGGATTTATCAACCATCAAGGGGAAATTATTCAGCCCATTAAGTATGATAAAATTGAACCCGTATTAACAAGCTTTACATTAACACGCTTTATAGGGAAAATCGGTTATAGAGGCTTTATAAGTGGAAAAGAAACGCGGTTTAATGCAAACGGAAGCCAGCAACAAAGACATGATGTTTTATACCTTAAAAATTCTATGGATTCCATACTACTTTCCCCAATAGTATTGGATGCTAATGTGACGTTTTGTACAGAACCAAGCGTGATGAAAGAGATGCAAATAGATGGAACGGGGGATAAAGAAATTATTATTTCCCGTATGTGTCAAAGTGTGGTAAATGATGCTTATGGACCTTGTAAGACTTATGAAATCGAAAGAATTGAAGTTTGGAATCAAGACGAAAAAAAGCTGCTGTTTGAGGCTCAAAACTATTACAGAATCATCAATATGAGATCTCCCCCTAGTACCAACAATGAAGGATATAAATATTCATTTACCATTGATAATCAAGGTGAAATCACCATTTCTAATGCCGTAACTCTTCCATACTTCAGACCGCTAGACAAAGATTTTGTGGATAAATCTAGTCACGCGGTTCAACCAGACCATGCGGAAGGGATTTTTCGTTTCGAGAATGGAAAATATAAGAAGAAATAAGGTAAGTGGCTCAGGTAGGGAAAATGAGCTGTTATACGGAGAGCGATTCAATAAGTTTATTTCATTTCATGGAATGATAAATGCTTTTCTTAGGAATTTCCTTTTGAAGTTCTAATTTTGAAATCGACTTGCACCATACCGTTACAAGTCTCTTTGAGACCGCTGATTTGATTGATGTTAGTCGTACTAATCATTCTTAATTTATGAAACTATGAGGACGTTAACCTACGCATTGATCGCTATTTTATTTACAGCAATCTCTTGCGGCCCTTCAACCGAAAAGCAAGAGGATAAACCTGAAATATCCACCAAAAAGGAAGAAAAAGTGGTAGATAAACACACCTTTGCCAAGCCTGACCAGGCTGTAATGACTCATCTTGATTTAGATGTTGCAGTAGATTTTGATACCAAGGTGATTGCAGGTACTGCAACATTAACGATTAAAAAAACACCTGAAACTGGCGTATTATTTATTGATACCAGAGATTTAACGATTGAGAAGGTAACTTCTGAAGGAAAAGATATTCCCTTTAAAGTCCATCCTGAAGTAGAACATTTGGGAGAGCCTTTGGAAATTGAGCTAGAAGAAAATACGAAACTAGTCACTATTCATTACAAGACGAGCCCTAAAGCAGAGGCGTTGCAGTGGTTGGATAAATCACAGACTGCGGGTAAACGAAATCCATTTTTGTTTACGCAATCTCAGGCAATTTTAGCGCGTACGTGGGTGCCTTGCCAAGATAGTCCCGGTATCCGTTTTACTTACAATGCGAAAGTTCAAGTACCGAAAGACTTACTGGCCGTAATGAGTGCAGCTAACCCACAAGAAAAGACTGAAGATGGGATATATCATTTCAAAATGGAACAGCCAATTCCTGCTTATCTGTTGGCATTAGCGGTAGGCGATTTGGAATTTCAATCCTTGGGCGCACGATCAGGCATCTATGCGGAGCCTTCTTTGGTGGAAAAATCAGCGTATGAATTTGCGGATATGGAGAAAATGATCGCTGCTGCTGAAGCTTTATACGGTCCTTACCAGTGGGAACGTTACGATATCATTGTTTTACCACCTAGCTTCCCTTTTGGCGGCATGGAAAATCCGCGTTTGACCTTTGCAACCCCAACCATTATTGCAGGTGACCGTTCTTTAGTGGCACTCATCGCGCATGAATTGGCGCACTCTTGGTCGGGAAATTTAGTGACCAATGCGACTTGGGATGATTTCTGGTTGAATGAAGGCTTTACCGTTTATTTCGAAAATAGAATTATGGAGTCGATGTATGGCAAACCCATTGCCGATATGTTAGCCATGATTTCTTACGAAGATTTAGGCGATATGGTGGCTGCGCTAGAAAAAGAAGGCAAGGCCTATGACTCACGATTAAAGCTAGACTTAACAGGAAGAAACCCTGATGATGGTGTAACGCCAATTGCTTATGATAAAGGCTTCTTTTTGCTTAAACTGATCGAAAATACAGTAGGTCGCGAAAAATGGGATGCGTTTTTGAAAAACTATTTCGAAACGAATAAGTTCAAAACGATGACCACAGAAAAGTTCATCACCTACTTGGATGAAAACTTATTGAGTAAAGTAGAGGGAGCGAAAGAAAAAATTGGCTTGGAAGAATGGATTTACAACACGGGTTTACCCGATAATTGCCCGAAAGTGGAGTCTGAGCGAATTACCAAATTGATGGCTGAGGTGGAACGCTTCAAGGCTGGCACAAAAGCGGCTGACTTGAAAACAGAAGGTTGGGTATATCAAGAGTGGTGGTTGTTCTTACAAAACCTTCCTGAAAAGCTTACAGCTGAACAAATGCAAGATTTGGACGCTACCTTTAAGTTGACCGAAAATGGCAACAGTGAAGTGGTATTCCAGTGGTTAATGCATGTGATCCGCAATGAATATAAACCAGCCTATAAGCGCTTAGAAGAATTTTGCTATTCGGTAGGTCGTCGGAAGTTTATTCAACCATTGTATGCCGAAATGATGAAGTTTGAAGCGACACAAGCGATGGCAAAGCGAATTTACAAGCGTTCGCGTAAAAATTATCACTTTGTGGCTACCAATAGCATTGACCCCATTGTTGGCCATCAGGAGGGATAAAAACGGGATGTGATTAATGAATTCAATGGAGCTAGAAGTAAACGGAACAACTTTACTTCTAGCTTTTTTAATTTGGGCTAGCTGTAGTGTCTCTTACACTTAACGCAGTTTGAACGGTTGGCAATAGATATTCAGCCATTTTTTGATGGCCTAAGGGGATAAAGTGCTTATCTATGGTGCCATAAAGTCGATTTCCTTGTTTAGCTTCAGCTCGAAAGAACTCAAGAGGATCGAGCAACAACACAGAATCGGTAGCAAATTTTTCGCTTAAAATTTGGTTGGGTTGATCCAGTGCTATCGTATTCACATCAATATTAAAGTATTGTTGATATTCACGAAATTGTTCCTCATTTACCTGATACGAAGTTGGGATTAATACAAAATCTACAGGAATGTTTTTTGACAAAAATAAGTGACGAATCTTACGACAAACTTCATAAGTCGTTTGCCAATTTTCTGAATCTTTAAAATCTTTTTTAAACACTTCAGGAAAATAATAAGTACCTAATCCTAATTTACCTAACAGGTTATAATTCTTTTTTTTGATGAATATGAATAAATGCGACCGTTGTTCAAAAAAATCATTAATCGGATAAAGAAATGCCTTTTTGATTCCTTTACTATTCCACTTTTTTGGTATATGAAAATGATGCGTTTTGAATTTTTTTTTGGGCTGATAACGATTTTTTATTTCATTGATGATGTCGTTGCCAATATACAAAAACACCAGTCCATAATCGATTGTCAATTGATGCTCTTCTAATGCTTGTTTAGCAGCAAGAAAGTAATGATTAGGATCCCATCCAGAAACGGCAGTATTATAAAATCGGCTTGAAATTCCTTCTTTCTCAAGTGCTAAGCGTAACACCTCAACCGTGCTTTCTTCATTTTCCACTTGGGCGGCCTCTAAAAAAGAATCGCCTAATACCAAGACGTTTTTGGCATTTTCAGGATAGTGAACAGGGGTGCTATTGATCCGATAACCATACGCATCGGTCGCAAATGCTACTTCTGCTGCAGCAAGGTTAATTTGCGTATTCACATTGGCTTGATGGTTCCAGCCAAATGTATCATCTGTTCGCCATGCGATGTCACTTTGGGTGGCAACTAGACTTTGAGGCGCTATTATCCGAACTCCAAACTCAAGTAAAAGTAGTGTTATAGAGGTGGCTAGGATGACTGTAATCACCTGAAATAACCGTTTTCTCATGTCTATTCAGTTTCAAGAATTTCTTTTACCCTACCAACTTCGCCTGTATCAAGCATCACTTTGATGCCATGAGGGTGAAACGCAGACTTTGTTAATATACGCTTTACTTCACCATGCGTTAATTCATTAGTCCGCTGATTGTGTTTTTCTACAACAGCTACGTAATAGCCGATTTTAATATTATTTCGATTTCTTCCGTCAGACATTAAATTGGTATTTTGTGTAGGTAAAGTTAAGGAAAATTATCACAAGTTTTTGCCAAGAAGAAAGGAATGAAGTTCTCTACCCGATGCTTTTGCAAGATTCTGATAATCAAATATATAAATTATGCTAGTCAACGTTTCCAGCAATTCTCACTTTGTCATCTTGAACGATAGTGAAAGATCTACGTGCCCATTA
>JBMYQA010000313.1:0-6766 GCA_049600855.1 Flammeovirgaceae bacterium | reverse complement strand
AAGTATTTCTACATATTCCATGGTCACTAAACCTCTTTCAATGCTGATTTTCTTTTTGTCTCCTGCTTCATCTAAAATCCAGATACTATCTGTGCCCACTAAGACCGTTTTGGGCAAAGCGAGCACCTGTTCCTTTTCGTTAATGACGATGTTGGCTTCCACATTTAAACCCGCATATGGCACATCAAATTTTTCGCTAAATAAGGCATCCACTCGAAAGGATTGATCGCGTTGATTCATCATCGGATACAGTTTACTGACTTGCGCTTTAAAATATTTATTGGGAAAAACGTCTACCTTCAATATAATGGGTTGTCCGATCTGTAATTTGCCAATATCCAGTTCATCAACTGCCAATTGAATGTAGGTTTCGCTTTTATTACCAATCATCGCGATGGCCTCATTTCTGCGGATGAGTTCGCCTTTATTTTTATAGATTTCAAAAATGACTCCATCCATATCACTAATCACCTGATGGTTGCGTTGCTCATCGCTCTGGATGCGATATTGACTTTCCGCATTTTTCATTTCTACCAAGAGCTGATTTTCAGTTTGTTGCAATCTGTTTTGTAAACTTTGGATTTCGTTTCGAGCAACCTGATAGGCGAGGTGTGCTTGCTCATATTGAACCTTGGAAGTTGCTTTTTTACTAAAGAGTTGCTTTTGTCGGAAATAATTGATGGAATCATTTTGAAGCTTGGTATGGGCTTTGGCAAGGCTTATTTTTAAGTCATTGATCACCGGAGATTGCTGACTGTTATTGAGTTGAGCAATTTGGTAAGCCGTTTTAGCTGCTTGTGTCCTAGAGTCTTGCTGATGACTTTTGATGATAAACAGTACTTGTCCTTTTTTCACCTCATCACCTTCATCGACTAATTGTTCTACCAAAAAACCAGTGGCTTCGGTATACAATTTATGATCATTGGTTGGGAGTACATTTCCAGAAGCATAAACCGCTTCCGTCAATTTCTTGTATTCAGCTTGAATGACATTTTCCTGCTGTTGACACGAAATGAAACCTAAAAATAGGAGAATGTATAAAATCGCTTTCATGGTTAGTTTTTATTGATCTTCCAAAATTTGATTTTTAACCTCAATAATTCCACGGTAAATGAGGTAGTTACCTAATTGCGTTAAATATTGATTCTGAGCAGTTAATCGCTCATTATGAAGGGTAATCACTTGCTCAATGCTAAATACACCATGCTGGTATTTATATTGAGCAAGTTCGTAATTGCTTTTTGCCAAGGTGTAAATTGATTTGGTATATTCAAGTTGTGTTTTTGCAGTTTGGTAATCGCGGAGCAAGGCCTGATCTTGTTGAAGCTGCTGTTGCAGAAATAAATCTGCCTGCTGCTGCGAAAGCTCCTGTTGAATGCTTGCGATTTGTATGGATGATTTGCGGCTAAAACCCGTAAAAATGGGCACATCAACACGCATACCCACTAGGCCAATGCCAAACCAAGGCTCTTCAAAGTCTAAAAAATTAAATTCATTTCGCTGTGCTTGGGCAGTGTAGCGCGCATAGGCCGATAACTTGGGTAATCGCGCTTGCTTTTGATCTTTGAGTTCCAGTGAAGCGAGTTCATTATCTAATTGATTTTGCTTGTACTGTGGATAAGCCGTTGTTTCAAATGATAGGTTAGTTGATGGTTCTGCTTCGATGATAAATGTACGCAGTGGTGGCAGAGCGAGTTCTTCCGTTATGGAAATTCCCATCGCTAATTTGAGCTGATCAAGTTGTAGCTGATGGCTAGCAAGCGCTTGCGTAAGGTTAGTTTGCCCCGTTAACCACAGCGATTGTACCCGATTTAATTCCAACAATTCAATGGTGCCCGCTTCGTATTGTGCTTGAGCCGTTTGGTATAAGGTATCATTATTGGATTGATTCTGTTCGTTCAGCCGAATCAATTCTTGGGTAAGTAGGCTGTAATAGTACTTTCGAGCAATCTGTTCCGCAATTTTCAGCTTTTGATCTTGGAGTGCTAGTGTTGCTTTTTCTTCTTCTAAATGACTTTTCTTTAGCTTATTCCATAAGGCTGGATTCCAAAGGGATAAGGTGGCTTCAACTCCTGAAGCAAAATTGTATTGGGTACCAAATTGTATTTCAGCAAATTCACCAGCTTGTCCACCTACAAACTCAGCAGGAACAAGTTGTACGGGTAATTGTACGTTATTATCTAAGGTGGCAAATGCATTGATTTGAGGTAATAAAGCTGCATGAGCAAGCTTTATTTTTTCGGTACTCGTTGATTGATTTAATTGAGCAATTTGCAACTCTTTACGGTGTTCATAGGCATAAGCTAAACACGATTTCAAATCTGAAAATTGATGTTGAGCCACTCCATTCACCGTTAAAAGTAAGCAGATGATTAATGTGGAAAGCTTCATTCTTCTCTTTTTTTGGTCAAATAACTCCTATATCTTCGATAGTTGGAAATTTGTTTAACTCAGGTGCGACATTTGATTGTTGAAATGTTTGTATTTGCAGTTGAACCGATTTGCTATTGAGCGGGATGATGATTAATTTTTTCTCTTTATAATATGGGGTGCTCATCTTGCCCAAATTCATGGGCTAAATTTTATTAAACAAAGAGTTAATACCTATGAGTTATGTTAGAAGAAAGCTTAGCATTTGTTAGCTTTTACCACCATTTGTTGGCGATGAAAACTTTGCATTCATGAAAATTATCTTTTATATCGCATATTAAACACTAATTGACCGATAATCAAATACTTATGAGATATACAGTTATACAACTAAATTATTATTTAGCCACATTATTTGTAGTGATCACCTTGAGTATTGCTCAAGGACAATCCGCAGAAGATACCATGTTGGTAGATGATTATGGCGAAGACCTTTTTAGTCAATACCCATTTTTAGATGAGACGAGAAATGAATTGATCATGACTGGAAATACGGGCTTGAATGGGTTCTTTTCGAAACTTCAATCGTTAGAAGGATCACAAAGTAGCAAAGTACACATTATGCATATTGGGGACTCCCACATTCAGGCAGATTTTTTTTCAGGAAAAGTCCGAACGCTTTTCAAAGAAGACATTCGTTTTCCAATGCATGAACGGGGCTTTGTATTTCCGTACCGATTAGCCAAAACGAACAATCCCCTGAATTATCAAGTACGTTACACGGGGCAGTGGGAAGGTAAAAAGTGTGTCAGTAGCAAACATTATAGTCAATGGGGGGTGTCGGGCATTAGTGCGGTCACCACTTCGAGTACTAGCAGTTTTACCATCAATCCCAATCGAACCGAAAACGATTATGATATTAAGAAGTTAAAAGTGTTCTATCCTGTTGCAGATAGTAGCTCCTTTCAGGCGAAGGTATTATTAGATTCAGGTAATCAATTGATAAACTACATCGTTGCAGACGGTTACATGGAGTTTGAATTCCTGAAACCTCAACAGGCAATTACCATTACATTGGCAAAAAAATCGCCTAAGCAGCAGCAGTTCATTTTACAAGGCATTTGGCTAGAAAGTGAAAACCCGAGCGTAACTTACAGCGCCACAGGAGTAAATGGAGCAGAAGTGCCTTCTTATTTCCGTTGTCAAGATTTCAACAAACAACTCGCTCAGCTCAATCCCGATTTAATCGTCATTTCATTGGGAACCAATGATGCCTTTAAAGCACAGTTTGATGCAGCTCAGTTTCGGGCAGATTACCGAAAACTTATTGCGAATATCAGAAAATACCTACCTGAAGTCGATATCTTATTAACGACCGCAGGAGACAGCTACCGCAGGCGCAGGCCCAATAAATACATGGAAGTAGCAGCCGATGAGGTGATTGCATTGGCTAAGGAAATGCATGTGGTCGTTTGGGATTTTTATCGAGTGATGGGCGGCTTGAAGTCCATTAAAGAGTGGCGAGAACAAGGTTTATGTGCAAAAGACTTGCTACACTTTTCTCAAAAAGGGTATGAAATCCAAGGAGAATTGTTTTTTCAGGCTTTGGATGTGGCGTATGAGGAATATTGCAATGGGGCAGGGAAGTGATAGTCGTTTTTAATTTTGTGATGTTTCTATTACATGCTGCACTTTTTCAATTGATAAACCTGTTAATTCTGCAATCTCTGGTGCAGCTATATTTTTCGAATGCATACGAAGGATAATTGAAGTTCCTAATTCATCTTGCCCTTCCATGTATGCAGTATCTAATGAGTTTTTTAAGTCTCGATAGTATTTCAAACTATCTTCATAAGATCGTACTTCTGCTGGGCTGAACTTTGCAAGTTCAGCAGTTTCAAAAAGTTTCAAAAAGATTTGTTCTTGAAATTTATCAGGAATGCTTTGCAGTCTAGGTAAGTTTTTTAACACGTAAAGCCATTTCTCAAAACGATTTTCAAGTTCATCAATTGTTTTCTGAAACTTAGGCATTTCTAGGTAGATGAAAGTTAACTTATTATAGAACACTTTACATGTTTTTATATCCATAAGCTTAACATCATAACGATATTTATTAGGTTGATTTTTGTCTTCCTCAAATATAAAATCAAGAATGGCTATAGTGTAAATCGCTTTTAACTCATAATTCCAAAAGCTATTTCTTTCTGCTTGTTCTCGAATCGGAAAGGTAGAATAGTATACCGTTCTATCTTTAAAGAAATTTTGCTTAGTTTTTTGTAGCTCTACAATAAACTTTTCACCTTTTTCATTTTCGCAATACAAGTCAAAAATGGCTTTTCGATCTATTTCAGTAGAACCTAATTGTTCATTTTTTATATAATTTATTGAAGTGATAAGTCCTTGTTCATCCTTGAGTAATTCATTTAAAAAATCTAATAATAAATCCTTATTTGGTTCTTCACCAAATAGCTTCTTAAAACCATAATCTGTAAATGGATTTACATATTTCTCTTTAAATTTTTCCATGATTTTTTAAATTTTTACAAAAATAACTAGAATTAGAGATAATCCAATTACAGGATGGAAGACTATAAATAAGTTATTGGAATAATAAGCGTCAACTATTTTATAGGAAAACCCTTTGGATGCATATAAGAATCAACCATATGATTTGTATTTTTACACCATGCAAAGAAAGATAGTTACAGTTCTTAGTTTTACGGTTTTAGTGCTGATTTCGCTGACTAAGCTTTGTGCTCAATCATCAAGTAATCACACCGCAATGGATGATGTAGGAGATATTTATGCGCAATATTCCTTTTTAAACGAGGCTAAAAATGAGCTGATGCTGCCTTCCTCAACAGCGATGGCTGATTTTTTTGATAAACTTCGGACACTTGAAGTCAATCAAAATCAGCAAGTGCATGTGCTTCATATTGGGGATTCGCACATTCAGGCTGACTTTTTTTCAGGAAAAGTGCGAGACTTGTTTCGAAAAGATCGGCGATTTCCCATGACCGCACGCGGATTTACCTTTCCCTATCGCGCAGCAAAAACGAATAATCCTTCCAACTATAAGGTGACTTATACAGGAGATTGGGAAGGGAAAAGAAGTGTGAAAAAACAAGTAGTGAGTCAATGGGGGTTGTCAGGTGTAAATGCAATTACCTTTTCTGAAAAGAGTTCGATTACCATTAATCCCAATGTGGAAGAAGGAAATTACCAAATTCGCAAAATAAAGGTGTTTTATCCCATCTATCATCCAGCTTCCTTTCAAGCAGATGTGCAGTTAGACCAAGGAAATAGATTGACGAGTTACCTTATGGGCGATGGTTACGTAGAGTTTACCTTCCTAAAACCGCAACAATCGGTGACCATCACACTTAAGAAAGAAACACCAAATCAATCTCAATTTATTCTTCAAGGCGTATTATTAGAAAGTGATCGACCTGGCTTAACTTACAGTGCTTCAGGGGTTAATGGTGCAGAAGTACCTACGTATTTCCGTTGTCAGGATTTCTACAAACAACTGGCTCAAATTAATCCCGATTTAATCGTCATTTCTTTAGGAACAAATGATGCTTTTAGTCAAGGGTTTAACGAAAATCAGTTCAAAAATGATTACAGAAAGTTACTAACGGCGATCAAGCGTTTGTTACCCAATAGTTCCATTTTATTGACTACCGTAGGTGATAGCTTTCGCAGAAGGAGGTATCCGAACAAAAATAATGAACGCGCTACCGATGTCATAATCGCTTTAGCCAAAGAGCTGGATATTGCGATTTGGGATTTTTATCGGGTAATGGGCGGATTCAAATCAATAGAAGTTTGGCATGCCAGTGGATTGACGGCTGCAGATAAATTACACTTATCTAAAGAAGGCTACCAGCTTCAAGGTGAATTGTTTTTCCGAGCCTTAGATAGGGCCTATGAAGAATATTGTTTAGAATTTAATAAAGTAGTCAGGTAAGTCAGTGGAACTTTAAATAGGTGATTCGAGTTTCTTGAAAAAATAAATTATAAAATTATGGCTAAGGCAAAGTTCAGTACATTAATCAAGCAATCAGATATACCTGTATTAGTAGACTTTTACGCCGATTGGTGTGGTCCATGTAAAGTGCTTTCTCCAATTATTCAGAAAGTGGCGGGCAAACTTGATGGGCAAGTAAAAGTGATCAAAATTAATGTAGATCGAAATAAAGCGGTCACCATGCAGTATAATGTGAGGAGTATGCCCACATTGATGTTGTTTTATAAAGGAAAAGTTTTGTGGCGGCAATCGGGTGTAATGCCTGAACAACAACTATTAAGTGCCATTCGTCCACATTTGGCGAAGGTGAGCTGATTTTCTAATTTCCCCTAAACCGCATTTACGTACTTATTGTGATTAAGGATT
>JBMYQA010000312.1:0-6782 GCA_049600855.1 Flammeovirgaceae bacterium | reverse complement strand
ATAACGAGCTAGATTAACATTTTATTCAACTAAAAAAACTTAACAATAAGCAGTGCCCTGCCAACAAACTGTTAACAGGGCCTCTACCTTATATTTTGACATTTTTTTTCAACAATTAGCGTATTTGTTGTCCGATCGTAAAGTGGAACTGAGGACCATTTGCATCTGGTGCCCCAACAACTTCATCAAAGCCATAAGCCCAGTCAACTCCAAGTAAACCAAATGCAGGCATGAATATACGTGCTCCAATACCAGCAGAACGATTGATTTGGAAAGGGTTAAACTCTCTGAATGTCCCCCAGTTATTACCGCCTTCAACAAATCCAAGTACGAAAATCGTAGCAGATGGATTAAGTGAAATCGGATACCTCATTTCTAAGACAAACTTATTGTAGATTGTGCCACCCGCATCATTATCAAAATTTTCAGTAACTGGATCAAAGGTAAATGGAACAATACTGTTGTTGGTGTATCCACGTAAACCGATGATGTCTTGTCCTACCCCAAAGTTGGCTTGCGCCAAACCATCACCTCCTAAAATAAATCGTTCAAATGGACTGATTCCTTTTTCCTGATTATACGTTCCTAAGAATCCCATGTGTGCTCTGGCATTCAATACTAAGTTACCAGCAATGGATACGAACCAGGAGTTGTCAAACATCCATTTGTGATATTCAACCCATTTAAAGCGATTTTCAACACTGGTAAATTCTGAGTTATTAGAAATTTTAGAATAAGGAGGTGTTAAGTTGATGCTTAACGACACATTAGAACCACTTCTTGGGAAGGTTGGATTATTGATACTATTTCGGGCAATGGTAGTATTGAAAGTGATGCTATACGATGTGCCATTATTGAAATTACCAAAACCTCTTAATGTAAAATTGTCCAATTGATATTGATTAAAACCAACTGAGTTAATCATCGTGAAGAAGTCATCAGGGAATTGCAGTCTACGACCTAAACTGACGGTAGCACCAGATAATTTCAAACTACCTGAAACCGTATTGGAGAAACCATCGATAATTCGGCTAATGGTTCGGGTGAAGTTTACGGTGAAAGAGTTCGGTTGCTTTCCGCCTAACCAAGGCTCTGTAAATGATAAAGAGTAGGTTTGAAATCTTCGGCCATTCGCTTGCATTCGTATGGATAAACGTTGTCCGTCACCTGCTGGGAGCGGTCGCCACGACTTGAGGTCTCCAGCTTTGCGCAGTGAGAAGTTGTTAAATACCACACCTAAAGTACCCACGAAGCCAAAAGCGCCTCCCCAACCACCAGAAAGTTCAATTTGGTCACTTGGGCGTTCTACTAAATCGTACACAATATCCACCGTACCATCATTCAAGTTAGGTTGTGGGTTAATACCAATTTGTTCAGGATCAAAATAACCCAGTTGTGCCAATTCTCGTTGGGTACGAATTAAATCTGAACGGCTAAACTTACGACCAGGAATGGTTCGTATCTCTCGATAAATTACATGATCTGAAGTTTTAGTATTGCCATTAACAATGATATTTCGAATTTCCGCTTGTTCCCCTTCGTAAATACGCATCTCAATATCAATGGAATCTTCCTCAACCATCACTTCAATTGGATTGATATTGAAAAATAAATAGCCATTATCCATGTAAATGGAAGTGACATCATTTCCTGTAGGGTTAAAGTTTAAACGCTTATTTAATTCTTCAGCATCATAAATATCTCCTCGCTCAATCCCTAAAATTTGAGCTAACACAGAATCTGGATATACATAATTACCTACCCAAGAAATTTTTCGATAGAAGAACTGACGACCTTCATTGAGTTTCATATGAATGTTTACTGTTCCATCTTCATTCTTTGTGATGGAATCTTCCTCAATTTTGGCATCACGATAACCATTTTTGTTGTAGAATGCGATCAAGCTTTCTTTGTCTTCAAGGTATTTTTCATCAATCATTTTTGATGGCGAGAAGATTCTACCAAATCGCTTTTCTTTGGTTTTTTTCAGCTTTCTTCTCACTTTTTGCTCTTTAAAGGCGGTGATGCCTTCAATGTTTAATTCTTTAATTCGAACCTTATTCTTCTTATCGATGTAGATGTTCAACATAACACTATTGGTCATGATGGAATCTTTCCGAGGAACAATCTTAATTTCGGCATTGCGAAAGCCCTTATCACTGTAATGTCTGCTGAGGGCTAATTTCGCATTTTTGATCATCACATCGGTTACCACTTGTCCTCGTACCAGGTTTACTTTATCACTTAACGTCTGCGTTTGTCCTTTTGGTGAATCGGGAAAGAAGAAACGGGATAGTCTTGGCCGCTCAGTAAGCGCGATTTCTAAAAACACTTTGGCTCCTTCAATATTGGTGATATTGATTTGTACATCTCCTAAAATGCCTTGTTTCCAAAGCTTTTTGAGGGCATTGGTAATATCATCGCCAGGAATCTTTACTTTTTGACCTACTGCCAGTCCTGACATGGAAGTCAGGGCATTTTTATCCAAAATATTGGCACCAGAAACGGTAATACCGCCAATGGTATATTCGATGGGGTTGCTATAATCTACTTGTTTTTGTGCAATGGCTTGTGAGCAGGTAAAAGCCAGTAGTATGATTAGCAGAAATTTTCTAGTCGGACTCACTTGTTTTCTTTTTAGAGGTAAGTACTTTGTAATAGTTCTCTTATTTTTCTCGCCACCAATTTATTTAATGAGCAGTATTTAGGAGACTTGTTCGCTCGTTTTTCCAAATCTCCTTTCGCGAGATTGGTATGACTGGATTGCTTCAATGAGGTGCTCTTTCCTGAAATCGGGCCATAACAAGTCTGTAAAGAATAGTTCAGCATAAGCCAATTGCCAGAGTAAGAAATTACTAATCCTTAATTCGCCACTTGTTCGAATTAATAGCTCAGGATCAGGCATGTTAGTCGTTGAGAGATTCATTGAAAATGCCTGTTCATCGAGCTGTTCGGGTTGTATTTCCCCATTTTTTGCAGCGATCATTAACTTTTTAGCTGCTTCTAGCATGTCCCAACGCCCACTGTAACTGAGTGCAAGGGTGAGGGTCATTCGCTTATTGTCTTTTGTAATTTCCATGGCTTCTTGCAATTCGCGTTGGCAATCTTTAGGAAGTGCTTCCAAGTTACCAATTGCATGAAGCTTAACATCATTATCAATCAAGGTTTTTGTTTCTTTGCGTATGGTTGAAACTAAAAGTCGCATTAAGGCGCTTACTTCCAATTTGGGTCGGTTCCAGTTTTCGGTAGAAAAGGCATACAAGGTGAGGTATTTTACGCCCAACTCTGCACACGTTTCAGTTGTTTCCCGAACCGCTTTTATGGCATTTTGGTGGCCAAACACACGTTTTGCCCCCTTTTTTTTAGCCCAGCGACCATTGCCATCCATAATAATAGCAATGTGTTTTGGTAGTTTTTCTATATCAACGAGCTCCTTCATTTCAATGTCATGCATGTCCTAAAAAGTGCGCAAAGTTACTGATTTGTTGGAGTTATTCGCAAATAATGGGTATTCTTTATAAAGAAGCTACTTTCAATTAGTCGTTTTACGACTTTTTAACAAGACAATCCGAAGATTAAGGTTTGTGAACAAAATTGCCAACTGAATTCCGCGTGATGTTTGCCTGAAAGCACTTTCAAGTGTTGTTTTATAGTTCTTCTAAGAACGTTCCCGCTTGTGGATCAAAAATATAAGTACCTCTAAAATGACTGATTTCATCTAAAATTCGGATGCTGTCAGTTAAATAGTTCATATTCTGATCAAAATCTCCGCTAATCTCCAAACGCCTCCTGCATTTTGCTACTTTATTTTTTTGCCAATTATGATGCAAATAATTTGTTGCCAGCTCTACTGATTCTCGACTGACTTCCTCCGTTTCATTCCATCCAATTTGAAATTGATAGTTATCTATGTAAAAAATGATTTGTTGCTGGTGATGTGTAATGCCCACGACTCGCTCATCTTTTTTGTAAGCAGTAAGTAAGCGTTTTTCCAAAGCTGCTAGCGAAATTTTGGAGGTTTCATCAATTAATACAAGATATGCATAGAAGGTGTAAGCCATAAATGCAACATTCAATTTCCGTGCAAAGGTAAAAAGGCCATTCCGATTTCGGAACAGCCTCATACAATTTGGTTTGTGAAGTTGGAGTGTAAAGGTGTAAATGAATCTAAATGCTACTAACGATTTCGGATGTATTCTAATAACTGATCTTTGCTTGAAGAAAACTTGAATGCATTGTTCACGACATAGTAATTATCTTGATCGAGTGTATAATCGTAGGCATATTTAGCAATCTCTAAGCGCGAACTCTCAAAATCAAATAGTGCTACGATTTCTTTCACCTGCTCAGCCGTAAAACATTTTCCTTTTGATCGCATAATTTGCTTTGCCGTATTTTGTCGCGTGTTGTTAAAGGTTTGAGACTGAATGTTTTGTTTGATGCGATTAAATTCTGTTACATCAATTTGGCAAGCAAAATTGGTACCGCCACCACCAATACCACCACCAGTATTTTGATTCTGTAAGAAGCTTCTGAAATCTTGTCTAGTACTGAGTTGCGTAAATATTTGCTCTGCCAACGACAAGTTATTTGGATCATACACCGCACCGTAAGATTGTTTCAAGAAGTTTAGCTTATTGCTTTCGAGGTTAAATAGCGTACTTAACTTCATCACTTGTGCCGTAGAAAGACACTGATTGTTTACAAATTGCACTGCAGCCAATAAACGACTTTGATCATTTTGCTTTTTAGCAATTTTATTATAGCGGAAGATAAAGGTGTCGTTATTTAAAGGATGTGCACAGTTTTTAGCACCAGTATAGGTATCGGGGTTAGGGTAATTGTAGTTGGGAAAAGTTACGGTTACACCTCCTGTGTTTCCACCAGTGTTTCCTCCGCCCATCGAATTCCCTTGTCGTTGTTGCGTGACGTAATCGTGCAAACGAAATACGGTGCTGAAATACGCAAATGCATCATACACATCGTAAAAATTATCTGGATCAAAAGTTTTAAGATAAGCGGCTTTGGCGAATACCAAACGATCGTAATCATTTAAGAAAAATGAGGCGACTTCTTTGATTTGTTCGGCAGTGAGGCAATAGTTTTTTACCAATGCTCTGGCTCTGCTTAAACGAACACTTTCTGTGTTGGCTTCCTGAATTTCCCGTGACTTTTGCTTAAATAAATAAGAAGACACCGCCGAGCTGCATCGCGCATTTCTGCTGGTGCTTGTAGTTTGGGCAACAACGCCTGTGATTAAAATTAGGCTGACAAGAGTACTTAGTATTAGCTGCTTCATAGTAGGAAGATTAGTTATCAAAATTATTGACTTATTTGTTAGTTTCTTAGACAAATGTACGCGCTTAATTGGTCAAAGATGCAAAACTACAGGTTAATGTAATGTTAAGTGGCTTGAATAAAATGTTTACTACCTTGATAATCAAATATTTATGACGTTTGGTGATTGGGTGTTCATTAGCGTGTAGCTTCTTCAGTTTATGATTTATTTAGTGCAACTATTTTATTTCACTAAATGCGTAATAATCAAGTTTGTCTAGCAAATAAAATAAATCAGTTTCAATTCCTATGCTAATAAGTAGGTAGGCACTTAAGAAATAAAAAAGCTAGAAGGATTCCTTCTAGCCTTTAGAATTACGGTTATAAGTTAACAACTTGTCTTAAATATCTTTAAAGCAGTTTACTGCCACTATTTTTTATGATACATCAGCCGATAGGCGACCACAAGTGCTAATAATGCGGCAAGCACCATCCATATTTTAGGTGCATGTAAAAAATGAGACTGATTTGCTCGAGAAATAAGTGTTGAATGATGATTCATTTTTTGTTGATTTTGTCCCGATGACTTGTCTATAGGCATAAAAAACGTTTCTCCTTGTTGGGTCTCAAAATCAATAAGCAGCTCCTTTTTAGAATTTAGGTATTTTGTTCGAATGCTTTCATCTGCTTGATTAAGCTGTGCTGCATGATGTTCGCTCGTTCCTTTATCGATAGCAAACACTTGGAAGCACGTAAGTAAGATCAATAGAAATAGTATTGTGCATTTCATATCAAAAAATAATCGGTCAAAACTGTCTTCATGTTTTCGGTTGATGTGTGGTATAGTAAATTTTTTTAAGCCCAAAGCAAATCTACTAGAACGTAACACTAATCATTATGATCCATAAGACCGTAAGTAAACTCACAAATGCCAAGAATACATTTTCTAATAATGAAACAATGAATGTTCGTTTTTCCCTTTTCATAGCTGGTTAATTAAGATGATGTGCTTGTTTAGTTTATTCTGAAGCAAACTTCGGCGATTTGTTGTTTTTTGGGTATCAAAATCGGCCAAAATAATGGTAAAATTGGATAGTATAATTGAATGTAATTTTGTAAGTGTTTGATTATTAGGTTTTTGTGTTTAATGGGTGTTGGTGACTATAATGATGGAGTGGAAAAAATATCAGTACTGTGTTTACATCAGTTTTCACCAATAAGTGTTAGAAATAGATGTTAAAACTCTTGAAAGTTATGCTGGCTTTCCATGGAGTTTTGTAACTTGTTTTTACTTGCGGTATTTATTAATTATTCTGAAACGGCTCTGGGCTTTCAATAAATCATGCATATTTCAGAATAACCAATTTTTCATTTAGACTTCACAAAAATTCAAATGAAAAGCTTTCAGCGACTACTACTTTTACTACTCTTTTTTTTTCCAACATTACTTTTTAGCCAAAATGTTTACCTCGATAGTTTAAAACAGGTGGCGCTTAGTCAATCGG
>JBMYQA010000311.1:0-6783 GCA_049600855.1 Flammeovirgaceae bacterium | reverse complement strand
TTAACAGTTGGACAATTGATTAATCGCGTTGGGCAATAAATTAGTGTTTTCCAATTAGCTTTGTAAGCCTTTTTCGGTTTATTTAGTGGCTTAGTTTCATCAAAAAGCCAAACTTACAATCATTGTTAAAAAAACTAAAGCCAATAACAGCAAATGATTTCGTTTTACCCTGGACCTTCCAAAATATATCCTCAAGTTGATGTCTTCATGCAAGAAGCTGTCAACACTGGTATATTGAGTGCGAATCACCGCAGTCCCGCATTTGTTGAAATGAGTAGGAATACGATTCAGCAGTTCAAGGACAAGTTGGAGGTGCCTAGCAACTACCTCGTATTTTTTGCCTCATCAGCAACCGAGTGTTGGGAAATCATCGCTGAATCGTTTATCGATCAATTTAGTTTCCACATCTACAATGGTGCTTTTGGCGAAAAATGGTTCAAGTACCGACAAAAGCTGGCTAATAATGCCATTAACCATGAGTTTTCGCCTCAACGGATGTTAGGGCTGAATGCGTTGAATGTCCCACAACATACTGGCCTGATCTGTTTAACACAAAATGAGACGTCGAATGGTACACAAGTTCGGAATCGCCTGATCCAAAAAATTAAAACACGCTATAAGCAAGCCTTAATTTGTGTGGATGCTACCTCTTCTATGGGAGGGGTTCGCCTGGCTTGGAAAAGTGCCGATATCTGGTATGCCTCTGTTCAAAAGTGTTTTGGACTGCCATCGGGAATGGCAGTCATGGTGTGTTCTCCCAAAGCCATTCAAAAAGCGTTAGCATTAAATCATAATAAGCATTACAACAGTCTTGTATTTATGCATGAGAAGATGCAAGATTGGCAAACGACTTATACACCAAATATCCTGAATATCTTTTTGTTAGGGAAGGTGATGGAATTTGTTGATCCGATCAAAAAAACGGCTAATGGCCTGAAGGATAGGGCTTATGACTTTTACCAATTTTGTCAGAAACAAGGAATACAATTACTCATTGAAACCAGCCGATTAAGGTCAGATACGGTGATCGTGATCAAAGGAAGCGAAACATGGGTTGGAAATCTGAAAGCTGCTGCTTTAAAAGAAGGGATCATCTTTGGCAATGGCTATGGCACTTGGAAAAATAATACTTTTCGGATTGCAAACTTCCCTGCACTCACCAATGATGAATTCGAATACTTAAAAGTTTTTTTAAAGAAACACGCAACAAAGTAATTACTCCTTGAAAACACTATTGATTATTCTCCTGTATCCTTTTGCGATCTTATACAATCTGATTACGCGTTTTCGGAATCACTTGTATAATTTAGCGTTAAAACCTTCCATTGGTTTTGATTTGCCTGTGATTTGTGTGGGAAATTTAACCGTAGGGGGCACAGGAAAAACGCCTCATATTGAGTACTTGACTCGCTTATTAAAGGATCAGAAAAAGGTGGCTACGTTGAGTAGAGGGTATGGGCGTAAAACGCGGGGTTTTTTATTAGCTGAGGAAGCTCCAAATGCAGAAAGCATTGGTGATGAGCCCATGCAATTTTACCAGAAATATGGAAAGGAGGTTGTTGTAGCTGTGGGTGAACAACGCGCTTTTGCAATCCCCTCAATTCTCCAAAGTCATGAAAATACGGAAGTGATTTTATTAGATGATGCTTTTCAGCACCGTAAAGTGAGGCCATCATTTACTATTTTACTCACAGACTACAATCGCCCATTTTACCATGATTTTCTTTTGCCCGCAGGAAGATTACGAGAAAGCCGAATTGGAGCTTCGCGGGCTGATGTAATTATTGTGAGTAAATGTCCCGATCGACTGTTGGATGAGGAAAAACAGCAAATTGAGCAGCAAATTTTGCGCTATGCTCAAGCAGACACCCCTATATTTTTCACAGGAATTCAGTATGGAGAGCCAGTCGCATTGACAAGCGCTACCGCTCAGTTAGAGCAGGTACTTTTGGTAACTGGCATCGCAAAAGCTGGCCTTTTTCAACAGTATGTGAGTAAGAATTTTCAGCTAGAAAATCACTTGGAGCTTGCCGATCATGTTACCTATTCTCCTTCAGTAGTTCAAAAAATTCGTACCAATTTTGACGCTATTCATCAGCCCAATAAAGTGATATTGACTACTGAAAAAGATGCGGTTAAGCTGAAAGCGATTCCCGAATTAGCACAGCTCCCAATTTACTACATTCCAATTGAAGTCTATTTTTTGGATGGCAAAGGGCAGCAGTTTAATGAGTTGATTTGGGGGCATTGCGAGGGGTAAATCTGAAGATTTGCAGCAGCCCCCTGTTTGTAGAGGACGCTGCGCTAACTCTACAAACAACTAATTGGCTGTTCTTAGAGTTAGCACAGCTTACTCTAAGAACTAAACTATGCTGCAAATCTTCAGATTTGCTCTAACTATAATGAGCATGTAGCAAAAAGGTAAACAGGTGTATCGACTTTTTTGAGTAGATTGCTTATCGTTTCGATATATTGTTTGCTTAACTAACGTGAAGCACATCTCTAGTTGCCGTTTTCATTATGTAACCCATTGATTATGAATGCACTCAAGAAGCTATTACATCGTGTAGAAGGATTCTTTGATCGTAAAAAGAATAACACCATTCAAAATAATGCATTGATTGAGAACATTCATCTATTAGCTTATCATGGCTATGGCAATGAACAACAAGTCCACCTAAAGGGACGTGTGCTGAAAGGTCGAGCACTTGCTGAAAGCACTGCAGATGATGGCATATTCAAAAACATCAGGCAGATGTATAAACGTTTTCACAGCATTGAATTACCCAATATAAGTGTTACTGTGACCTTTCAAGGAGAAACCCGTGAGATCATTACCGATGAAGAAGGGTATTATACTGTATCGTTTCCAATGACGCGGGCTGCTAGTGATGCTGCATTGTGGCATCAAATTAGGGTAAAACTAACAAGAGATGGCGATGAGGCTTATCAGACTGCTTGGGTACAAACGCCGCAGCCTCAAACAAGTTTTGGAGTAATTAGTGACATTGATGATACGATTCTACAGACTGGAGCTACTGATTTATTTGATGCGATTTTAACCACATTTACAAAGAATGCGACCACACGTTTATCATTTCCAGGAGTCAGAGAGCTGTATCAAGGTTTGCAAAAAGGAACAGCTTCGCATGCAGTAAATCCGTTTTTTTACCTTTCAAATAGTCCTTGGAACCTCTTTGATTTTATTGATGAATTTTTGCAGCTGAAGGAAATTCCAAGAGGAAGCGTTTTACTGCGGGATTATGGGATTGATAAGGATAAATTTGTGATAGATTATGATCATAAGTTAAATGCAATAAAAACCATACTGCGTACTTATCCTGACATGCCGTTTATATTGATTGGCGATAGTGGGGAAAAAGATCCTGAATATTATCAACAGATTGCCCAACAGTTTACCGAACGCATTTTAGCCATTTACATTCGTGATGTGAGTGATGATGAACGCGATGAGGCGGTATTGAAAATTGCTGAGCAAGTAGAGGCAATGGGCGTGCCCATGTTGTTTATGGCAGATTCTTACACAGCAGCAGCGCATGCAGCTCATCAGGGCTGGATTGATCCTAAAGTAAAGGAACTGATAAAAAGTACATTAGAAGAATAGGAAGCTATTTCCAATCCCACCAAAATGCATTATTCTTGCGTTTTCTCACAACTTTAATTCTGCGGATCGTGCGCTTTTTCCTTGAAATACAATACGATGGAGCTAATTATCATGGTTGGCAAAAACAACCCAATGCCATTACGGTACAAGAAGTATTAGCTGAACGACTTAGTCGTTTATTACGTACACCTACCGAAGTGATTGCCAGTGGCCGAACCGATACTGGTGTGCATTGTTCGCAGCAATATGCCCACTTTGATACGGATAACCTGACGATTTTACCTCACTTACAATACAAATTAAATTCAATTCTTCCCCACGACATTGGCATTCGAAATATACATCGCATGAAAGCTGATGCACATGCGCGATTTAGTGCAACTCGCAGAAGTTATGTTTACCGAATCCATACGCATAAAGATCCCTTTTTAAGAGCCTATAGTTATCGTTTTTATAAACCATTGGATTTAGAAAAAATGAATGAGGCTGCCGCGTTTTTGAAAGGCTTCAAAGATTTTGAGGCATTTAGCAAAACAAAAACGGAGGTGAAAACATTTTTGTGTGATATTTTTCATGCGGAATGGGTGGCATTAGAAGATGGTAAAAAAGAATTCCACATCACAGCGAATCGTTTTTTGAGGGGAATGGTACGGTTAATCACGGGTGCATTGTTAGATATTGGTACTGGAAAGTTAGATTTAGCGGGTTTGGAGGAACTCATCCGAACCAAACGAAAAGATAAGTTCAGAAATGTAGCACCTGCGCATGGGTTGTATTTATGTAAAGTAGCATATCCTCCAGAATTATTTTACCATCAACTGCTCCCAGCATAAAAAAATCCCTTCTAGGTGCATTTAGAAGGGATAACAGTAAAGTGTTCGAAGCTGTTAAAAGCTTAATATCTTGAAGGAAACGCGCCTATTCTGCATATGCTCAGGGCTGTTGCATCGAATGTCATTTCCACAATGGTTTAATAATTTTGTTTCGCCATATCCTTTAGTCGTTACTCTATTCCCACGAATCCCCATCTGACGAAGTTTATTCAAAATGGTGATTGCCCGCTTTTCTGTTAAATGTAAATTGTAATCATCATCTCCTCTTGAATCGGTATGCACGCCAACTTCAATTTTAATGGTGGGGTTACTCAATAACATTTTCTGTAGATTTTTCAAACTTTGTTCGGCCTCATGGCTTAATTCCCAATCATTTACGCCAAATACAAGTTCCTTAATAATATAGGGATGATTGAGTTGCATGCGCTCTATAGGCATCTTCATATCCATCTTTTCGTACTTCTTACGCCCAATCGTTGAAATATTAACCTGTTCTGAATCAAAGTACCGCGCTTTACTACCTGCTATGGCATATACCGACTCATCGTGTAAGGCAAAGCGAAACTTTCCGTCACTACCTGTCATTCTGATTTGATAGTGATTGTTTCGTTTGTTGGTAATGGTAACTTCTACACCTTCTACAGGATTTTTGGTATTTACATTAATAAATATACCTTCTACTTCAAAAATAGGAGACATGCTTGAATCGCCCGAGGATTCAATGGGTTGAATAGTCAGTTCTAACGTTAATGCGGGATTTACAAGGTTAGGATTAGCAAATACCCCAAGAGGACAAATGCAAGCCAATACGATTGTAAATACGTTTCTCAGTATCATATGTCTTTACAAATTGATGCTTCACAAAATAAGCTGGTCGTTCGAATTACTAGCTGTGTTGTGAAATGATAACCAACTGAAAGATAGACAAACTCGCTAGCTGTTAAGACAATAAGGTGTTAAATGATTGTTAAGCCCTAATACCTCAACCTACAAAGCTATGTAAGAATTATGTCTTTTTTGATTTTTTACTAATAATTCGGGAAAAGTGTGTTTCCCTTATTGGGTAATTCTTCTGTGGGTTTTAAGTGTTCTATACGATGAAGACTCTTGTCAAGTTGCCTTTTTCGGGTAGTAATCAGTTGATGATACTCTTTTTGTAAGTCCTCAATGCGTTTTCCCATTTTATCCATGCCTTCAACAAAACGTAGCCACTGCGTTCTAAATTGACTGATATAATTCAGCATTTCGGAGGTATTACGCTCTAAATTGAAGTTGTCAACTGCTTGTCTGATGACAGCGAGTATGGCATACAGTGAAAAAGGAGAGCACAATACGACTTTGTGCTGTAGCGCAATGTCGAGTAAATCGCCTTGATGTTCCATAATAAACGAATACACTTGTTCATTAGGAATGAACACCAGTACATAATCAACGGTATGATCTGCTGGATTGATATAATTTCGGCTGGTTACCTCGCGAATTCTTGCTTTTACATCTTTTAAAAAGGCATCTTTATACCTGCGCTTTTCCCCATCAATCTCTGCATTGAGGAAATTGAGGTAGTTATTGAACGGAAACTTTACATCCATATTAACCTTCATATTCTTGGGTAATAAAAAGGTGAAATCAGGTCGGGAAGCATGCCCTGCTACTTGTTGTTGCTTGGTATAATTTACACCTTCTTTCATTCCAATTAACCGCAAAATATCCTCAGTCATTCGTTCACCCCATTGCCCCCTAACACGGCTATTCGTCATGGTATTTTTCAGTAAATTGGTGACTTCTCGAAGCTTAGCCGTTTGTTCGGCAGTGGTGTGTAGTTGTTGCGCCAATTGCCCGTATTTTTCCGTCCGATCTTTTTCAAAGTTCACGATGAGGTGTTGTACTTTATCCATCTCCTTTTTCATCGTATCTAACGACTGTTCGATCAATGCCTTTTTACCATTTAGGTTTTGTTCACCCGCTTGTAATTGTTTAGATAAGGCCAAATTAGCGAGCTTTAGAAACTCTTGAGAATTATGAGCTAAAGCTCTTTGAGAGAGCGCTCCGAAAGTATCTTTCATAGTTCGAAGCAATTTTTCTAATTCTTCTTCCTTAGATTTATAATTCTGCTGGGTAAGTTCTTTGGTAAGTTGAGCACGTTGTTCGCGTTCGCGCATCATTAACAAGTAAACGGCAATCGCTCCAATAAACAAGCCCAGTATAAAGATGAAAATTTCGTTCATGAAAATAACATTATTCGGTTTTTTATATAAGCAAATTTAATAAAAATAAACAAAAAATAAGTTTTTTCATAATGATTACTCCAAAAATCTAGCTTCTTTA
>JBMYQA010000310.1:0-6828 GCA_049600855.1 Flammeovirgaceae bacterium | reverse complement strand
CTTATTTTTTATTAACATTGCAATTCGATTAGAGCGGCCAGAGTCTGGCTAGAAAAGGAGGTAAAGATATTTACAGTATGTATTTATACAAAGGTTTTAGTTTAATAATAGCATCCGAAATTGAATTCCCAGAGTTTGTTCCTATTGAAGCCGATGCTGATCAAGTGGTTGATTTGACAATCAAAGTCGGGAAAACCCCCGAGTTATTAGCTGGAACTCAAGTATTGGAGCAGGTGTATAATTGGGCTACTCCAGAAGAGTTTCTACTTCATATCATCGATATTGTTCGCTTTCATTTAATTGGAGGTCATACCTTAATCATTGAACCCTTTCAGGCCCAGCCCGATTGGAATAGCATTCGGACATTTTGCTTGAGTTCCATGATGTCAGCAGCATTGCATTTTAAGAATATACTTCCCCTTCATGCTTCTGCCATTAAACATCAAGAGGGCTTGGTGCTATTTTGTGGGATTTCTGGTTCAGGGAAATCGACTACTTCTCTATTTTTAAATCAGCGAGGCTACCCCTTATTTTGTGATGACATTTGTGTGGTGCGACCAGAAAACATTAGGGATGGAAAAGTATACGCGCAAGCTTCTTATCCGATGTCTAGAATTTGGGAAGATACTATCCAAGAACTCAATGACAGTCGATACCACACGAAGAATCGTGTGCGAGCCGAAATTGCCAAGTTTGGTAACTATTTTCACGATACCTTCGATCATCAGGCTTTACCGATTAAACAAATTATTAATTTAGGTGCTTATAATCTGAAAGAGATTAAAACCAGGCCCATTACTAGTAAGCTTGAACGCCTTACGATTTTGAATGTGCATACTTTTAGAAGGAGGCAATTAGAAGGTTTGCAAAAGCAAGCTGATAACTTTAAGCTGCTTTCTCAGCTTACGGATATTCCAATGACCAATGTTTCTCGTCCAGTTCGCGGCGTGCCTATTTCTACACTTATTGATCTTATTGAAGATGAATTCCTCAAACCCAACGCTATCCAAGCATAAAGGTAAAATTCTTTGGTTGGCTTCCTACCCCAAATCAGGAAACACTTGGTTTCGATCATTTTTATCGGCATTGTTTCTTAATGGAAAAATCAACCTACAAAATTTATTATTAGACAATCACTTTGCAGATCGAAGTGTGTTTTCGGAGCTCACACATATTGACTCTTCTTTCTTGAGTCGGATGGAAATTGCGAAGTATTTACCTAAATTAATAGATTATTATGCCCATTTTGTGGATGGAGATCGCATGAAACTTGTCAAAATCCACGATTGTGCGCCCCAAGCACCTTACGAATACATTTCTACAACTAATACGGTTGCTGTGATCTACTTAATACGCAACCCACTCTCCATTGCTGCCTCCTTTGCTAGCCATATGAGCTCGACCATCGATTACGCAATTAAGGTGATGAATGATGCGAGTTATGGCTTAGCACGCCAACTAAATGGACTACACAAAAAAGCTCAATTTGAACAACCTATGGGTACCTGGAGCCAACACGTACAAAGTTGGCTGAACTACCAAAAAGCTCAGGTAATTCCTGTGCGTTACGAAGATTTAAAGCGCACGCCTTATCAAACGTTTTCGAAGGTCATTCAACAATTAAACTTAGATTTTTCTGAAGATGAGATCAAACGAGCCATTGAAGCGAGTAGTTTCAACAAACTACAGCTACTCGAAAAAGAAGATGGCTTTGATGAAAAACCAATCAGCGCCAAGCAATTTTTTAGAAAGGGAGAAATAGACGCGTGGCGAAACGAATTGAATCAAGCCCAACAAGCTCAAATCGTTAAAGATCATCGCATTGTAATGGAACAATTTGGCTATCTATAAATTAAGAAAGCCACGTGACTACACAATAACGTTCACCCGACTGTAAAGGTTTAACTTCGTGCAAGAGGTGGGATTGAAAAAGTACCAAACGTCCTTTTTTGGCATAAATGGGAAAACCTGAGTGTGGAAACTGTTCATGTACTCCATATACGTACAATTCTCCACCTTCAAAACCACATTCATCATATTTGGATGAATCGTTTAAATACAATATAGCCGTGACTTGTCTTTTGCCTTCGGTATCAATCTCAGGGTGGGAATCTCGATGGGCTTTAAAAAAGTGCCCTTCTAAGTAACACAAAAACTCAATACATTGATGTGTGGATACCGCCGATTTTAATTGGAATGTTGTATTGGCTTCCTCACATAATTCCATAAATCGCTTCGATAATAACGCTTCTTTATGTGGTGGTAAACTACAGCGATACGTATTTCTTACCGCAAGTTTGAGTTGAGCTTCTTCAGGGGATTCTTTGTTATAGACTGTTGCTTTTTTTTCAAACTGAATACCTTCCAAAAGAGTCATTATTTGCTCTTCTGAAAGGTAATCATCGATTACAAGTAGTTTTTTCATCCTATGCATTAAGGCTGATAATCCGCCATTGCAATTGCAATTGATTCTGGAATGGTAGTCTTAGACCCCGATTGGATGATTTTCTGAGAATATTCATTCATTTCAGGCTTAGTCCAAGCCTTTTTTACTGATTCTTTTGCCATGATGTATAAAGTTTAGAATATTTAAACAATTCAAAATCGAGTTTATAATGGTCGTAAATATAAGACGCAAGTTTATCGTTTACAACCTGTTTGTTCCCATACGACTCATTCAATATTGTTAATGAATGAGAAGTAAGTTTGAGGTGATTACATACTGTTTTAAAATCGGTCGCAATATGTTCAAATTTCCCAATGAAATCAACTTTTTGAACCAAATTCTCATCGAAAACGAACTCATGTTGTGGTTTCAAAAGAATATGTTGTTTTAACATTGTCTTTGGTTCCTCAAAAAGCGACAACATGGTTGCTTCTGGATTTTTACTCATTTTTGCTGTATAATAATAATTACAAAATGAGACAAATCGATCATAAGGATTTCGAACAAAACAAAACTTAAAATAACTATCCCAAGTTCCTTTAGGAAAGTAGGGTTCTACTTGTGTACAAGCAAGATGCCCATTTGATTGTGCTGCGAGTTCTTCTATTGGAAACTTCTTTTCCTCAAATAAAGCACATTGTTCCCAATCATAGGTTTTCAATAAAGGTCGAAGTGCATTGCGAATGGCATGTGTTGCTGTTTTGGGTATGGCAACAAACACAAATTTATGATGATGTGAAATAATCATATTTCAGGACAATACTCAAAAATAAAATGCACGCGATCAATGTCACCTTTATTACTAACGCTATGTGAGGCTATATTATTGACTTCATATGCATATCCCACTTTCATATGAAATGATGCACCTCCTACCGAAAAGGTTACATCAGGATTCGTTTGAATCGGTACATGGATTTTATGTATCTGCCTATTTCTAGGAGGAGTATCAATGTGCGCATCAATATCATAACCATGTAAAAGCTTAGCAAACAAAGCTTTAGGCACAGTTCCTTTCTCATATTCATAAGGAGCAACTGCTTGCTGAATAACGGGCATCAACTTAGCTTCCCAAAACTTCCAATGAGGGCGTTCCACATAACTTTTGGAATGTTCTAAAGAAGTTTGTGCCCGCAAAATAATGTGTTGCGTATGGTGTAAGCAATTAGAGTTATTCATTTTCCGCTTATCTTCTGCGCTCCAAACCGCTTCAGAAAGATTAAGAATTAACGGTTTTATGGTACTGATATCTACTTTTCCTAAGCACCTTACACTCGTTGTCTTTTTTTCCAACACTGGTATTTCCATTACGCTTGCCTGTTATAGTATTCAAAAATAAAATGTACTCGATCCTCATCACTATCATTATTTACCGCATGATAAATGAGGTTATTTACCTCATAAGCCTCTCCCTCTTGTAGGTAAAACTCTTCGGTTCCAACTAACATCTTCACAGCAGGGTTTGTAATAATGGGGATGTGGATTTTATGTACATGCTGATCACGCGTGACGTAATCAATGTGTTTGGTAATTTTTCCCCTTGCCTTTAACTTGGCGAACATCGCTTTAACCACCACACCACGCTCATAGCCATAAGGTTTTACCGCTTGCTCGATTAATGGCATCAGTTTCGGTTTCCAAAAATTCCACAAGGGTTTTTCCACATAGTTTTCATGATTTTCGCCATGCATAAATACAAATAAAATATGCTCCGTATCATGAAAACAAAAATAATCGTTCGCTCTCCTTGACGTTTCTGCAGCCCACAAAGCTTGTGGCAATTGAGCAACTAACTGCTTTACATCTCCTAAATGAACAGTTCCTAACTGCCTTATGGTTGCAGGTTTTTCAATCATTGGAATATCACTAGCCATCTATCTCGTGATTAGTTGGGTACTGTGTACCCATCGGTTTCATGTAAAAATCAAAAGTACTATATTGCTAATTCAAAATCAGGGTTTTTCTCAAAATATCTAACTAAATACTGTATTAAGCCTTGTCGTTGTGCGGCAGAGTGTTCCGTCACTACTTTGTTCCCTTTCATGCTTAATTCATAATACACCTGTGCTTTATGAATCAATTTTTCCATGTCGAAAAGCTTCAATTGTTCCAAGTGTTTAATCCCTTCTAGCCATGAAATGAGTTCGTGATGCTGACTTTGATAATCTAAATAAGCAGTAGGAAAACTTGCACCATATCCCTTTTTGTCTTTCCAAAGAATATCCGCGATGACTTTGCCTCTCATGCTATTGCGAAATAACAAGCGCCCATATTGGGAATTAAAGCGATATTCTACTGGAACCGCTAACACATATTGCAATACGCGAATATCTGCCATAGGATAACGCATTTCTTGTTTGTGTAACAGGGCCGCAGCATTCGAGTTTTCTATCCGTAAACAAGTTCCTGGTCGTAAAACACTCTCTTTGGCAAATTCTCGAACGGTTTTAAAACGATTTTCCTCCTGAATATCTTGCAGTTTTTTTTCCAAGCTGAATTGAAAAAAAGCGGGTTTGTAAGTATCTGTAATAAACCCTTTTTGTGCAAAGTTCGCACGAATCTGTTTAGACAAGCGTGCTTTTAGTTTTTGATTAGATAGGCGCTGCCCCCATGAAAACTTCTCCTTTGCCTTATAAGACAGTAAACGCATTAATAACTGGCCAAATGAATGTTTTCCGCTTTGCGCTTCGAAGTATTTTTTGTATTCCCCTCTAGTGACAAACGCTAAAAAGTAGTTCTTCATTCTGGAGGTCACTAATTCATCTCCAGGGAAACCTGAGAGTAACACATTTACCCCTTGCCGAGCTGCAGTCGATTTCATGCGGTGATACACTGGCCCATAACGTTCGTCAATACCGTCTTTGAGATCTAAGCCCCAATCTAGCATTTCTACATACCCTACCCCGTCAACCACATTGGTTTCTATTGGAAAACGATAGGCTTGATCTATACCCGCAAAGTCGCAAAACTTTTCGATATAAGGCCATTCGTCTTCTCTTCCAGAATCGGGGAAATATGGGTAAGCTTTACCCACTTTGTCGCGTGGCATCACCATGGAAAAGCAATGAAGGTGCTTATTTTCTTTCTGTAATTGTGGATGAGCCACTGCTGCTATGCCCGTAGAATCTAACCCGCCACTCAATTCAATGCCAATATTTTTTGCGCTTCTCAACCGGCACCTAACCGCTTCTTCAAACTTCTCTAAAAAGGCTTCAATGTATTCTTCTTCACGCGAAAAATGTATGGTCGGCTCCAAGTCTAAGTCCCAATATTGATTAAACTTGATTGCTCCATCGCGACTTACGGTAAGTGTATGCGCAGGCTTCAGTCGGTAGATATGGGCATAAAATGTGTCTTCAACTTTTTGCGGAACAAATGACAGTTGATTTAAGACAAATTCTTGATTACGCGATTTATCTAATTTAGGAATCGCTAATAATCCTTTTTTTTCAGATGCAAAAGCAAAAAAGTGTTGACCTCGATAGTAAAAAAATGGGCGTACACCCATTTGATCTCGCGCACAAAACAATTCTTGTTTGGTTTCGTCCCAAATCGCAAAAGCAAAAGCACCTATTAGTTTTTCGACACACTGTTTCCCATATTTTTGATAAGCAGCTAAAATAAGCTGGCTATCAGGCATATCGGGGTTTTGAATTGACAAATCTGCCAATAGCTCTGAACGATTATCTAATCGTGCATCTGCGGTAATACCCAATTGCTTTTCGTGAGAATAAAATGGTAATTGCTCATGAATAGATTCAGGAGTGCTGATGATTTTTAAATGTCCTAAAGCGCAGGTATTATTCCACCAAAGTCCTTGATCATCCGCATCAAAATGATTGCTTTTTCGCATCATCTGACTAATTACTCCTCTATCTATCTGATGAGTAAAGTTTAGCTTACCCAGAATAACACTCATGTAACTATTGTTTGATCACCAATCCTTTCTCCAGCATTTTTTCCAAATAACTCATTACATCAGCTTCACATTCTTGAGGGTTTACATCATAAGTTTCTATCAACTTATTAATGAGTTCACTAATTTTAATAGGGCTTTCCATAAACTTCCAGATGTCTCCTCCTACTTCATTTAATCCAATATAATTGCCATTCTCTAAATTCATCATCACTACTTCATCTCCCAAATCACTTGACAAAAATTTCGCTTCATTACGCTCTAGAATTGTATCTCCAGTCAAATTCATCGTGTTGGTCTATTAATTTAAAATTGAGTGCAAATATAAAAAAAGCCACTTTCCGAAAAACGGAAGTTCACTTTTTTTCACGTTTCATTAGCAATTAACTAAGTGCTTGACCATAATTAGGCGTATAATGTATTCAACGTATTTTTTGCTACCGTGAGGCAGGAAATGCAGCGCTAG
>JBMYQA010000309.1:0-6834 GCA_049600855.1 Flammeovirgaceae bacterium | reverse complement strand
GGCTTTGCTCGCATCAATCCCAATAATATTCCAATCAATGAATTAATCCCTGAAGTGCAAATTAAACAGTTTAGGGTAGATGATCAGGTAGTTGATCACCATCAAACCATTGTGTTAGAGCCAGGTAAAAAGCGTTTTATCATTGATTTTACCGCCCTAAGTTTTGTTTCACCTCCAAAAATGCAATTCAAATACAAATTGATTGGCATGGATCAGGATTGGGTAAATGTAGGAGAAGATCGGCAAGCGATTTACACGAATATTCCTTACGGAGATCATGAATTTCATGTAATCGCTTCGAATAATGACGGCATTTGGAATAATGAAGGAGCAGTATTAAAATTTCAGCTAAAACCCTTCTTTTACCAAACGCCTTGGATTTACCTCATCGTTTTTGTGATTTTTGTGAGTTTAGGCTTTGTAATTTACCGTTGGCGTGTTCGTGCCATAGAGCAGCGTAATGAGGAATTGGAGAAACAAGTAATGGAACGAACGGCTGAAATTAATTCGCAAAAAGAAGAAATTAAAGTGCAGCGCGATCAATTGTCGGATTCGTTTACTAAAATGAAGACGGTGAGTGAGATGGGGCGAGAAATTACTTCTGTGCTCAGTGTAGAGGAATTGGTACAGGTTGTGTATGGAAATGTAAAAGAACTGATGGATTGCGATGGATTTGGCATTGGAATCTACAATGCGCAAGCGCATTCAATTGAGTTTCGAGGGTATATTGAGCGGGGAAAGGTATTAGCCGATGAATTCGATAAATTAGCGAATAAAAAACTGTTATCTGTTCATTGTTTTGATACTCAGGAACCCATTTTTATCAATGATTTATTCGTAGATTCAAAAAAGTATTTTCCCAACTTTGAATTTCCGAACCATGGAGAAGTACCCAAGTCGCTTATTTACTTGCCCCTGTCGATTGACGAACGAAAGATTGGATTGATAACCGTACAAAGCTTTAGGCAAGATGCCTATACCGCCGAAAATATGGGTTTTCTCCAAACCTTAGCCAATTACATTACCATTGCCTTAGACAATGCCAAAGCGTATGAAATCATCAATGATAAGAATCAAGATATTACGGATAGCCTGCGTTATGCCCAAACCATTCAACAAGCCATTCTGCCTTCAACAGAAGTGCTAACTAGTATTTTTGCCAATCACTTTTTATTGTTTAAGCCTAAAGATATTGTGAGTGGAGATTTTTATTGGATGGCAGAAAAAGAGGGACACATTTATTTAGCTGTGGTCGATTGTACGGGACATGGCGTGCCTGGAGCGTTCATGAGCATGATTGGAACAGAACTGTTAAATGAATTAAGTAATGTTTCCCAAACGCATAATCCTGCATTGGTATTGAGTAATTTGGATCGCTTGATTTACAAAAGTTTGAATCAAGAAGAAACAAAAAACACCGATGGGATGGACGTGTGTTTGTGTGTAATTTCGAAGCAAGCTGATGAGGTATTTCATGTGAAGTATGCAGGAGCAAAGCGCCCCTTGTTCTATACCCAACAAGGCGAGTTTTTCGAACTGAAGGGAGATCGGAAGCACATTGGTGGGATTTTTCAGAAGATGGGCAAGGCGAAACAGTTCTCGATGAACGAAATCACCTTAAAGAAAGGAGATCGACTGTATTTGACAACAGATGGCTTTGTCGACCAAGCTTCTCCCTTGCGTAAAAAGATAGGTACAAAACGATTAAAGAAAATCATTAAGCAAAAGCAGGACTTGGCGATGCTCGATCAAGGTTTGTTTTTAGAAAACTACCTAAAAGAACATCAACAAGATGCGATTCAGCGCGATGACATTACGATTCTGGGTGTAGAGTTGTAAACCCAATGCATTAAGCCTGAAAACCGATAACCAGAATATCGTCTAGCTGTTTCTCTTTCCCTTTCCAATCTAAAAACTCGTTTCTAAGCGTGATTCGTTGTTTTTTCATGGGTTCTTGATGAATTCGGAGTAGAAGTTCTTTGAAGCGCTTCTTGCCATATTTCCCAGTTCCATCACCAAATTGGTCACGAAATCCATCTGAGAATATGTAGAAGTACTGTTTGCCTTCCGTTTCATCACTGAGCTGGATGATTTTTTTGCTAAAACTGTTTGTTGACAGACTTTTTTGAAGCCCTCCGATGTGGATACGATCTCCCTTAATTTCTTGAAGCTCGCCATTTTGAATCATAAAAAGCGGTTGACCAGCTCCTGCAAATTCAAGTGTGCGGTCATAGGTGTTTATTCTGCAAATGGAAATGTCCATACCATCTTGTGTGATATTTTCATCTTGTTTTAAGCTCTTAAATATTCCTTTGTGTAATTCATTTAGGATAAGGTCAACCTCGTGAATTTTTTTAGTGATGATAATTTCGTTAAGTAATTTATTGCCAATTAACGACATAAACGCACCAGGTACACCATGGCCGGTACAGTCGAGTGCCGCAATGAAGAGTGTATCTTCGAGTTGGGTAAACCAATAAAAATCTCCACTTACAATATCGCGTGGTTCAAAGAAAATAAAACTTTCGGGAAGGGCTTGATAGATTTGTGAAGTAGGAGGGAGGGCTGCCATTTGAATCCTTCTCGCATAGTTGATACTTGCTGTAATATCTTGGTTTTTCTTAGCGATTAATGCACTTTGCAACTCAATTTCACCTTTTTGAGTATCAATTTTTCGGTAAATCATAAAGAGCACCAAAGAGATGGCAATGGCTAAGGTGGCAATAATGGCGAAGAAACGCAGTCGCTCTTGCTCTTTTTCTTTTTCCTTTTCAATAACTTCAATTTTAGTATCCTGAGCAAGAATGGTGTTTCGCATTTTATTGATCACATCGGTCGTTTTTTGCCGTGCATCTTGAAAGGCCAATTCATTCACGACTAAAGCTTCTTCTAAACTTTTTAAGTATTCTTCTAAACTGTTCTTTTCATCTTTACTAAAGCTTTCCGATTCTAACCTACGGGCAATATTTTCAATTTCGTCTCGAATTTTGATGCCTCTTTCGATTAGAAATTGCTTTTCCGCCTCCAATTCACGCATGACCATGTTGAAGTTTTCACGGTATTTTTTTTCAAATGCTGAAAACGCATCGGCAATGGAATCTGTTTCGTCTTTTGGAGTAACGGTATTACTGTCTTTCGGTGTAGGTTTGTTCGTTTCAGTTGGGTAAGTGCTTTCTTCTTCAACACTATCAGACTCAACGATTGATGTAGTATCTTCAGCGGGAATTTTTTCCCTTACATCCTGAATATCGGCTCCTTGCCAATTGACAATCCGCTTTCCATTTGAGAAAAAAGCGAGCTGTGTTTGGCCGTTTTGTGTGCGTTTTACCCAAGAACCTTCATATCTATCGCCATTTGGAAAGGCAAAAATTCCCTTTTTCGGAATGTTTTTTTGCCAAGAGCCCACAAAAGTCTCTCCTGATTTCCATCCAAATGATCCTGAACCATCGTACTTATCATCTACCCACTGGCCGTTGTAGGTACTGCCATTAGGGTAATTCATAATCCCCTTTCCATACCGTCTGTTGCTGTACCACTCACCAATGTAAGAAGAACCATCTTTCCATTCATATTTTCCTTGTCCATACTTGGCATTGTTTTTCCAATTGCCATCAAAACGATCGCCATTGGCCTTTATCAATTCAGCTTTTCCGTTTAGGCGGTCATTGTGCCATTGTCCTGTAACAATATCACCATTGCGATAAGTCAAGGTACCTTGCCCTTCCCGTTTGCCATTTTTAAAATGCCCTTCGTATTTAGAGCCATCTTTGAGTCGAAGGGTGCCTTTTCCGTTCTGACAATCGCCAGAAAGACATTGGGCTTGGGCAAACTGAATGATGCCAAAGGATAAAAATATGAGAAGGAGATTGCGTGAAGTCAAAGTATTTTACGTTGGTTATGAAAAAATTGGTTTGGTGCTTTTAAACTCCCCTTTACGTTCTAGCTTTTCGTTTTTACGATTTTAGGATAAGACTCTTTGATTTGGCTAAATTGAGCAACCAAATCAGGGAATTTTCGGTAATATTTTAAAATTCGATTTCTCAAATTATCGTCATTTTTAATGTTTAAAAGTTGTGCGGCTTTGCCCCTTGCTCCAAATGAAGCCCTTAACGCTCGGTCAATAAAATCCAATTCAGTATAGGCAATGGCCTTATCGAGTTCATGCAATTGAAATTGATCACTATCGTATGATTTAGTAACTACCTCATTAGGTAAACATTGTACATCAATCATAGATTTGCGTTGCCTTTCCATATTCAAAAACATCGTTTCAACAAAGTTTTTGAGTTGCTTCACATTGAATGGATAATCGTAATTCAGCAAATAGCTTTTTGCTTCTCGCTCAAGTACTTTATCGATATTTCGCACCCCACGTTTGCGCGCAAAATACTTTAAGAGCGCTTCAATATCTGCTTTGCGCGTATACAGCGCTGGAAACTTTACGAGTTCAAACTGATAATATAACTCTGAATCGAACGCATTATTTTCTAGCAATTCTAGCAAGTCTTCATTCGAAGAAGCAATGATTTGCCCATTCCATTTAAAAATGTCACTTTCTCCTCTTACCGCTTTGCAAACTTCGGTGAGCCAATGCTGCGCAGTAGCATCGTATTTGGGTAAATTTCGGACAAATAAGGTTCCGCGTTTGCAAGTTTTGAGGGCATGTGTGATTTCTGCTTCAAACTCATCTTCTTCAAAAGTGGATAAATCAATTTCCAGAAATTCGTAATATCGGTTGTCACTTTGATTGTGGAAATAGCGGGCAGCAGTTTCTTTTCCAACCCCACTCGGGCCAAGAATTAAGATGGGACGTTTTACCTTGCCATCAAAATTATTGAGTTGCTGCTTAATGGTTTCAAAAGCATCTGATTGACCAATAAATGGGTAGTTCAACTCCAGTAATCGCTTATTAGCTATGGCTTGTTGGATTTTATTTCGCCAATCGAGCAAGACCTGATCATTTTTATTGAAAAAACTCAATGCCCCATTCGACATGGCCTGAGAAACCTCCTTATATCCTGCGTGTTTTGAAAGCACAATGATGGGAACTAAAGGATGCTTTTGCCGAATCGTTCTCAAATAATTCAATCCTTCAAATTCAGGATTTCGCTCATTTAAGTTTAAGTCGAGCAAAATCAAATCAAAATTATGATTCGCCAACATGATACCCGCTTGCCTGCTATTTTTGGCATGCTCCATATCATAAGCAGCTAAGGCTAGCTCTAATTGCTTAAAAAATGCAATATCGTCGTCAATTAATAGGATTTTACTTCTCATGTAAAGGTCAGGGGTTTTCCAGTAGCTTGGATGAGTTGTACATTAGGAGTTGATCTAAAATAAACGTTTCATTTTTGAATCAATCATTTCAGAAAAGCTCTAAAATAGGTTAAGATAAATATGGCAAAAATTGTGCAATTTTTTCAATGAAATATTCAATAAATGAAGGAAGGTGAGGAATTTGGAGTATAAATCATGCACAATAATGCTTGAGCGGTATGAAGGTTACAGTTTTTTTTGAAATAGCTTAGTAACTACTTTGTCACTTTAAAAGTAATCTTAAGTTAGGAAGGTAACTTAAGATGATTAGATTCAAGGCTAAGAAGCTTGGAATAGCTAAGCTAGTTGAAGGTTCTTACCTTCAATTTAAATGCCTTTAAGCTTCCTAGCTTAACGTGACAAATAAGAGCCTGTTTGGAAATTAGTGACCTAAAAAATCAAGAATATATTTCCAAACAGGCTCTTATGGCTTTAAGATTCGAATGCCATAAGCAGGCATTTGAATAGAATAAATTGCTTTTTGAGCTTTAAAATTTTGCTGGCTCAATAAATCAGTCAGCGCTTGATTGCCTACTTGTTCTACAGGTAAATTGATGAATGCTTCTTTTGCTTGATTATTCACTAAAACAATCATGCTTTCATTAGGTGTGTAGCGTTTAAATGCCAATTGCTTAGTTGCCTGAGCTGTTTGGATAAAGGCAATTTTACCATTCGTGAATACTTCATGCGCTTTCCGAATGGCGATCAACTGTTTATAGTAATCGAATAAACTTTGATCAAATTTGACCACATCAGCGGGACGCGTTTTTCCAAATTCGTCATGCGCTTCGGGTTGGTATTGGAATTCGGGCCAAACCATGGGTTTTCGTTGGTCGGGATCATCAGAGCCCCACATGCCTGCCTCATCCCCGTAGTAAATCATAGGAGCGCCAGGTAGCGTAAATTGCAAACCTACGGCAAGTCGGAATTTTTGCCATTCAATTTGGTTAGGTTTCCGAACTAAGTAATTGGGATTACTATATGGATCAGATTGATGATCGATGAGGCGATCTGGATTGACAATTTGGGACGAAAAGCGATCAAGGTCATGGCTATCCAATAGGTTTTGACAGGTCAAAACCCGTTCCCAAGGGTAATCCGCATAAATATTTTTGAGACTATCAATGAAAGCTGTTGCCGTGATTTGTGTTTGTTGATCTGCTATAAATTGCTTAACGGCACGCGCAAATCGGTAATTCATTACGCCATCGTAAATGTTGGGAGCTAACCACGGTGCAGCATTAAACATTTCCCCCTCATTGTAATGATGCCACCAAATTTCTCCAGTGATGTAAGCATCAGGGTTTATGGCTTTTACCCAAGTGTTGAATTCTTTCCAAAATGCAATATCTACCATCTCGGCAACGTCTAGCCGCCAACCATCAATTCCATCAGATGGGTCGCCATCGCCATTTGGATCCATCCAACGTTGCACAATTGCTTTGATATGAGCTTTAGGGCCAGTAGTTAACCCATATTCATTCTCAGTGAGTTCAGGAAGGTCTTTTATTCCGATCC
>JBMYQA010000308.1:0-6840 GCA_049600855.1 Flammeovirgaceae bacterium | reverse complement strand
GGTTTTGACTTAGACGTTGGTTGTGTGCCAGCTTGTTTGCTTTTATGCATCACAGCAGCTTTGTTTACAGCGCGTAAGAAGCGCTCAAACGGGATGGGTTTGAGTAAATAATCGATGGCATCTAGTTCAAAACCTTCTAGGGCATATTCGTGGTAAGCGGTCGTAAAAATGACCAATGGCGCATTTGGAATGGTCTTTAAAAAATCAATTCCCGATAAATCAGGCATATTGATGTCTAAAAATATCAGATCAATCTCGTTCAAATTAACCAGTTGCATGACTTCATATGGACTTTCATACAAACCTTCCAAACTCAAGAAAGGGATTCGTTGGATAAAGCTCTCTAACAAGTTTAAAGCCATAGGCTCATCGTCAATTGCAATACATTTCATCATTTTACCGTAGTTTTAGAGTTAATTCAATTTTATATTCATCCGCCTGATCGCTGATGTGAAGTTGGTGCTTTTTCGGATAAAGTAGGTGTAAACGTTTTTGGACATTTGGCAAACCGATTCCTCCTTGTTCTTTAGTTGGTTTTACATGTTGCATTGGATGTTTAGAGTTAGCTACCGTTACCTTCAATTCATTCTGTTCTACAATTAAGTTGATAATAATGTAGGAAGGAAATTTATAGGAAATCCCATGCTTAAATGCATTTTCCACAAAGGGAATAATTAATAAAGGTTCAATGGAATACGGATGGAATTCACCATGTTTAGAAAAGTGAACCGTAACATTTTTCTTAGTTGATATTCGGAGTTTTTGAAGTTCAATGTAATTTTCTAAGTAGCCAATTTCTTTATTTAGCTCAATTTTATTGGTAGCCGATTCATAAAGCACATAGCGCATTAAATCAGAAAGCATCAACACCGCTTTTTGCGTATCTTCCGAACGTAGCGAAGCCAAGTAGTAGATGCTGTTTAGGGAGTTGAATAAGAAATGAGGATTAATTTGTGATTTTAGGTACGACAATTCAGAAACAACTTTTTCCTTAGCTAACGATTCTTTTTCCCGCTCTTGTTTGCTCCAATCTTGAATGAGTTCAAAGCCTGTTCCCACCGCAATCGCCATAAACAATACCATCATCACAAATCTAAACGGAGGAGGACGGTTGATGATGTGGGCTTTCCCTCCTGTATAAAGTGCAAAACTGAGCTGTTCTTTCTCGATCATGAGTTGATTTAATACCTTGCCCACCACATAAGCTAACGTAATAGCAATCAGGATGTTGATGACATAGTTACTTAACTTCCTTCGCGCCATGAGCTGAGGTACCAAAACCCAAACATTGATTAAGTATATGGGAATAATGATGAGAATCGTATTCCATTGCTGAATGGCTATAAAAGGCGATATAAACTTTTGCATATCCCACGTAAATAAGTAGGGATGAACAAGCAAGAGCAAACAGATTAAGCCATGAAAGCTGTTTTTTGCCCAAGTGTTATGATTTGTTGCAAATTTGAGTGGGAGTTCCATAAGGTTGCTTGTTCTGATGCAAATACTGCAGACTCCTCACAAGTGCTGCAACCATACATCTGATTTTAAGAGATTATAACATATCGAGTTCATATTTAGGAGTTGTTCACGATTTCCTACTTGAACTTTTTCTTTCGGAACCAGATATTTTTTGCTGTGAGCCCCACAGAAAACTGATGGTTGGTCTCTTTAATGAGATTATTTAATGTGGTTCCGCGCTGGGAAAATTGATAGCCAATGTTAACGCTTCCCCAGGTGCTGGTAGGGAGACTCAGGCCTGCGGTGAATCCGTGTTCGTCAATGTCTTTTTGATTGACATTGAGGTAAGCGCTTTGGTAAAAAGCACCTGCTCGAAAGGTAATGCGTGGGAGATAATCTAAACTTTCTACATTTGGAGTAAATTCTCCTCCAAGTGAAAATCGGGAACTGTTGCGTAAAGAAGCGTCATTTTCAAAATCGCTATTTGACCATTGTTGGTGGGTAAGGTCTGCGGCAACGGCGAGTTGACTATTTTGAAAAGATATTCCTAAACCATATTTGGCTGGGATTACATATTCATCTACGGCAAGCTCTTCGTAAAAAATAGAATCTGTGCGGTCGCGGAATAAGCCTTCGCTACTTTCAGAGAGTGCCGCGCTTTTTTCATAAATTGCCCCAATCGTCAAGGTATTTTCTTCGCCTAATTTTGCTTGATATTGAATTCCAATATCAACATTCAGCTGGTGCATGAAAATGTCTCGCTCAATGGTGAAATCATCAATGGTTCGCGAAGGATCAACCACTGTTTCTGCTTGTTCAATTTGACCAAAAATATAGGAGAGATTGGCCCCAACCGATAAGTTTTTGGTGAGTTGAAAGGCATTGCCAAAATAAAACTTATTTAACCCCCCTTGGCCGCTCCGTGTGAGTTGATAACTATTGGCTGTGCCTACTAATGGCTCAACCGTAGAAAGGTTATAGCCAATATCAGAGTAAGGAACCAAACCTACCATGCCTGCCGCTTTTGGAGAATACCGAAACCAAAGTGATAAATGAGAAAGTGATCCATCGCGTATATTTTCGGTTACACGGCTATTTTCTAATCTTAAAGCGGATACGTTAAATCCAATATCAAAAATACTGGTTAGTGGATATCCCACGGCTGTGTAAGCCGCAGGATTGGTGGGATTTACATAAGTTATCGGTCGTAAACCAATGCCTGTTCCTCCCATCGCGCTATTTTGTGTAAACCCGGTAGATTTTAAATCACCGATTCCAAATACAGAATAAGGAGAGCCAAAAGCGTTTTGGGCTTGAGTTTGGGGAATATATAAAAGGAAAAAATAGAGCCCAAGCACAACGTTGATACATCCTGTCATACGAGTAATGTAGCATGGCTTTAGGTGTATATGCATTAAAACTTTCATTGTCATAAATTTCGTTACGTCGATGAAAGTATGGTTTGAAAACAGGTTTTACCACCAATCCAGAAATACAGCTTAATCTGCCATACGAACCCCTTAATTTGCTCGATGAGCTGTTTTTAGCCGCTCAGCTTAGTATTTATCGCGTAAACGCTCCGATTCATCTATAAAATCAAGGCTTCTGTAGAGCTTTGTTCTTGATTTTGCTTTCTGAAAATACTTTTGATTCAGAAAAATGGATAAAGCTATGATTCGGAAATGTACTTATCTCATCATATTGATCGTGATAAACTTATCGTGTAATGAAGGGGGAGAGGTTGGACTCAATTTTTTTAATCAGGAAGATTTTGAAGTGAGTAGCATTGATACCCTTACCTTGGCTGTTTCTACAGTGCTTTTTGATTCTGTCACCACACATAATGGTGGAAATGTATTAGTCGGAAGGCATCAAGATCAGAAGTTGGGGACAGTAAGGGCGAAGGGCTATTTTAGGCCAGGGGAGGTAAACTTTACAGGTTTAATTCAAAATGATCCAAATTTAGAGGATGATGCAGTCTTTGACTCCCTAAGCATTGTGCTAGATTATACAGGTTATTCCATTTACGATACGTTAACTACACAAACCATTGCCATTCATTTAGCATCAGAAACCATTGAACTGGATGATGACAATGCGCTATACAACACCAGTAAATTTCCTTACGAAGCTGCTGCATTGGCTCATTTAAGCTTCTCACCACAACCTTTAAAGGATGATTCCATTGAAATGCGTTTGCCCGATGAGATGGGGCAAGATTTATTCGCATTCATGGAACAAGGTGAGCTGAACGACTACATTGATCAATTTACAGGTTTGGTATTAGTACCCGCAGAAAATGATAACGCAGCCATTTTAGGGTTTTCGACCTCTTCAAAGTTACGGGTGTATTATCACGTCGAACGTGAGCTAGAAGTAGAGGAATATACGTTTGATTTGCCCTTAGGGAATACACATTTTACCGAAGTAGCAAGTGACCGTTCGGGCACAAAGCTGGCTACTCTACTGACGCAGCGTGAGCATTTAAACGCTACATTCACCGATCAGGAAGCGTATATTCAAAGTGGTGTAGGGTTAGCGCTACGCGTAGAAGTACCCTATCTGACACGATTAAGGGAAACGGAGAGTTTAATTGTGTCTAGAGCTTACCTGCAATTCCGCCCCACTGCCGATCAGGAAAGTACTAATGTAGACTTACCCACTAATATTTCCATGTTTGAAGTCAACCACCGAAACGAGATTCTCACGTATTGGGGTGATTTTACTACCCTAAAGATAGATGATGAGTTTAATCGCGAAACCTATTACCAAACAGATATTACTGCCTTTGTAGAAAAGCAACTCTCCGAAGTGGCTAACAATGAAAATGCCTTGCTTTTTGAAATTGGCAGCACGAGTGCAAGCCTCAGCCTTGATCGCCTTTATGTTGGTGATACTCAGGCAGAAAAAGAAATGAGGCTTTTAGTTTATTACATCAAAGTTCAATAAATCAAAAAAAATAACGACTATGATAAAGTTTGTGAATTCATTAAGAATGGTGATTCAGATGAGTTTGTGCTTATCAGCCCTTTTCTTAATCGGATGCTCCGATGATTCAGATGATGATAGTGTGATTGGAAACTATGTAAAGCGATCTGACTTTGAGGGTGTTGCACGCTCTGGAGCAGTGAATTTCGAAATCAATGGGAAAGCTTATGTGGGCTTGGGTTACGATGGCGATGATTATTTAAGTGATTTTTGGGAATACGATCCTGACTTAAACTTTTGGAAGCGTATTGCCAACTTTCCGGGAGTAGCGCGAACCAATGGGGTTGCTTTTGCCATCGGCACTAAGGGCTATGTAGGGACGGGCTATGATGGTTCTGATGAACTCAGTGATTTTTGGGAATACGATCCAGCAACTGACACGTGGACTCAAATCGCAGACTTTGGAGGTACAGCCCGCTACAGTGCAGTAGCATTTGGCATTAATAATTTAGGCTATGTGGGTACAGGTTACGATGGTAACTTTTTGAAAGATTTTTGGCAATATGATCCAGCCACTAATGAGTGGGCACAAATTGTAAGTATTCCGGGTTCTAAACGTGAGGAAGCGGTTGCTTTTGTAATTGATGGAAAAGCGTACATCGGTACAGGAACCAATAATGGGGTATTTGTAATGGATTTTTGGGAGTTTGATCCGAATACAGGTTGGACGCAAAAGTTAGATATTGATGACGATGACGATTATGAAGTAGATCGAAGTAGTGGGGTGGCATTTACCTTAAATGGCTTTGGCTATATCGGGCTGGGCACCAACTTTAATCATTTAGGCAATTTCTGGGAATATGATCCCGTGAATGATATTTGGACAGAAAAAACGGATCTTACAGAAGAAGCAGCTGCCTCGCGTTCAGATGCCGTAGGTTTTGCTTTAGGTAATCGTGCGTACCTCACTACAGGTCGTAATGGTACCATTCGCTTTGACGATATGTGGGAGTTTGTGCCAAATGAAGATTTTAATGAAGACGATTAATGAATGGTAATGACGCAATCAATCGAGCTAGTTGTAACTTGCTACAGCGAGCAACATCATACCACTAATCAATAAACGCTAACCGCTAATCAACCAAATTTCGTTCTTTGATTTACTGAAAGCAGTTTTGTAAGCAATAAATGACCAATACTTGAACAGGTATTGGCATTCATTCAAATTAACTTATTGACTTACATTACCTTGCATCATGAAAAAACTGGCTATTTTATTTATCTTTTGCCTGTTGAATATCGCAGCATCTTGTGAAAAAGAAGGGACAGGCTCCAAGAAGCTTTTGAGTTCAAACCCCTTGGAGAGTTCGACAGATTCTTTAGTTGACCAGCACATCCGACCGTTTATGGAGAAACGCCAACACATTGGGATGAGCTTAGCGGTAATAGATGGGAACAAAACGAGCTATTACCATTATGGAGAGGCGATCAAAGGCTCAGGCAAATTGCCCAATCTTGAAAGTTTATACGAAATCGGTTCGATTACTAAGACCTTCACAGCAGCTTTAGCTTTGGACTATTTTCAGCAACACACAATTGACTTGAGTAGTGCAGTGAATGATTTTTTGCCAGAATCGGTAAAGGAGTTGGCGAAGAATGGCGTTAAAATGCAGTTGAAACATTTGCTCAATCATACTTCAGGATTGCCCCGGCTACCAAGTGATATTACCAAGGGATGGAATCCGAATAATCCCTATGTTCATTACACGGAAGATGATATCTATGCGAATCTTGCTAAAATTGAGTTAAGTGGTGAGCCAGGAACCAAAATGGAATATTCTAATTTGGGTTTTGCCTTAGTCGGATTGATCTTGGAACGTCATAGTGGAAAGTCTTATGAGCAGTTGCTCACAGCACACATTCTGAAACCCGTAGGCTTAACGAAAACTAAAATTACGCTCAACGCACAAGAAAAATCAAAAATGGTGGCACCTTATGACCCGAATGGCAAAGAAGGTTCTCATTGGGATTTAGCCAACTTTAAAGCAGCAGGAGCATTAATTGCTACGATTGAAGATATGGCTACTTATGCGAAAGTCCAAATGGCTACTTATGAAGGCGATAAAGCGACTGTATTTAAGCAAACCAAAAAATCTTCATTTGTATTAAATGAACAAACTGAGGTTGGGATGGCTTGGTTTCTCATCAAAAAAGGAACTAAAACCTTATATTTCCACAATGGAGGCACAGGCGGCTTTTCGTCATTTATCATGATTGATCCTGTACAACAAAAAGCGGTAGTCTCCATATCAAATAATGCTTTCCAAACCGAATCGGAAACGGCTTCTATGGCATTGTTTGGCGCATTTAACCCCTAAATACCTGAAGTGATGAAAATTGTACTTTCCATAATAAAGACCCAAATTTTAAAATTGGAGAAGATCCCTCAAGAGA
>JBMYQA010000307.1:0-7026 GCA_049600855.1 Flammeovirgaceae bacterium | reverse complement strand
GTGATATTCCAAAGAGCTTCGAATACCTGCTTGATAATAGGTAGCTGCATCGCCATTCGCCCAACCTCTGTAAGCGGCTTCTGCTAATAATAAATTTACTTCTGATGCTGATAGAAACATTACGTCTGCATCTAATGCAAATACGGTATTGGGATTTGGTAATGAGAAGTTATCAGGAGATAAGCTGGGCAATTGTCCAGAAGGGGTGCCATTAGGATAGCCTACATATTCGCCACCTGCATTGGGTAAAGCGTAAACAGGTAAACGAGGATCGTTTCTATCTTTTAAGATATTGACCATTGAACGGCTTAAATAGTTGCCATTAAACCCTGCAACAATAGGTGCTGAAGATCCATTTACTTGCGGGTCGAACTGATCGCCAGAAAGACGAAGCAAGCGGCAATTGTCTGCATTATCGGTGATTAATGAAGCAGTAGCTACTTCGGCCACATGGGTTTGAGCAGTAGCAGCATCTACTTGAGATAAACGCATGGCTAATCGCAAGCGAAGCGAGTTGCCAAATTTAATCCAATCGGCATGATCACCACCGTAAACTAAATCTGCTGTACCAAAGGTATTTCCAGTAGGCGTATTATTTAATTGGGCTACAGCCTCTTTCAATTCGTTGAGCATATCCAAGTAAATATCGCGCTGAGTATCATACTGAGGTTGGAAAAGACGGTCTGAGTTTCCTTTACCTGCTTCTGAATAAGGGACATTTCCCCAAAAATCGGTTAATCTATGGTAGATGAATACCCGCCAAATTCGGGTAATGGCTTTCTTATCATCTGCGTCAGAAGCGCCTTCAACATCAATTTGCCGAAGTGTTTCTTCAATGCTTCCCACTAAACGCTCATACGAACGATCCCAATAAGCAGTAGCCCAGCCATCATTGGTTAAAAATGGGGTCGTCCAAGGTGTAATGAACTGATTCGACCACAGCATGGCATGCAACAAGTTGCCTCTCCACAATTCGAAACGATGCGCACCTACACCATTTTGGGAGTAAGAAAGTAAATAAGCAGGGTCTGTTTGGAAAGCTTTATTTGGATCGGTATTGAGTTCCTCAAAATCGCTTGTGCAGCTAGTAGCTCCTAAGAAGAAGAGCACGACCAATACGATATTGAATTTATAAAATCTTTTCATGAGTATCGAAATTGATATGATGAATAATAGTTTGAGAACTAGTACCTTCTGCTGAAGGTACTAGTATGGATTGTTACAGCTTAAGATTTAAGTTAAAACCTAAGCTTCTGGTTGAAGGAATTGAGCCTGACTCTATACCCTGTCCATTCCCAGACGTATAAGTTGCTTCAGGATCTAGGCCCGGTACATTATTCTTGAAGAAGAATAAGTTGCTGCCCACTAAGGAGAACGATACTTCATAGAAAGGTAACTTGTCTAATAGTGAGCTAGGTAACGTATAGCCAATCGCTAACTGTCTTAGTTTTATGAAACTCGCATCATATACAAAGTCTTCAGCAATTTCTCGGTCAAATACATGTCTCCAGTAATCTTCAGCTTCAACTGTACTGCTAGTCGCTTGTCCACTCGCATCTACGCCACTCAGCTCAATACCCGTCTCTCTGCCTGCTAAGGTATTCACATGATTACCATTTACGTGTAAGTAGCGATTGGTTTGCGAGAAAATGTGGCCACCGTGTCTGATATCCACTAAAGCACTCAAGCTAAAATTCTTGAAGTTAATGGTATTGCGGATACCTCCAATCCAATCGGGAATTGAATTACCCAATACTTCGACTGCATCCGTTCGTGTAGGGAGTCCGTTTTCATTCAATACTAAGTTGCCCGCATCATCCCTTTTATACCCAAAACCTACTAATGCGCCATAAGGTTCTCCTGGCTTTGCTTGTATGCTAATGGCCCGATCAAAAGCTAAAGGAAGTTGATCTAAGCCGTCAATGAGGGAAACGACTTGGTTTCGGTTTCTCGCATAATTGAAGCCGACTTCCCATTCTAAGCCATTATCGAGTTTAATTGGCGTGGCGGAGATGCCTAACTCAATTCCTTTATTTTCCATTTCACCCACATTAATGATGGCTGAAGTAAAACCCGTTGATTTAGAAACTACCGTTGGTAAAATCTGATCAGTTGTATTCGATTTGTAATAAGCGATATCAAAGCTTAAGCGATCTCTGAAAAAGCGCAAGTCTAAACCAAATTCCATCGATACGGTACTTTCAGGCTTTAAAGTAGAAAGTGGAATAAAGTTATTGGTAGGAACAAATTGTGCATCTAAATCTCCCAAGAAACCTAAGGGTACATTGATGGTCTTACTTGGGTCATTCGGATCAGGAAGTGTGAGTGTTCGTACACCGTAAGTCGTCGCGAGTTGATAAGGACTGGTATCGTTACCTACTTTAGCGATCGAAGCCCTTACTTTACCATAAGAAAGGATACGATCATCTAGGTTGAGTGCATCTGTAAATGAGAAACTCAAGTTAGCAGATGGGTAGAAAAACGAATTATTATCAATAGGTAGCGTTGACGACCAATCATTTCGTGCCGTAATGTCTAAGAAGAGTACATTCTTGAAATCAAAGTTTACTTGCCCGTAGAGTGAGTGGATTTTTCTCTCGGAAAGGTTTTGGTATTCAGTTACCGAGTTGGCATTGCTGATGTGGTAAAAACCAGGGATAACCAAACCTAAGCCATTATATCCTGTTAAGGTATTGCGTTGGTAAAGCAAGTTGCCACCAAAAAGTGCGGTTACTTTAAACTCATCGCTGAAATCCTTTTTCGCTTCAAATAAGAAATCTGAATTTCGCTCAAGAATTGTATATTCTCTGTATTCGATTTCTCCATCAGGGCGATACGGAGTGTTTTTTACCACTCTTCTACTGCGTTGATGATTGCTGTAGTCCATACCAGTTCGTACTTGCAAGCTTAACCAATCTGTAAATTCATACTTGGCGCTAACAAAACCTAAGATACGATCTTTCACGTCATCATTAGTATTTCGATTTAAAGCCCAGTAAGGGTTCAAACGAAAGGCACCTACATTGTAAAAACGGTGCGTTCCATCTCCATTTTCGAAATTCTTTAAATTGTTGATGTCAACAGAACGCGGCATCCACATCAAGCCATTGGCAGGGTTATCCATGATATCGGCCAAGTTCGGACGGTTATGTCCTTCTATTCGAATGTAGTTGGCTTTGATATCTGTAGAAAGCTTATTCGTAAGTTTCGAACCACCGCGAAGCATGAATGAGTTACGCTTAAATTCACTGGTAGGGATAATGCCTTCATTTCTTAGATCTGAAGCTGAAAGCCTGACATACGACTTGCTGGTATGACCAGAAAGCGCGATCGTGTTGGTGAAGGTGTAGCCAGTTTGATAAAAGTCTTTGATGTTATCGGGTTGTGCCGTCATTGGGCGTGTCGTGCCATCCCAGAAGAGTTCATTCTGACCGTTCATTGCAGGTCCCCAGCTAGAGGAAAGGTTAGCACCCGATCCCAAATCGAGAATATCAGATAATGCAGCAGGTACTTGTCCGCCTGTACCGTGGCCATAGGTGTTTTGCACATCTGGTAAGACTAAGGCATTTTCTAAAGTCAGGTTAGAATTGAATTCTATGCCAATTCCACCTTCGCGTTCATCTCCTCGTTTGGTAGTAATTAAGATTACCCCATTTGCAGCCCGCGTTCCATACAAGGCAGCAGCATTTGGCCCTTTTAATACAGACATGTTAGCAATGTCATCTGCATTGAGTTCGCCAGCGCCATTTCCATAGTCAATACCTCCCCAGCGGCCAGCACCACCTAAAGATTGGTTGTCTACAGGAATACCATCTACCACATACAAGGGTTGGTTATTACCAATTAGGGAGTTGTTTCCTCGGATAATCACCCGAGTAGAGCTCCCTGGGCCACCAGCAGTACGATTTACTTGTACGCCCGCAATTTTACCTGATATGGCATTAACCATATTGGGTTCTTTGACTAAAGATATGTCGGCACCAGAAAGTGTACTTACGGCATAGCCTAAGGCTTTTTCCTCTTTTTTAACACCAAAAGCAGTGATGACGATATCTGCAAGTTGGTTGACTTCTGGTTGCATGGTGATGTCAATCACAGATTGGTTGTTTAGGGCAACCTCTTGAGCTATATAGCCAATGTAGGAGAACACGATGAAACCTGAGCTTTTGGGAACTTTCATGCGATATTTACCATCTACATCCGTTGATGTACCTGTGGTAGTTCCCTTAATGACAATGTTTACGCCAGGCAATCCTTGACCATTTTCATCAACGACTGTACCTGAAATCTCTAAATCCTGTGCGAAGGCTTGAAAGCCGAGCAGGAGTAAGATGGGAAGTGTTAGAAGTATTAGTTTACTTTTCATATTAAGTTGGAAGTTTATCCGTGTTGTGCTAGTCAATAAGATTGTTTGAGCAAGGCACAAGGTTAATAATTAGTATTATCGGAAAGTGGACGAGCGTAGCCCACTTATGAGCTCATTGTTGCACTAAACTAATTTGACATATAATGATTTAGAAAAAAAATCGCTTAACAGCAGTGGAATGTCGCTAAACAACCAAATGTGTGGAGGTTTGATCTTTGGCAGTATGTGGCAGTTGTTGAGCGTAGATTTGTTGTAGTTCAGCGAAAAAATTTCAGTGTTGATGGTATTTTTTTGAGATTACAAGGTGTTGAGGAAAGGTAGCAGGTGATTTTTTGAAGCTAGCATCCATTACAAGCCATTTCTTAGTCTTTATAGAGCTATATTGGTTGAATATACAACATCTATTGTTTGGTTGGTTTGTTTTATTGCCTAGTTTGTAATTGACTTTGCCATGTTTCTATTTTTTCCTCCCGCCTTATCTTAATAAATTAGCAAATATTGAGCATGAATGCCATAAGTGTTGAACAACGAATTAGTGAACTTTTGATAAAAAGCCATTCAAATTCTGAAAAACGAAGCTTTATCCCTAAAAGCCTTATTTATCATATCGCTTTCTGGGTACTCTATTTTTCGTTTAATACATTTCGTTGGGGTAGTTATTTCAATGATTACTTTTATTCTTTAAAGTCAAACATGATTGGTTTCCCCATCCATATCATTTTGGCCTATTTTCATATTTATTACCTATTGCCTAAGTTCATTTTACGGAAACGCTATGTTGAATATGGCATACTTCTACTCTTATCGTTGGTGGTGTTGATGGTTATCAAAACGGAATTGAATAATTACTTTTTACATGTGGTTTGGCCAGAGGCACATTATGAACCGGAGGATATTTACAACCTCAACTATGCGATTATCGTGATGTTGGGTGAGTTGTATGTGGTGGGAGTGACCACTTCTATCAAACTGACGGTAGATTGGGTCAGTTACCAACGGCGGACTAGCGATTTGGAAAAACGGAATTTAGAGACTGAACTCGATTTTTTAAAATCTCAAATTCAACCCCACTTTTTCTTTAATACCCTGAATAATTTGTATGCTCTTACCTTAGAAAAGTCCGACTTAGCACCTGAGATTGTCTTGAAGTTATCGGAGTTGATGAATTATATTTTATATAAGGCAAATCAAACGCGTAGGGTCTCTTTAATGGAAGAAGTGCAATACATTCAATCTTACCTTGATTTGGAGATGTTGCGTTTTGGCAAGCGCTTGCAACTCGATTTTTCCATTGAAGGTTCGCTTGATGGCAAAGTCGTGGCTCCACTGATTATGTTACCCTTCATCGAAAATACTTTTAAGCATGGAGTTGGGAATCAGCTAGAAAAAATTGATATTCATATAGAAATTAAAGCGTTAGATGATTATTTGATTTTTCAGATTGATAACCCTAAAGCGCCCAAGGCAATGGGACAACATTTTAAATTACCTGAACAAGGTGGTGGCATTGGTTTGAAAAATGTAAAAAGACGCTTAGAATTATTATATCATGATGATTATACTTTAGAAGTTGGTGAAGAGGGAGATCGATATAAGGTAATGCTCAAAATACCTAGCTCATGACTGTAAAATGCTTAATTGTAGACGATGAACCTTTAGCGATTAATGTGATTAAAAATTATGTGCAGAAAATTGATGGCTTTGAGGTGGTACAAACCTTTGAAAATCCTATTGATGCCTTCAACTTAATAGGCAAGCAAAGTATTGATTTACTCTTTTTGGACATCAACATGCCTGTGTTGAATGGCCTAGATTTGTTGAAAAGCTTGGAAACCCCGCCTTTAGTGGTCTTTACCACTGCCTACCGAGAATACGCCGTGGAATCGTTTGAATTGGATGTCGTAGATTACCTCGTCAAACCCATCCCTTTTCCGCGGTTTATGAAAGCCATTAATAAGGTTGTTCGCTTGTTAAAATCCGCTCAAGAGCATACCGATGAACAATCAGGAGAACACAAGTTTCTGAAAAATACAGACGAGCCATATATTTTCTTGAAAGTGGAAAAGAAGTTGGTAAAAGTATACCTGCATGAAATTTTGTACATTGAAAGCTTGAAGGATTATGTAAAAGTAAAAACGATTTATGAAGAGCTCATTGTGCATCAAAGCCTCACAGGGCTGACGGAGCAATTGCCTTCTGATCAGTTCATTCGCATTCATCGTTCGTACACCATTGCGATACAACATGTAAAATCCTTGGAAGGAAATATGTTGGAGATTAAGACGAAACTTTTGCCCATCGGACGTAACTATCAGCATGAAGTGAAGGAAACGATATTAAGTAGCGGAGTCTGGAAGCCCTAGTAACCTTTGACCCACCTAAAAATTCCTTCCATCAAAATTGGCTGTTAAGATTCTGTTATCAGCACTTAAAAACTGCTGTAATCTTCCATAAATCCATATTTTAGTCAATGTGATTGAATTTTTGACATATTTGTTCTGATAATTGTCGAAATAATAACACACAGCTTCGAGTCCATTTTAAAACAGACTCTTAGTATCATCGAACAAACTATACGATCAAAAACAAATACTAAAACAAAATCTAAGCAGGTGAGCAAAATGAATGTGGTATTTTTAGTAGGTTATTTTTAAGCTAAA
>JBMYQA010000306.1:0-7052 GCA_049600855.1 Flammeovirgaceae bacterium | reverse complement strand
AGATTCTATATCGCCACTGATGGCACGGCAATGCAAAAAGCCGAAATGGCCCTTGTTTATAGCATACAAAAAGTTTGCTCGGTTCCATTTTCATCCACTTGAACATTTTGGTAAAAATCAAACTTAGGATCTTGAAAATCAGGTCGGTAACCAAAACTTGCTGAAGGAGTGATGAGTTGACGAATTGCTCGAATTGGCAGCTTTTCTTTGAAATAAAAGAAATTATAAAAAGTGGTACGCGCACTTACACTTGTGTTAAACGAATAAGCACGATGAAAGCCATTTTCCTCCGTTACGCGAACAGCCTTTTCCGTTTCATCCCATTCATAGTTCAATCGCTTTGGATACCAATACTCTTCATACGTTAAATTCGGTGTGAATTGAAAATATTTGAGCAAGGTGATTTGGGTGGAAATCGGAATTCGGTGTACCGCTCCATATTCTGAACGGTCAAAAATCAAGGATAAATTATTAAAATTGAAGGCAATGGTATCTGGCAAGTTATCGTAGTCGCTTTGTATGGTTGAGCTGGCTCCAGGTACAGAAACAGGGCCAATATCGTTCGTCAGATCCATTTTTGAATTAAACGTATAAGAAAAGTTCAATAAAGCCAATGGCGATTTACTTCCACTTCTAAATACCTTTTTGAGAGGAAAAATTCGGTTCATTGTCAGGTTGGCCTCAGGAAATACCTTCACTACGTTTGTTTGCACATTCTGATTGTGTCTAATATTGGTCGAAAGTGAAAATGGCGTTCCTGGAAAGCTTTTGCTATAAGATACACTTGAACTAAAAGTACTCGACAAGAAGTTATCGACATTCAATGAGTTATTTTGGTTAAACGTTTGTGTACCAAAATTTACATTCGCCGAAAAACGACCTGTTCCGCGAGGTACTGGCGCATGATTCCACTTGATCCAAAAATCCTTTGTAACGTCATCGTCAAATGCATCGCCTTGGCGTACCACTTTGTTGTAACTCAGATTAAGTGTTCCTGAATAGGCATATCGTTTTTTATAATTCGCATCCATACTGGTTCCCCAACCTCCTGCGGAATAAATTTGACCTAGAAAACGCATGCTGAGGTAATCATTTACCGCCCAATAAAATCCGCCATCCCGCAAAAAGAAACCCCGATCGACCGATTCCCCATAGGTAGGTACAATCAGCCCTGAGTTCCGCTTATCTGGCATTGGGAACATTCCAAAAGCAAAGCCTACAGGTGTGGGAATTCCATTAATTTCTAAGTTAAATGGCCCTGAAACCACATTTTTACTCGGATTCAGCTTGAGTTTTCTTGCATGAATGGCATAATGTGGCTCTTTTAAATCACAAGTTGTATATAAAGAGGAAGAGTTGTATAAGGTTCCATCAGGCAATCGTTTGGCTTTGTCGCTTTGGAGGAAACCGTCATCCTGTTGGGTAACAATTCCTTTTACAATTCCTTTTCCTGTTTTGAAATTATACTTAATGGAATCGGCATTGTAGTTTTGGTCATCATCCGTAAAAATAGGAATGCCGATCGCTCTGCCAGAAGTATCTTTCAGTGCATGCGCGGTGAGGGTAAAGTTTTGCCAATCTACGGCAATGTAACCCGCTTCTAGTATAATGGAGCCATAGGTAATTTTTGCTTCATTATACAAATACATGATGCGATTAATCACATCAAAACGAACAGAATCTTTGGCAAAATAGACTACAGTAGTTTCAATATCGCCTTTTTTACCGTAAGAAACGGTCATGGAATCGAGTATACCTTGAGTTTTGTTAACAGAATCATTAGCCGCTAATTCTACATCTTTCGCTATCTTAAATGGGGCACCCTCATCTAATTCTTCATTATCTTGTGCGAGTGTAATTTGACTCGCACAGAGTAACACAATCAAGCAAACTTGAAATAAATAGTATTTTCGCTAAAGCTTTCAATGATTTGTTAAAAAGGCGTTTATTTTAGACAACTCCTGATTGAGTGAGCATGCAAACCAAGTAGAATAATTACTAAATTCAAACTAGAAGTAGGAGAAATTCGAAGGTTTATGATCACTTGTGACTTGTAAATCAACACTTGCAAATTTAACTGAGTAAATAAAAGAACATAAAAGCACATGAAAAATCTCGTTTGGCTTTCATTTTTTTTAACAGCAAGCGCCCTTTTTTCTTACCAAAGCATAAAGGCTCAAGGGCAAATGTTAAAAACTGTAGTGATAGATGCTGGTCATGGTGGGAAAGACCCTGGCTGTTTAGGGAGTCATTCTATGGAAAAAAATATTGCCTTAGATGTAGCCCTACAGCTCGGAAAACTCATTGAGCGCCTACAACCCGACATTCATGTGATTTATACACGCACTTCCGATACGTTTATCCCTTTAGAAAGACGAGCTGATATTGCCAATAAAGCTGGAGCCGATTTATTTATTTCCATCCATTGTAATGCTCATCAATCCAAAGAAAAGTTTGGCACTGAGACGTACATTATGGGCTTACACGTTTCTAAAAGTAATTTAAGAGTAGCCATGCGCGAAAACTCTGTGATTTTACAAGAGAACAACCATCAAAAAAAATACAAAGGCTTTAATCCCAACTCTCCTGCGTCTTACATCTTATTATCCAATTTGCAAAGCGCGCACCAAGACAATAGTTTGCTCTTAGCCCATAAAATAGAAGGACGTTTTCACCACGAAAGTGCCCGCCATAGCCGTGGGGTAAAGCAAAGTGGATTTTGGGTATTGGCACGAACGGGCATGCCCAGTGTTCTGGTAGAAATTGGTTTTCTCACTAATCCAGAAGAGGAAAAGTATTTGAATACGGAACTTGGAAAAGCATCTATGGCGGCCAGTTTGTATCGCGCTTTTCGCGATTATCGGAAAGCTTTAGAAAAAACAAAATAATGGTGTTTATCACGCATGTTTCACCACAATCGAAATCCAATCACCAACACATCGTCGGTTTGACTGCCATTTTGTTTCCATGTGTTAAACTCTTGGTAAAGTAGCTCTTTTTGTTCTTTCATGGGCAAATGCCCAATAGATTGGAGTAAGTTACGGAAGCGCTTGGTCATGTACTTTCTCCCCTCAGCGCCACCAAATTGATCTTGAAAGCCATCAGAGAAAATGTAGTAGGCATCTCCTGATCGCAATTCAAATTCTTTTTGTTCAAATACTTTTGTCCTTTCGCTTTTATAGGAACCAATGGGGTACTTTGACCCTTTTATGCGTTCAATTTCACCATTTTTTAAATGACATACGGGATTTTTCGCTCCAGCAAACTTTACTGATTTAGCGTCTTCATCTACGACCAAAATAGCCATATCCATTCCATCTTTCCGCTTATTCTCTGTATTTTGATGACTCAAGGCAAACTGTACTCGTTTGTCTAATTCTTCTAAAATCAATTTCGGTTCTGTGAGGTGGTTTTCACTAATGATATCATTTAGAAAAGCATTTCCCATCATGGTCATAAAGGCACCAGGCACGCCATGCCCTGTACAGTCCGCAGCAATGATCACCTTTTTTTCATCAATGGAAGCAAACCAATAGAAATCGCCACTGACAATGTCTTTTGGGATGAATAGGATAAAGGAATCGGGCAAAATTTCTTGCAAGCCATCACTCTCACCAATGAGTGCTTTTTGAATACGCTCTGCATAGCGAATGCTTGCCGTGATGTTTTGATTTTTGAGTTCAATTTCTTCTTTCTGTCGAACGACTTCTTGGGTACGTTCAATTACTTTTTGTTCCAACTCTTTGTTCTTTTCCTCAATGAGTAGCTTCCGTTCCAATTCTTGTTTGCGCTCTAGTTCAGCTTTCTTCAACTTTTCAGTCGCTAAGGCTTTTCGCGCCACATTGATTCTATCGGCCAAACCAATTGAAAATAGGGATACTTCTAAAATTACCCCAAACTGCACTCCATATTGGGTAATGGGGTTTTGCACATTTCCACTAATTCTAGGAATGGCAAAGATCAAAGCACCAAGAATTAACAACAGGTTTGCTGCTAAAAAATAGCGTGCAGGCGTATATCCCCGCTTAATCTCTTTGTAAGCAAGCTGTAAGATCAACAAATAGCTTCCTATCGCTGTGAAAATGAAGATGCTTCTTCCTAATTTCCATTGGTTGACGAGCATGACTAAAATGGAGAGAAAAAAGATACCTTTTAAGCCATTGATGATACGATGTGTTCGGGGCGAATATTTTTTGGAGTTGAGGTAAATCTGGCTAAACGTGAGGTAAAAAATCATCAAAATTGGAGTTGATAAAAATCGAATGTACAAATCCAATCTTGGCTGATTGGGCAACAGCAACTCCATCACATAGCCCGCATTGGAAGAAAAAAATACCGCAATGCCTATTAAATAACCTACGTAATATAAATAGTCGGTACTTCTTAGGGAGATAAAAATAAAGAAGTTGTAAAAGATCATGATGAACAAAGCCCCGTAGAAGAAGGTTTGGTAAAACCTGGGGTTGGTAAAACGGTTCATGAAGCCTTGTTCTGAATAGATTTTTAAGGATTGAAAAGCTTGTGGTCGAAATTGTTGGGAAATTTTTGTCGTACTTTCAAGTCTCAAAAAGTAGGTTTGCTTTTGGTTATGCGGAATCATAAACTTTAAGAAAACCATTTGCCCGTTTTTCACAGATCGCTCATGCAGCGGATATAAATCGCCACTTTCTTCCTGAATAAAAGTGCCTGTTTGCGAAGGAATAAACAGACGCACATCGTCGGTATAAGCAATTCCTAATTTATATTCTTCAAATCGGCTTGCCAGGTTAATTACTTCAAAACGAATCCAATGTACCGAACAATCTGTATCAATGCTATCGCTTCCTAATGGTAAGAATGTTCCTGTAAAAGAAGGTTTACTGATGTCATTAACTTTCCATGTACCACTCGGATCATTCAAGACTTGAATGTGTTGTTGTAAATTAAAGTTTCCCCCTTTCGCATTGATTTGCTCAATGGTCAACGGTTCCACATTAGCTTGCCCAACTAATTGTTGGCTACAAAAAAACAGGAAAATATAGAAGAGCAGCTTACGCATGTACAGGCGATTAATCCATTTGTTGAAGTTAAAGCATTTCTGATGTAAAACGAATTTTACATTGGAAAGATTTCACGTTCTACAAATATCCTTGCCAACAACAGATGCCTCGCGCGTTTTATTACTCTCTCCTCATGGCTTCAACAGGATTTAACTTTGATGCTCTCAACGCAGGATAGGTGCCAAAAAGCACTCCAACCAACAACGCGACTATTCCAATGACGAGCAAGGTATTTAAGGTATAATCTGCTTGAAAAGGCACTTCAGCTAATGACTTGATCACAGGCACAAATACCATGGTTGCCAAAACGCCAACAATCAGTCCTAACAGACTGCCCAAACCAGAAATCGTTACAGACTCTGACAAGAATTGGATAAAAATATCTTTTCGTTTTGCACCCATGGCCTTGCAAATGCCGATTTCAGTCGTTCGCTCATTCACCGAAATCAGCATCACATTCATTACCCCAATTCCGCCAACCAATACCGATAAACCGACAATTAAGCCCATGACTACACGCGATACGAGGAATACCTGTTCCAATTGTTTGACACGCCCTTCATTCGTCACTACAGCAAAATCGTCTTGATTAGTTGGAAATTCTTTTTCAATCCACTTAAGAATGGCTGCTTTGGCTGCTGTAACCTGTTCGACATCGGCTACTTTAATGGCACAAAATGGCGGAGCACTTTTAAACTCTTCCTGAGGAAGTAAAGAAATGGGAAAGACCAACTTTGAGGGTTCCCGTTTGCCAGATTTTTTTCCTACGCCCACAATTTCCAAATCGCCATATGCTGTTCGAATCATTTTGCCCAACAGTGCTTCTCCTTCCCCAATTTCTTTGAATACAGAGGCTAAACGACTATTAATTACGCAAACTTTGTGCTGTTGGGCAACATCCTCAAAAGAGAGATTTCTGCCAAATAACAACTCTTCTTCTGGTGTTTCAGGGGCTTTCGTTCGCCTAATCACCTGCCCTGTTGTACTTGCCGCTGTTTTGATGCTATCTGATCCAGCTAGTAAGATGAGTTCTCCATTACGACTCGATTCCATCATGGAGCCTTCTAATGGATAAGTCAAGAAATTCAGCAGTTCAGCAAACTGGCTGGGGTTCATGACGGCATAATTTTCCTTACGAATACGCACCTCATTGACCGTTTTATAGGTATTGGTTCGAATGGAAATCACTTGCAAATCTGTAGTGGTAGATACTTGATCGTGTGCAAACTTTTCCATTCCATCAATCAAAGAGAGCGTGCCAACTAAAGCAGCAACTCCAATCACAATTCCCAAAATGGAAAGAAAGGTATGAAAAAAACGATTTTTTACATTTAAAAGTGCGATGCGGATGCTATTGAGGTGTCTCATCAGTTTTCTGTTAGTTTTCAAGAAACTTATGCGGATTTTTATAGAATCGCAAAAGGGAATGGGACTAACGGTTGTTAAAAATGGTAGCCATCTGTTAGCCCATTCATTCAGCCATTCTAAAAGACACCTTCCTAGCCATAACCTAGTCAATCGGAAACCTGAACGAAACCTTTTCCTCCTTTAGTTTCTTCTTGCCTATTTTCGCGCTCTCGTACCAGCCTTCCCATAAAAAAGTTATAGATCGGCTTTAATACTAACTTTGCGGGGTTATGCCCTTCAAATCCTGTTGTTACACCATAATTTACTTTTTCCGTTTCTGCTTGGTAAGTACCAAAAATCCGATCCCAAATCATTAAGATACCCCCGTAGTTTTTATCAATATACAAGGCATTAGAACCATGATGTACCCGATGTGCCGAAGGCGTATTTAGCCAACCTTCTATTAAGGGAATCTTGCCTACGGCTTCCGTGTGTAAAAAGAACTGATAAAATAAATTCAACACAAAAAACACAGCAGCTTGCTGCATCGAAAACCCTAATAAAATCACGGGGATGAATAACAGTGGGCTAATAATGAAATTGAACCAGTTCAATCGAAAGGCTGTAGTAAAATTCATCCAAGGGCTGGAATGATGTACATTGTGA
>JBMYQA010000305.1:0-7074 GCA_049600855.1 Flammeovirgaceae bacterium | reverse complement strand
AAGAGGGATCTGCATACACCAAGCGCAAACGATCAATGAAAATGTTTTTTCGCATCAGTTTGGCTGCTTGTTGTGTATGAATGGTATAGGCTTGCAATACGGCATCGCGTCTCTCTTTATGCACACGCATCTCTTTAAAGCCTTTCAGGATATGTGACAATTGCTGGAAGTACCCTTTTTTACTACTGCGTGAAGCCTTTCTCACCTTCACAAGGGCGGGACCTATTTTAGCATAAATAAATGTCCCTATAATCACGAGCCATACTAAAAATAACAAACTTGCTACAGGAGCTTGTGTACTAATGTACAGCAGCATAAAAAAAAGTGAAAGCGAACCTTGTAATAGCGAGACGGGTAAAAAAGTAGCGATATGAGAAATTAGCCCAGTATGTTGTGAAATAGTGGCAAAAAAATTAGTGGCACCAATTTTTTCAAAAGCAAGCAAGGGCGTATTTTTAATATCATTTAGTAGCCTTACTTTTAATTGTTGTAGTACTTGCTGTATGAGGAAAGCACTTTTTCGGTAATAAATCGTTTCCAATAACACACTTCCCGCAAGCGCTACTACGCCACCAATCAGAAACCAGGCATTTTTCTCTAATGCAGCCAGTGTAGTAATAAACTCATTTAATAAAATGAATAAAAGGGTTTTAAATAAAGCACCAACAATCCCCCACCATAATAACTTTAGCGATTGCTTAGGGTAATATTTTATGAACTGTTTAACGGTATGCATGTAAACGTAATAAGTGCTAAATATGCTCCTGTTTAAAATTGATTGTTACCACAGCTAACTTACAGGCCCTTGGCTGTGGTAAAAATGGTTTCTTGATGAAAATTGGGTTTCGGCAATGCTGACCGATCAATTTTTCCATTTCTATTTAATGGTAAGTGATCTACATTCACAAATAATTCAGGTACCATATCTTTCATCATACGTTCATCCAAAAACTGATACAGTGTTTGCCAGGTTTCATTTGTCGGCTTTTGAGCAAAGACTACATAGGCTACTACCGCAGGTTCTCCTTCTGGGTTTAAACGAGGAACGACCACGGTTTCGCGAACAGCAGGAAAACTCAAGAGCTGGGCTTCAATACCCTCTGGCTCAATTTGTGTTCCACTATGTGCTTGAAATTGAAAATCAATTCGGCCAACAATTTCTATTGCTCCATTTGGGTGTTGACGGGCGTAATCACCTGTCTTAAATAACGGATAGTCCATCGCTTCTGGAAAAGTGTGTGCGACTAATTTTTCTTGATTGCGCTCTGGCAAATCTAGATAACCTAAGAATACGCCAGGCCCTGCTAAGCATAATTCTCCAAATTGTCCTTGTGGCACCGGTTGCATCGCCTCATCAAGAATATAGAGGTGATTCCCTGTAAGTGGGAAGCCTACGGGCAAATACTGCTGATTGGCATATACTGGTTGGTAATCTGTTGGTGCTTCAAAAGCAGCGATCATAACCGTCTCACTCTGCCCTAAAAAATTGTATACTTTGGTATGATTAGGAAGGTAACTTCGTAGCTTTCGGTAAGTAACTAAGGATACACATTCACCTCCTGTAATTACAATGCGAAGTGTCTTAGGAATAGTAATCGTTTCACTGTGTTTTTTTTGATCGTCTAAAAAGCGAAGGATATTTCGCCAAAATGCAATGCCCGTATCCACTACGGTTACTTGGTATTCCTGCATCAATTTGAGTAATTTATACCCAGTATTTCGTTGTGAGCGATCCACTACAATGCAACGAGCTCCTGCTAATAAGGCGGTCATGACCTGCCGAAAAGCAGCAGAAAAGGTAAATGGACTAGTTTGTAAATACACATCTTCTGCGCTTAATTGCAATCGTTTTACTATACCTGATAGGGAATGGGACAAATTTTCATGACTGCGCATTACGCCCTTGGGCTTGCCTGTTGAGCCTGTGGTATACAAAATATATGCAAGCTGCTTAGGTGTAGGAGAAGGCAAACGATCTAATGCGTGTTGTTCCTCTTGATTCAATGGCGACTTATCATCAGCTATCCAATGATAGGTAAGTCCGTAAGGCAAGGCACTTGTATCCATGCCAGCTTGCGTAATCATGTATTGAATACCGCATTGCTCAATGATGCGCTGTAATACTTTTGGGGGATGTGATGGCTCTAGCGGCACACATGCACTCCCTACGCGTAAAATCCCAAGAATAGTAGCCGCATATTCTAACGAATGTGGCAATAAAATTCCGACACGAGCTGCTTTGCCTCCTTTACTTGCTAAGAGCGCTGCTATTTTTTCAGCACGTTTCACTAATTCCTCATAAGTCCACGCTCTGGTTTGGTGTACTAAAGCGATTTTTTTGGGCAGTTGATGAGCACGTTCATAAATCAGTTGCTGAAGGGTAGCCATTGTCTAATGAGTTTAATCGTGATAATTGCATTGTATTAACCGCGTATGCGTAAAACTTTCCGTACGGTTTTACAGGCAATGCGATGTTGCAAATCGGGGCAGTGTGTGGTACAAATCTGTTCAATCTCAGACGGTTTTAACCAATTGGTACTAAACAGTTCTTGTGGTAATGCATAATCGGCTAATAAGCGCATATCCAGATTTTTAATTCCTAATGTGATCACGGTAACTTCCTCTAAGTCTGGTTGCGCTGTGAGCGGTTGTATATCGGCAATGTAGCTTAAAGCGCCTAAGCTATCGCCATAATTGACCATATTAATATTGCTACATTGCACAATCTCTTGATCTAAGATTTCGCCCAAATCATGGAGGGGAGCTGTTAAAGATGCCGCAATGGAAAATGGCCCTGGCACCACAATATCCTCGTCATCAAATTGCTGGTTATCATAATGATGCGGATTAGTTAATCGTAATAAGGTAGCTAACTGTCGTACTTCACTTCCTTCAAATACCTTAATAAAGCGATGGATAAACAATTGCCCGACTGCTAGTGAGGGTTGAGGTTCGTGTTTTGGACGCAATGCCTCAATAGGCTGCTTCAAGATTTGTGTACGTAATTGCATCGGAGCATCGAAAGCATAAGTACTTGAGTCTACATGATCTGCCTGATATTCTGCTAGTTTTGGAAATAAAGTCAGTTTTGTAAATCGAAATACGACTTCTTGTTGTTGATTGCGGAGAATATGAAGACTTTTCACCACACTATTTTGGCCTGAGGTAGTCGTGCGAATAGATACAACACGAAAATAGTTATGAAGCGTATCTTCTGCATAAACAGGGCGATAGTAACGTACATCGGTTAAGCCTAAATGTAATTTACCTGTTTCTGAAAACTTGGATACCGACATGCCTCCTACTAAAGTCAACAGCAAGGAATAAGGGATAATTCTATCCTTTAATGCGATGGATTGGGCAAAAGCTCGACTCGTATTGATGCGTTGTGTATTAAAGAAAGCAGCATTCCATAGGGTTGCCCAACTATGATCAACGGTTAATTCTAAGGAACTGTGTACCACTGCTCCAGATTCTAGGCTTTTAACATCAAAACCTCCTTCTATCATTTTGCCAACGATGCTTGTTTCTTGCTGCATGTTGCTCCGATGATGACTCTGTTGGAGAATCGCCTCTGCTTGTTTAATATGTGGCGGACCTATGAAATAACGCCCCTTCCAGCGACTACTCAGTGAAGACTTACCTGCCTGTTGTGCTTTTGTGACATGTTTTGCCCATTGGTATTGAGGCAATGAAGGACTAAAAATCGTATTGGCTAAATGCACTTGATTTACATGGATTAAAATTTTACCTTCAAACCCCAATGCCTTAGCCGATTCACATTCTTTGATGAACCCATTCGGACGATCTAGCTTGTGATAAGGAGTATCAATTGGCATAATGCCTGCCGCTCTTGCCGCATATATCAGCATTTGACGTGCCCAAACTACTGTTTCCCAACTATCATTCCCATTCAATTCTGTCAATAAATCATTATGTCCAAGAATTAGTGCGCAATTTCTTTGATTCCCCTTAGCAATTGCATAGGCATTTAAAATACCAGCAGGCGTTTCCAGCACCGGTAAAAAACTAAAATAACCTTGTGGCAATCCTAAGTCAGCTTCTTTATTAGATACGAGCTCTTCAAATACGGCCAAGTCGTTCACCGTGTTGATCATTGGTAAAATCAAGTGGGTAATGGCAGGGTGCAAGAGTTGTGCAATATCCTGTAGCAATTCCTCCTTATGATTTAGTCCATTTACACGTAATATCAAGGTTTGTTGAGATGCCACAAACTGTTGAGCAAATGAGCCATGAAGCTGGGCTTTCATAAAGCTACGCGCTTCTTTTTTGTGTGGTAATGGAATCGCATCTTCCATATCCATAAGATAGGAGTCTGACTGACACGATAAAGCTTTATGATATGACTGATCAGTAGGTTTTAAAACTAAAATAGAACGTAACTTTACATTTGTTCCATTTTTTTGGGTTAGTAGTACTTTTTTAAGTTCCATATTATAACTATTAGATACTCAAGTTCTCTCGTTTTATAATATTTTCTCTGCTTTATTCTGAATCAAACATACTTATTTTCTAATTAAAACGATGATTCTTGCTGGTAAAGTATCACAAGACTTTTAGTTTTAAAACTTCAGCTGCCTGAAATAGAAATGTGTACGCGTTGTTCTTGGTTTGTGCCCTCAACTTAGTTCAAAAATCAATGCCTCTAACACTAGACAATGTGTTGTATTTTGCACTTGGGTATACGCTTTTTATTCAGTTGTTGCATCATCAAGAAAATACCGATTGCAGCCACGATGTGTTTTAAGGAGTGTCCGCTAATCCATCCCAAACGTTCGTGGATAGCAGCATCGAAGGTTTCAAAGAGTTTGGCAAAAATGTAGGCAATGAGTAAGAGCCAATAACCCTGCGTGGATTGGTGTTTGTCTTTGAATAAAAGAAGGATAATAGGCATTGCCAAGATGGGATAGAATTGGACGAAGGCATATAAGCGCAAATCATCGTAGATCACCCAATACAGAATAGAGATAATGCCCAAAGCGAGTAGGGGAGTCAATAATTGTTTTCCCCGTTTTTGATGGATAAACGCTGAGATTAAAGCCGAAATTAACGCAGTAAATGCAATCGTCATGGGTAGTCGGTCCCAAATTAATGTTTCATTGGTTGGGTGAAGGTGATAATACCCTGAGCCAAAGGCGACCAATGAAATGCCGACAAAGAAAACAAGCCATGAAATGTTCGCCTTTTTAAACCGAATTATGCCTAAAACGCCCACAAAGAGAAAAGGGAGATTAGAGATTACATTCCAAAAGTTGGGAATATTGCCGTAGTGCAACTGGTCGCTAAAGTGGTGGTAAGCCTCATTTTGTGCGATCGGATCACTGAGGGCAAAACCAAGTAGGCTGATAATACCCAATGAGCTTAACAATAAATAGCCAATATTTTGCTTTTTCAATGGTTTTTCTATTTTGTGAATACAAAATCAAATGTAGAAAGCTCAGCTATAAATGGAATGCCGTTATTAGCAAGAAACGGAGTTTTACTAAAAGGGTGTTTAGTTAGTAAATGTATTGAATAACAGTGAGTTATCAATTCGAAATACAGCTATTATTACCTTGAAATTATGCAAGTTGATTGAGTAGCAAATAGTGATTTCCCGCAGTTTTGTTACGCTTCAAAAAAAAGTAGAAACATTGCTGCGGGAAAATCGACCATGATTAAGCAAGCACGGGTTGCGATTTGGTGAGCGCCTCACGAATATCGCCAATGATGTCATCAATATGTTCAATGCCTGTTGAAATTCGGATCATACCCGGCGTTACGCCACTGGCTAACTGTTCCTCAGGACTCAACTGCTCATGCGTGGTAGAAGCAGGATGAATCGCCAATGTTTTCGCATCGCCTACATTTGCCAAATGCGACACCAGCTGAAGCGAATTGATAAAGGTTTTGGCCGTTTCTAAGCCGCCTTTAATTTCGAAACTGAGTACGCCTCCTGCACCTTTCGTGAGGTATTTTTGAGCTAAATCGTAGTATTTGCTAGACTTTAAACCAGGGTAATTGACTTTTTCGACCAGCTCATGTTGCTCTAAATATTCGGCTAATTGTTGTGCATTTGAAACGGTGCGCTCCATTCTGAGCGATAAGGTTTCTACCCCTTGAAGTAGTAGAAAGGAATTCATTGGGCTGAGTGCCGCTCCATAATCCCGCAAGCATTCTACACGTGCTCTAATGGCAAAGGCAATATTTGGAAGTCCTAGTGGATTTCCTTCGCCAAATACTTCCCAAAACTTCAAGCCATGATACCCTTCGCTCGGCTCGGTAAAGAGTGGGAATTTGCCATTTCCCCAATTGAAGTTTCCGCCATCTACCAAAATTCCTCCAATGGACGTACCATGACCACCAATCCATTTTGTGGCAGAAGCCGTAACGATATTTGCTCCATGTTTTAAGGGTTGAAATAAGTAACCGCCAGCGCCGAAAGTATTATCCACAATGAGTGGAATATCGTGCTTCTGTGCTACCGCAGCAATGGCTTCAAAATCAGAAATATTTAATTCAGGATTACCAATGGTTTCGAGGTAAATCGCTTTGGTATGTTCATTGATCTCCGCTTCAAAATCGGCAGGCTGATCGCCTTTGGCAAACTTGACTTCAATGCCTAAACGTTTAAACTGAACTTTAAATTGGTTATAGGTGCCTCCATAAAGAAATGGCGTAGAAACGAAGTTATCCCCCGCCTTTAGCATGTTACTGATCGCCAAAAACTGTGCAGCTTGTCCAGATGCAGTGGCTACAGCCGCCACGCCACCTTCTAAAGCAGCCATACGCTTTTCAAACACATCCGTTGTGGGGTTCATGATGCGCGTATAGATATTTCCAAATTCTTTTAAGCCAAATAAATTGGCAGCGTGCTCGGCATCATTAAACACATAAGAAGTGGTTTGGTAAATGGGAACTGCGCGAGAGTTGGTGGTTGGATCAACTTCCTGCCCAGCATGAAGCTGTAAGGTTTCAAATTTCAAATTTTCCATTGTTTTCAGGATGAAGTTTATGTAGATGAACTTGTCTAACATTAGTTTTTTCGAGTGAAAAAGAGTTAAGAAGCCCTCA
>JBMYQA010000304.1:0-7156 GCA_049600855.1 Flammeovirgaceae bacterium | reverse complement strand
ATGTCTTTATGCCCTTTTAGTCCTTTTGCCCTTAGCTTTAGCAAAGGTTGAAAATTTTTGAGCTTATTCCTTCAGTACCATATCAATGCACATCACAGCAGCTAAAATTAAAAGCCGTAGTTTGTTGTCGGTGGGAACTTGATCGCTAATCTGTAGCATATAATTATCGGCAGAGGTGAATAGTTCTTTGCCAAATCCTGCCCACTTTTTACTCACATGGGCAAACTCAACTCCATCTTTTACAAATTTAAAATCCCAGCTGGTCCACTTACCTTTTAAAGTACACAATGTCATTCCTTGCGGGTCTAATACATTAAACTTCCCGCCAATAGAGAAAAATTGCTGTTTAAAAATACCGATGAGCTGATTGTTTTCATCAAAAACCTCAACAGTTGAGATAAAGAAAGCAATACCTCGTTTTATTGTCAACAATCGTTCCCCTTCTGGCGTACGAATTTCAATTTCGAATGGAGTCATTCGCTTGTAATCTGAAAAGCGTAAGAGTTTGGTGATGAAGTTGAGGTTATCTTCTCTACATAGCATGATGGTTTCCTGAGTTTCAGGATCGATGATATCGAAGTTATTAGCGGCTTTAAATACCCCAATGTGTTCTTTAACGAAAAATAAATTCTTATTTAAGACAGAATTCATGGTAATGATTTAGGATGAAGAAAATAGTAAATTTTACAAGTAGTATAATGAAGTGTACACAAGTTTAGCTTTTCAAGCTATGGTAGAAGTTTGCTATTGAAAGTTAGCTAAAACTTTTGGATATCTTCATGGAAAAAATGATGCTTTCATGAAGATTCTTTTTTCAATCCATGAAATCACGTAATATTAGACAAGTTCTTTAGATAACCTCTTATTGTTATGGACTGGAATGCAAACTTATACAATACGAGCCATGCATTTGTGTATGGCTATGGAGCCTCATTAATTGAATTATTGAATCCTCAGGTGGGTGAAATGATTTTGGATATCGGTTGTGGATCGGGGCAGTTAACAAAAGAAATTGCAGATGCGGGAGCCGTTGCTTTTGGAATAGATGCTTCGGAAGCTATGATTGATGATGCTAAAACGCGTTATCCAGCACTAGATTTTCAAGTGATGGATGGGCAAGCACTGGATTTTCCCTTAGCGTTTGATGCGATTTTTTCCAATGCGGCCTTTCATTGGATGCCCAATCAGGAAGCATTGACGGCAGGGATCGTGAAACATTTGAAACCTGGAGGACGATTAGTTGTGGAGTTTGGTGGAAAAGCTAATGTTTTAGCCATTCGAACGGCCTTAAAAGCAGCATTTGAAAAAAGAGGCTTGGCTTTTCACGAGTTTTGGTACTTCCCTTCCATTGCTACTTACAGTACACTATTAGAAAAATTTGGCTTAACGGTTACTTATGCCCAATATTATAACCGAGATACGCCCTTGGAAGGAGACGGTGGAATGCTGCATTGGCTACAAATGTTTGGAGCTGTATTTTTTCAAGAGGTGAATAATCAAGAGACGAAACAAGCGATCATTCGAGAAGCAATTGAAGGTTTACGGCCCGATTTTTACACATCAAATGGATGGATTGCCGATTATAAACGAATTCGGATAGTAGCTAAAAAAGAATAATACAATGATTTATGTAGAGAACAAACGAAAAAAGCTTATCAATCTGCAGAAGCAATATCCCAATGCAATCATTATCGATTTAACATCCAAGGCAGAAGAACCTTATGTGAAGTTTAGTCCATTTTATCCACACGGAGATATTCCAGTGCCATTTTCAGCAGGCATCACTGCACAGTCTGTTGAAGGAATTTGGCAAGGATTAAAAGTCTTTCAAGGAGTGGATATTGATACTTCCAAGTTTGAGATTACAACTATGAAAGGCCTGAAAAGAACAGTACGAAAATTTGGTATTCCTAGAGGGCATCGAAAAGGGGTTTCTGGAACAGCATTATTGGATTACATTACTGCTCGAAAATTAATTTACCTCCCTATTTTTGATTGGGTATTGCAGCATAAATTAGCCAACTTGTTAAAAGAACTGCATGAGCTTTCTAAAAAACAAGACCTCGTCTTTTTAGATTATGAAACCAATGGAGATGTGGATGATCCTAATAAGCCTTTGTCTCATGCTTATTTGGTGAAATATGCAATTGAACGCCTTGAGTGATGTGAAAATTTTTTATGACTGATAATCTCAATGCTCAAAAAGTGGAAAAAGTCCTTCCTTACTTGTTGTTAGGCAGTGGTGTGGGATATGTATTATTCATCGTTTGCTTGTTAAGCTGTTTTCACCTGTTTACTTATCAGAACATTGTAGACTTGGTGCAAGAACAATATCCACACTTGGCAAAGTTTGATGAGTGGCAACGTCAGTTATTTACACTGCAGCACTATCGCCGATTTCAGTACCTCAGTTATTTTATTGTGCCAGTGCTGGGTATTGTTTTATACTTCATGATATTTACTTCTATTGCGCTCAATGCCTGTAAAAGCTTAAGCGTTTCAACCCTAAAGCTATTGCGAAAGGGATGGCATTCATGGAGTACACTCGAAAATAAAGATCAAATTTGGTTGGTCGCAGTTTTATTGGGAGTTAGTCTCTTTAGGGCTCATTACTTTCTCCAGACAGCTATTTTGGCAGATGATGAAACGCGATCGTATGCATGGTTTTCTTCACAAGGTTGGTGGTTAAGCTTAGCACATTATCCAGAACCGAATAATCATGTGTTGTATAACCTATTTACCGTATTTTGGCTGAAAGTTGGAATTCCAGATTTATTGGCGATTCGTTTAACCAGCTTCATCAGTTTAATTGGTATCTTGCTGATAGGATTTACCCTTGCTAAGCAATTTTATTCATTAACAGCCGCAAGGTATGTGTTGTTGAGCCTTGGTATCACCTTTTCGGCAAATTTATACGCTTGCCAAGGGCGTGGCTACCTATTGTTGAGTTTCTGGGCTTTATTGGCTTTGGTCACTTTGTGGTTGTGGATCAACAAAAAATTAGGTACCGCGCTTTTCGTTTGTTGCTGTGTTTTAGGTTTTTTTACGATTCCTACTTTTATATTTCCCTACTTATTCTTTTTAGTGATTTCGCTATGGAAAGGCGCTAAAAATGTGTTAGCAGTTAAAAAAGTCATCTTGATGCATATGACGATTGGTGGCTTAACCTTATTGCTGTATCTCCCATTATTGTTATTTTCTAGCCCATCAGCGCTTTTTGCAAATGAATATGTTGCCAAACACGATTACCAATTTTTATTAGACAATACTTGGCTAATTATCGAATACTTCAACTATATCGTTGGTGTTCCAGCGAAAGCGATTTTTTTTCTAGGTGTCTCGGTCAGTGTTGCCCTGATTTTATGGCGTAAAAAGCAATTGCATCAGCAGACGAAACAAATGCTCTCCAGTGTGTTGCTTGCCATCGGTTTAGCGATTTTATTAGTATTACTTCAAGCTTATTACCCGCCACATCGTACATTTACCTATTTGGCCTTTTGGCTGGCCATTGGTTTGGCTTTATTGCTGACCGATTTGATGAGAACTGTACGCTTAATCTTAACACCTTGGCGGCTATTTCTTGTAGGCGGAATGTTGTTGGTAAGTTTACATTATTGGCACCAAAGCTTTCAAGCGCATTACCTAAACTTTATGTTGTCTAATCAACCATTTGTCGATCTCAGAACGGCCTATTTGCCCTTGAGAGAACAGCAAGTCAAAACGATCTTTTCGGAAGATCGTTACTGTTTTCCTTGCCAACATTTTGATAAATTTGCGCTGTTAAATGGCAATAGATTACGGTGGGTAGATGAGGTAAATGACCTATTGGAAGCCGATGCGCTGATTATCACAGATTCCACAAGAACGATACCTTCCCAGTTTTATTTGTCAACGGTGGTGGAAAGGCGCTATTTAGCACCGCATTACATTTACATAAAGAAATAGCAGGACAGCAATTCTCACTTTGTAAAAAATGCTTGCTATTCTGCAAAAAAGGACTTTTTTGTCATGTCGACGTAAGGAGACATCTAAGTGTCACGTAGCTAAACGAACTCATCTGGCTTACTTGGGCACATGATTTCGTATTTTAATGGGCACATAGATTTCTCCGCTGTGCGTTGAAATGACAAAGTGAGAATTGCTGATAGCAGGATAGATTAGTTATAATTTTGGATATAGTCAGGAGTTACAGGATCACCTTTAAAGAAATCGCCTTTCTTTCCTTTACTCAGTGCCCAACGATCTAACCACGAAATGCCCCAATTTCCATAGTTAGAAATCTCAGATTGATACGCAGCATCCGTTAAAACGGCTGTTTGCGAAACAAAAGTGTAGCCATGTTGTTGATACATTTCGGCTAAATTATCTAAATACTTTGCGTTGAGTAAATTGGCATGAATTAAAAGCGTATGCTTCATATTCCGATTGAACAACTTTTGCGACATAGACTCATAAAATAGCAGTTTTTGCTCCATGTAAGCCACATAATCTTTCCCAATTTTGTCCATATCTGCTTGGTGATTTTTAATGTAAGCTTTGTGATAAGCCAACGCAAACAGGTAATCTGCATTGTCGATGGTAACAGGAGATTCGATGTAATGATGTTTGGTTAAAAATTGAACCAACGAATCGTGATGCGTTTTCGTTTTGCCAATTCGAAGGTAAGGATGTCTAAAATAACGCAATTTACTTTCATATTGCTCAACTAGTTTGCGTGTTGCCTTCTCACCAGCTAAAATATCTTGAGTGTATTCTTCAAATGGAACTTGGTGATAATTTTTGTGCGAAAAGGTATGATTCCCCAACTCTAGTCCATGTTTTAACCAGCGTTCCAATAATTCTAAGCGTGTAGAATCAAATTGATCTCCTTGATAAAGCTTGTTTTCATTTACATAACCAATTGCTGGAATATCGTAGGTTAAGCAGGTTGAAATCAAACTATCGGTAATCATGGACAGGTGTTGAATATCGGTTTTGCTGTAGCCAACCACAGGCAAGTCATCTATCGTGACACACAATTCGCGGGTAGTCATATTTTGTTGGATCGCTTGTTTTTCTTGAGCTTGGCCACAAGCAAGGACTAAAAGAAAGCTTAAGAAAACATATAAATTCGATTTCATGTGCTGCATTAGGTTGAAAAAGTTACTTAAACGAAATAACCACTAATAAATCATTTATCTACATCGGGCGTATCTTCTAATAAAGCAATTTTTTCTGCTTCGCTAAAAAGAGCCAAACACTGCTGAAAAGTTCCATCAACTTCATGGTAAATGGGATAAAAACCTGCTTCTCCCCAAATGTTTCGGGCAATAAATGCTTTGAGTTCTTGATGGATGACATCCTTGGAAATGAGAAAATCGGCTGGGTTAAATTCAACACCTGATTTGTTGGCATAATTGATTAGGTCCTGACTGGCTTCTCGTTCAACATTAAATGAGGCCATAAAGTCCTTTAGGCTCATTTGCGAAAGTTTTTTTCGATTGATAGTCGTGTACCGCAGCGCATATTCCCGCAATAAGTTCTTATTGATCAGGCTTCGGTAATAAGGGGTGTAGAAGCTGGTATCAATTGGTACAAAATAATCGGGTGTGATGCCTCCACCACCATATACCGTTCGGCCTTTGTGCGCAGTTTTATACTTTAATTTCTCATCAAATGCGGCGCTGTCTATGTGAAACATCTCTCCGCGATCGTAGCGAGCATTGATATCATTGCCATAGTTATTATCACTCCCATAAGGCTTTTGAATTGATCGACCGCTAGGAGTGTAATACCTAGAAATGGTTAATCGTAAACTAGAATTATCTTCTAAAGAAATCGGTCGTTGGACTAAGCCTTTACCAAATGAGCGTCTACCGACAATCAATGCACGATCATTGTCTTGCAATGCCCCTGCTACAATTTCAGAAGCTGAAGCTGAATACTCATTGATGAGCACAATTAAAGCACCATCTTCAAAGCTACCTCCATAGCTGGATTCCGCTCGTTCGTCAGCAGATTCATTTCGGCTTTTCGTGTACACTATTAACTGATCAGCCTTCAAAAAGTCATCGGCAATTTTAATGGCTTTGTCGAAATAGCCTCCACCATTGTCACGCAAGTCAAGAATCAGCTTTTTCATTCCTTCCTCCTTTAAAGATTCGAGCGAATTCGTGAACTCTTGATATGTTTTTGCACCAAAACGATTAATTTTCAAATAACCTACTTCATCATTTACCATGTAGGCAGTTTCTACGGTATTGGTGGTGATGCGCGCTCTAGTGACATTAAAACTGAGTAATTGATCTTCCCCTTCACGCTTGATGCCAATCTTGACTTGAGAGCCTTTTTCACCACGTAAAAGGTTGATGATTTTTCGGTTGGAAATGCCAATGCCTGCTACCGTTTCTTCGTCTACCAAAATGATTTTATCTCCTTCTTCAATACCTGCTTGGTCGGATGGCCCACCACTAATAATGCTGACTACATTCACTGTATCTCTGAAGATATTATACTCAATGCCGACACCAACAAACTCTCCATCTAATGGGGCATTTACAAGGGCATTATCTTTTGCAGGAATATAAGCTGTATGCGGATCTAATTGATTTAGCATACCGTGGATAGCTGTTTCTGTGAGTTCTTCGATATTGACTGTATCTACATAAAAACGATTAATGTAAGATAAAATATCTCGAAACTTTTCGGCATTATCACTCACCTCACCTCCTAAACTCACGCCTTTGTTTCCAAAAAAAATTGCTCCAATACCTATACCAACCACCAGCGTTAGCGAAAGTAAAAGAGGAAGTCTGATTTGATGTGTGGAGTTGTAAATAGTGGGTTCTTCAGTGCTATGGTTTGTGAAATTGGAACCCTGCGCTTCATTAGTGTATCTTGACATATTACTCATTGAAAATGTGAGTGGATAAATGGTTTTTATTTTTTTGCGTATAGCGGTTGTCTAAAATAAGCATTTTTAAGCTACAAAAGTTTGAATTAACGTGGTGTTACAACAGGAGCTGCTGTTATTTCTTGAAATAATTCTATTATTACAACTTAAAAATGTCTGAATTGGCGCTGTTTTGCTTCTTATTCACGCCGAAAAGAGCGCGTTTTAGCTTGCAATTTACACAACAATAGGCAAAGTGCCGATCTTAAGTGCATGGATAATAAA
>JBMYQA010000303.1:0-7161 GCA_049600855.1 Flammeovirgaceae bacterium | reverse complement strand
CCTATAGCTAACAAGACCTTAAAAAATGACCTTACTTTCCGTATGGCATTTACTTTACAAGATTCAAAAACGGTTCAGCGCAAGATTTCCGATGCTCCCATTGTCACCAATGGTACAACAAACTTGCGATTCCGCCCTACCGTAAACTATGAGATCAATAAACGAACGCAATTCCAATGGTATTTTGAGCGAACCATCACTGCGCCGCGCGTGTCGAACTCATTTAAACGAACAACCACCGCATTTGGCTTCCAATTGCGATTTAACTTAGCTCAATAGTTTAGCATATTTATTTAGCAAGCCCCTTGAATTTGTGATATTCAAGGGGCTTTTTTAGGCTAATCCACGAATTTGATTTACTGTATTTTAGTGATTTAACCGCTAATCCCGCCTTATTTTACGGACTCGTGTATTATCTTTGGTTAATAAGCATAAAAGGGTGAGTTACGGATAATGACAGGAAGAACAAGTCAATTTTTCCACTCAATTATTCTTAACTAGTCAAATTGACAGTCAATGTTTCCTTTCGTGTAAACAAAAAGCAGCTTCATCATAAATTCAGAGATGTTAGCCATTTTAAGGATTTTTGTATAAATTTTGAAGCATAACTATTCATCACACAAAATCATTCACAAATCACAATAGCAACATCATATTGGGTATGCACAGCACTGCCCATCAACTAAGAGTTAAACTAATTTGAGACAAAAACTGAATGAGTAATTCATTAATAGTAAGACAAAGTGACTTAACAGATGTACCATTTGCTGTACAAGCTCAATTGGCAGAATTGCCTTCTGAAGCACAGCAGGATTTCATCTACGAATTTACCCGCAGAAAAAAAGAGGTACCTATTGCCTATATCGCTCACTTCACTACTTTATCAGAGGGATACTTAGACAATTGGACACTACAATTATTATTTTGGTTTTCTTTTGTGATTGGAGTTGGCCCGTTTTGGTGGTTTATCAACTTGTTCCGAATGCCTGGTAAAGTAAGCCGATTTAATAAGAAGCTAGCGACTAAAGTGCTCAAGCACATTCATTATAAGTATAAAATAACGGGTAAAGGCAAACTTTCCAGCCTGAAAGGAAAAACCTTCCAAAACCCAAGTAGTTTTTTGAAAAAGTCGGAATACCCAGGCCCAAGAAAATTAGAACCTCTTGATCCGTATAGCATTACGCTGGAAAGCTTAAAGCTTGGATTTTTAGTAGATTACCAAACGGAAACCTTCGAAACTGTCAATGAGTTTCAGTACGATTGGGAAGATGGCTCATCCGAAAAACTCTTTAAAATGAGGGATATGGGTGGTATTGATAGTTTTTTCCTCATGATACAACGAGAAGGAAGTTCATTAATGGTTTACAAAGTTCAGCCTGTCAATATTTTTGCCCTCAAAGAAGATTTAGATCGAGAGATTGCCGAGTTTAAGCGTCCATCTAATATCATTCGCTACCAAGATGTGGCTTACTTTAGAGAGTATAGCAAAACGGGCTTGAATTTTAATATGGAAAAAACAAACATGAAAATGCCTCCGCAGGAAGTGATTGCGTGGAAATACTTCGATGACATTCGAAAACGAATCATTCGAGTAGAAAAACATGGCGAAAATGACTTTAAAGCATTTGTTGGTGAGGCTGTTCCTCAGGTACAATTTAATAATGTGATGCCTAACCAATAAATGTATCATACAAAAAAAATGAGCAAGCCTATCTGTTTGGTTCAGATGGGCTTGCTCATTTTTGGATGAAGTCGTCTAAACTAAAAAAACAGGTTAAAATAACCTGTTTTTTAACGCGATGGTTTCCCATCGCAGCTCTTACTGTTAACTATTATGCACTTGCCGACATAAACTCTTTGTGAGCATTCCTGCTCATTATATTTTTGAACCCTTTTATAGATTAGGGGAATTTCTCTGTTTTGATGTGCAAATATCCGTAATCTGCCATTGGGAGTAAATACGTACTTATGCGTATTTTTAGGTATAAAGTGAGTTTTTATGAATATTTGGCTGCGTTTGCGCTAAAAAATAATCAGAACAAAGCTTTCGATTTTGAGAGTTCCTATGCTTATTTGTTTACTTAAGTTTGCTGAGAGTTCTTTTACAAGTTTTACTGCAATCTCAGTATCATTAATAATTTTATACAAAATGGCATCTTTAGTGCAGAATTATCCGCTTTCCGAGCGCATTTTATCGCTTTCTGAATCGCAAACCTTGGCTATGGCAGCCAAAGCGCGGGAATTGCAAGCGCAAGGACATCAAGTTATCAAGTTGAATTTAGGGGAACCTGATTTCCAAACACCTGATCACATTAAGGAAGCGGCTAAGAAGGCGTTAGATGAAGGATATACATCTTACCCTCCTGTGACCGGCTATCCTGAACTAAGACAGGCAATTGCCGACAAGCTGAAACGGGACAATAATTTAGCATATACTCCCAATCAGATTGTGGTATCTACAGGAGCCAAACAGTCGATTGCCAACGTATTGATGTGCCTACTCAATAAAGGTGATGAGGTAGTTGTATTCACACCATACTGGGTAAGCTATGCCGAGCAAATTAAGTTAGCAGAAGGAGAAGCCGTGTGGTTAAAAGGCGATATTGACGCTGATTTTAAAGTAACACCCGAACAACTTGAGGCTGCTATTACACCTAAAACGAAAATAGTCTTATTTTCTTCTCCTTGTAACCCTACGGGTTCGGTATTTACCAAAAAAGAATTAGAAGGCATTGCCAACGTATTAGCGAAGCACGAAAATATTTTTGTGATCTCCGATGAAATCTACGAGCTCATCAATTTTGGCAGTCAGCATGAGTCGATTGCTCAATTTAGCACTATCAAAGATCGCGTCATCGTTGTGAATGGCTTCTCAAAAGGATACGCCATGACGGGCTGGCGCTTGGGTTACATTGCTGCACCAGCATGGTTAGCAAAAGCCTGTGGTAAACTTCAAGGGCAAATTACTTCTGGAGCCAACTCCATTGCGCAACGTGCTGCCATTACTGCACTAAATGGTGATATGCAACCAACTTACGACATGAAAGCGGCTTATGCACGCAGAAAAAAGTTGGTGATTGAAGGACTAAGTGCAATCGACGGAATTAAATGCAACGATCCGCAAGGAGCTTTTTATATTTTCCCTGATGTGACCGCTTACTTTGGAAAATCAGACGGTACCACTACCATTAACAATGCCTTTGATTTTGCCATGTACTTGCTCAATCAAAAATTTGTTTCCGTAGTGAGTGGAGAAGGTTTTGGCGATCCGAACTGCATCCGAATTTCCTATGCAGCCTCTGATGAAGACTTGAAGGAGGCCATCAAGCGCATTGGAGAAGCTTGTGCAGCGTTGAAATAAAAAATATAACGATGATAAGCGTAAGCTTTAGGGCTTACGCTTATTTTTATACCTATCTATCACACTTCGTTAGCTTGATGTGGAATCGCTATGGTAAATGTGCTTCCTTTTCCTAGCTCGCTCTTGGCATAAATCTCTCCTTGTTGCTTTTCCAGCAATTCTTTACACAAAATCAATCCCAATCCCGTTCCTTTTTCTTTTGAGGAACCGACTACACTGACATCTTCTTCTATTTTGAAGAGTTTCGTTAAATCTTCTGATGAAATCCCGATGCCTGTGTCGTGTACTTCAATCAATACCCGCTGATCTACTAACTTACTGGTAACGGATACACTTCCATCTTTAGGTGTAAACTTCAAGGCATTTCCCATTAAGTTTCGAAGAACCGTGCGCAGGCTATTTTTATCCATAAACACGTAATCAGCTTCCTTGATGTCATGTGTCAGCTTGATGTTTTTACTTTGCGCATTCGCTTCCAACAAGGCAATATTCTCTTCCACAATCGTTTTTAATGCTATTTTTTCGGTATGAAAGGGCAATTGATTGATTTGGGAGATTGCCCAACTCAATAGGTTTTGCAATAAATCGTACAAACTATTGGCAGATTGATTCAAGCTTGACAGAAAGTATTCGAGGTCTGATTTGCTGATGTGAATCAAATTTTCATTCAACGATTGGGTGATGGAACGAAAAGAAGAGAGCGGATTCTTTAAGTCGTGAGCAATTAAGGCAAATAATTTATCTTTTGTGGCATTCAACTTTTCTAGCTCCATGTTCTTTTCTGCCAGCAAACCACTGGTTCGCTGTTTCAGTTTGTAGCGATTCCAAAGCACCAATGCTAGTATGGTGATTAACGCGAGAAAAACAATTAGGGCATAATTAAAGGTGCGTTGATTTTGGATATTCAACTCCTTGATTTCATTCTCTTTGGTAAGTAATGCAATTTGCTGGTTCTTTTTTTCCGTTTCATACTTCGTTTGCATTTCGGAAATCGCTTCTGTGTTGTGTACTTTATTTAACGAATCCTGCAATGCATTAAATTCTACAGAAAATTGGTAAGCTTTCTCATGCTCCCCCAGCTTTGCATATACATCAGCAATGGCACCTAATAGTGTCCGCTCATTTTGTATGTATTTTAACTCTCGCACTACTGCTAATGCTTTCAGATAATAAGCTAATGCCTCCCTATTTTTTCCCTGATGCGACAAATTCCCTCCCAAGTTTTCAAGCCCAATCCCAACGCCTTCTGTATCGTTAATTTCTTCACTAATCGCCAAGGCTTTCTGATGATACCCTTCTGCTTCTCGGTGCTTTTTTAGCCCATCAAGTGCTAATCCCCAATTGGCATAGGTAATGGATAAATTGAACTGATCGCCCAGCTTTAAACAGGCTTTTTCCGCTCTTTCTAAATAGGTAATGGCTTCTTCATACTTCTCCTGATCGGTATAAAAGCCACCTAAGCCGGCAAGACTCCGAACGATACCCCGCTCATCATTGACTTGTTCTTTCAAGGCAAGTCCTTGTTTCATGTAATATTCAGCCCGTTCGATATCTCCTGCTTTTTCTAAGTAGTTCGCCAAATTGCTCATGGCACGCGCTTGCTCTAATACATTTCCTAGCGGCTCAATGATTTTCAACCCTTTCAGCCCAAGCTCCACAGCTTGTTTGTAATCATCTTTTCGGTAGTTCATAATTGCCATATTAGCATAAGTTGCCCCAATCTGTAAGGTATCTTTAAACTGAAAGGCATAGTCCAAGCGCTCTTCATAATAGATTTGGGCGCTGTCATACTTGCCAAACGACATGTATAGGTACCCTAAAATCCCTAAGTTACCAATTAAACCTTTCGGATGGTTTGTCTTTTTTGCATAGATAAGTCCTTCGTTGGCAAACTCTTTTGCTTGCGACAAGGAACTTCGTGTATATAGCTTTGCGAGTTCAAAATAGGTTGCCGCTTTCACCGTATCTTCCGTAGTTTCGGCAATCACCTGTTTTAAGCTATCAATTTTGTGCTCAAGTTGGGCATGAGTTGGCACAACAAAAAGGAAGCAACATAAAAATCCTAAAGCCAAATAATTAAAAAATTTCATTGTTATTGCAAGTATGAGGTCATAGACATTTGTTCCATTATGAGGTTGCTAAAATTTACTCTAACCGACGGTTTTGCAAGGTTCTGATAATCAAATACATAAATTATGCTAGTCAACGCTTTGACTCAATAGTTACAAGTTTCCTAACTTGCTTAAAACTCGAAAGTTAGGAAACTTTCGAGCATGGATTCAAGGTTCAGAAGCCTTGAATAGCAGATTTACGTGTTGAACCATCGGGTAGCGTACTTTTTGGCTTTGTGATGGTATTTTGAACTAAAAACTTACCGTCCTGGTAGAATTATTATTTTTTTTCCTCACAGCTTTGTAGATTTAGAAGCATTACGCTTGTTGCCCCATTTTGCAACAAGCGTAATTTTTATAGAAATATACGCAAACAACTGGTCATGAGTAGTTTGGTTTAGGCCAACTGCTAAGCGACTGAACAATTTTAATTTAACAACGGGAATGGACATCGACAAAATCAAAGAATACGGTAATTTAGAACTGCTGTCTAAGCAAATGGTAGAGGGCTTCATTACTGGACTCCACAAATCACCCTATCATGGATTTTCAGTAGAGTTTGCTGAACATCGTTTGTATAACCAAGGAGAGAGCACGCGGTTTATCGATTGGAAAGTATTTGCCAAAACGGATCGCCTCTATGTAAAACGATTTGAGGAAGAAACCAACCTCCGTTGTATGATTTTACTCGATAAATCTTCCTCCATGTATTATCCGACAGAAAACTTCGCCAAGTTCAAATTCAGCATTCTGGCTGGCGGTAGCTTAGCTTATATTCTGCATAAACAAAGAGACGCGGTGGGCTTATGCGCTTTTTCTGATGAAATAGAATACATGAGCCCTGTAAAATCTACGTCTTCACACATCCGTAATATGTTTTTACAATTGCAGCGCATGTCGGAAGAGGAACCTAAAAATAAGAAAACCTCTGTAGCTAAAGTTATTCATGAAGTAGCAGAGCGAATTCATAAGCGCTCTTTGGTGATTATTTTCAGTGATATGATGGAAAATGAATCGAAACATGAAGAAATTTTCTCAGCACTGCAACACCTAAAACACAATAATCATGAAGTGCTCATTTTTCATGTGTACGATCAAAAAACAGAGCTTGACTTCGATTTTCCAGAAAGGCCGATGGTTTTTGTAGATTTAGAAACAGGCGAAGAAGAAAAAGCGCAACCTTCACAAGTAAAAGCGTATTACCAAGAAAAAATCAAACAGCGATTTCAGGATTTAAAAATCAAGTGTGGGCAGTATAAAATTGACTTTATTGAGGCGGATTGTGGAAAAGAAATTGATCAGATACTACTACCTTATCTCATTAAACGAAAACGAATGCGTTAATGAGGGTTCACTCAGGCTACACAGCTAAAAAAATGTATTAATCCGCTCGTTTTATGCTTGAACTAGCCATTCAAATCATTAATTTTGCTGTTGAGATTTTAACCTTCTTATCTAATAATCAACAAACAAACTTCCCGTTACGAATAAACCTTACAAGAACTTCTCATTTTAGAAGGGCTTCACTATTTTATATTATTAAGAATATAAGCTTAGGTACGTCAATTAATTCTGTTCGATTGTCATAATAGTCACAAGAAAGAAGAGATAGAAGGAAAATAAATGAAGGCATTAAAAAGAGTTATATTAATTTTTGCGATCGGCATTGTTTTGAGTAGCTGTGCTGAT